>JBGAPN010000469.1:0-4213 GCA_044221235.1 Limisphaerales bacterium
GTTCGCGCCGACGCTGGCAAGCAGGGCGTTGGACAGAAAGGCCATGAGGATGCCGAAGACGATGTTGAACTGGAACATGCCGGCGAGCCGTCCGCGGCTTCCCGGAGGAGAGATTTCCGAGATGTAGAGCGGGGCGGCGACGGTCGAGATGCCCACCCCAAGTCCGCCGATGAAACGGGCGATGCTGAACGTGTAGAACCCGGTGGCGACACCCGACCAGACCGCGGACACAAAGTAGAGGATTCCGACCCAAAACAGGGTGGGCCTGCGTCCATAACGGTCCGTGGGCCAGCTGCCAATGAGCGAACCGATGACCGTGCCATAGAGGGCGGAAGCCATGGCGAATCCGTGCATCGCCGGGCTCAGATTCCAGAGCTTCTGGATGGTTTGTTCGGCGCCAGAGATCACCACCGTGTCGAAGCCAAAGAGGAAGCCCGCGAGCGCGGAGGTGATGGACCAGAAGAGAATGCGACTTTTCAAGGGCAACAGGGTGCAGGTTGTGGAGCCCGTGCCGGGCGGGCACGGGTCAACGGGAAGATGCCAGGGTGGGAACCGCGTTCAGCGCTTGGCCCGATTCAATGGATCCCAGTACTCGGAATTCTCGAGTCCCTTAGCGCCGCCGCTGATGGGATCGACCGGGGGATTGATCAGAGTGTCCTTGCGAATCTCCGCGTGGCCATCGGCAAAACTGACCGATCCGCCGGTCTTGTGGCGCAGGTAATCGATGCCCTCGAAGCCTTTGGTGGTCGACGTCTTGTTATTCATGCAGGAGGACGGCCACCAGAGACTGCTGCTCCATTCGCGATTGGCGGTGGGCATGGATTCGCCCACCTCCATGGTCCGGGACGGGCTGACGATCGCGGACTTCTTGAACCAGGGGTAGGTGGCAAAGGCGATTCCGCCGACGGTCACCGTTTCGGGCCCGTAGGGATGGCGTCCGAGAAAGAAGGCGTTCATTCCGTACCCGACCATGTGGGCGTCGAACTTCCATTCCCAACGGACTCCGTTGTCGAGGCGGCGGCCCTTCAGACTGGGGCAGCGGAAGAGATTGGTTTGGGGGTTGTTTCCGTAGCCCTGGATGGTGACGCCCCACCAGTTCGTGGGAATGACATCGCTCTTGCCGTTGGGCAGGTTCCCGTTGCGATGGCCGGGATAGGTGTCGTTGTTGTCCATGACGTAGAAGTTCATGAGCAACGCAATCTGCTTGTCATTGTTCAGGCAGGCGATGGCTTCCGCCTTCGCCTTGGCGCGGGAAAGGGCCGGCAAGAGCATGCCCGCCAGAATGGCGATGATCGCGATCACCACCAGGAGTTCGATCAGGGTAAATCCGCCGCGGATTGGCCGGATGGAGGATTCGGGGACGTTCATGGAAGGTGCGATGACTTGATGGGTGGAGCAGGCTTCAGGGCGCGGACCGAAAGGGATTTCATGAGAATATGGACGGGTGACCCCACGCTATCGAGAGAAAAACGTAGATCCGGTGAGTCTGGCAGCACGATTGAGGTCATCGCCAGAGTGCCGTCCTGGGCGAACACCTCAAGGGAGGAAACGTCGACCAGAAGCCGGAGGTGCAGCGGGTCGTCGTCGAGGAGCAAGGGAGCGGTGCGGACGGCCGGGAACTGAGGGCTGAAATCCACCAAGCCGCTGCGGGACCGGTCAACCGTCAGGCTCCGGCGACCGAAATCGGCTATCAGCTGGGTGACTCCAGCTTTTCCTTGATGCACCGACACTGTCAGAGACCCCGAGACCGGCCTGGATTCCAGCTCCAACTCGAGTTCGGACAGTCCACCGGCGAACCGTTGGGAGGCCAGCCAGCGAGAGGCAGGGTCAATTTCGACATGGGTGATGCGGTTGCGCGGGGATTCAATCGACGCGATTTCCCGAACCGGGCGCTGGACCAGGCGGAGGCCGTCCGAGGTTTGACGCAGCGCCAACTCCCTCGGGAATGTCATGGCGCTCCGCCAGGGCAAGGTGGGGACGTCATTGGCATAGGTCCAATTGCTCATCCAACCCAACCAGAGCCTCCTGCCGTCACGCGCAGGAACATCGGACCAACTGACCGACGCATAGAAATCCGGCCCCCAGTCCGCCCACAGGGCCCCTGCAGGAATTGCCGGGGAGATGGGACTTCCGGTGTCGGCAACAAACTGGGTCCCGTCGAACTGCCCGATGAAATACTGGGTCCCGGACCCACCCGCAGGCGCACCCGACCCGACATTGACCACCAGCACCCATCGCTGCTCCCCACGCTTGCCCTCAACCGGCAAGGGAAAGAGATCCGGGCATTCCCAGATCCCATCCGTCGATCCGGCGGGCCCGAAATCGCTAAGGTGGGTCCACGTCTTGAGATCGGGCGACCCATAGAATCGGACCTTCCGTTTCGGGGGCCAGGATACGGCCATGACCCACCGTCGGGTAGGCGTGTGCCAAAACACCTTGGGATCCCGGAAATCCGGCTCACCCAGATCGAGGACCGGATTGCCCGGGTATTTGGTCCAGGTCCGTCCGCGGTCGTTGCTGTAGGCGATGTGCTGATTCTGGAGCGGCCGTCCGGTGTAGTGCCCGGTGTAGATGGCCACCAGGGGCGGCCGGCCATCGCGCCCCAAGCCGCTGGTGTCGTTCCAGTCCACCACCGCGCTTCCGGAAAAGATCATCACTCCTTCCGCCTCCGGAATGGCGAGGGGGAGGTTTTCCCAATGAACGAGATCCCGGCTCACCGCGTGTCCCCAGCTCATGTGGCCCCAGCGGTTGCCGTAGGGATTGTTCTGGTAGAACAGATGGTATTCACCGTCGAAGTACACCATTCCGTTCGGGTCATTCATCCAGGTATCCGGCGGCGTGAAATGAAACTGCGGCCGCCAGCGTTCCTGATAGATGGGCAGGGACTCGGCCGCCGTGCCGCCGGTCCCGATCGGAGCGAGCGACAGCAGCAGCGGGAGAAGCCGGGCAGCGTGGTTGCCACCTCGGGCCATGGATCGGAGTCTGGACAACACGGGAATGTCAAAAGGAGGCCCTTTCGCCCCGGTTTGGGAAAGACGGCACCGGTTCCGCGGACAGATTCCTGTGCTGACAAGTTGGTGACACCTTGATTACAGGTCTACCCCGGTTCCCCCATGTCGGATACGGATCCCAAATATCACCGCCTCCGGCGTTCACTCGCCGATGACATTCGCACGGGACGCTACCCGGTCGGCTCGCGTCTACCCAGCGAGGCGCGATTGGTGGCGCTCCACGGCATGTCGCGTCCAACGGTGATCCGTGCGCTCAACGATCTGGCCCGCGAAGGTCTGATCGAGCGCCGGAAGGGTTCCGGGAGTTACGTGGCCGGAAAGGACGCCCGTCGGCGTGAGGAACGTCAACTGGGTCTGATGATCCCCGGATTGGGCCAGACGGAGATTTTTGAGCGAATCTGCGGCGAACTGGCGGGTCTGCTTCGATCCCACGCGTTCGGCTTGTTTTGGGGCGGTTCCGAGTATCCGGGGCAGGGGGGCGGGCTGACTCCGGATCAGGCCCGGCAGATCTGTGATCAGTTTGTAGAGCAGCGGGTGTGCGGGGTGTTTTTTGCCCCCTTTGAATTGATCCCGCACCGGGAGGAGGCCAACCGTCTCATCGTCGAACGGCTGCGTCAGGCCGGGATTCAGGTGATCCTCATCGACCGGGACCTGGGACCGTTTCCCAAGCGCAGTGACCTGGACCTGGTGGGGTTGGACAACATGGCGGCGGGATACTTGATCGCCGAGCATTTCCTCCGGTTGGGCTGGCGGCGCCTGGCCTTTGTTGCTCGGCCCAATTCCGCGTCCACCGTGGATGCCCGCATCGCCGGGGTCCGGGAGGCGCTGGTCCGGCACGGGGTGGACACGCCTCCGTCCTGGATTTGTCTGGGAGATCCCGCCGACCGGAAGTTCATCCGCCGCCTGATGGCCGGACATCGGTGGGATGCCTTGATCTGTGCGAATGATTCCACGGCGGCGGAACTGATGAAGGCCTTGCAGCAGCAGGGCTACCACGTTCCACGGGACATTCGTGTCGCCGGATTCGACAACGTGCGGTACGCAACGCTCCTGGGGTGTCCGCTGACGACCATCCATCAGCCGTGTCGTGAGATTGCCGCCGCGGCGCTGCAAGCCATGCTGGACCGTCTCGCGGACCCCGGGTTGCCGCCGCGCAGCCAGCTCCTGACGCCGAGTCTCGTCATCCGCGAATCGTGTGGAGC
>JBGAPN010000470.1:0-4433 GCA_044221235.1 Limisphaerales bacterium
GTTGGTTTGGCGGTGCAGGCGGTTGAAGGCGGTGGCGAGGATCTGTTCATCAGTGGCGTCCGGCAGGAGGTCGCCGGCGAGCTGCCAGGTGATGAACTGGTTGTAGGGCAGGTTCTCGTTGAAGGCCTTGATCACCCAGTCGCGCCAGGGCGAGAGATCCCGTTCCACGTCCGCCTGGTAGCCGTAGGTGTCGGCGTAACGGGCGACATCCAGCCAGTCGTTGGCCTGGCGTTCTCCGTAGGCCGGCGAGGCCAGCAACCGGTCGACCGCCTGTTCATACGCCTTCGGTGAGGGATCCTGGACAAAGACCTCCACCTCGGCCGGAGTCGGGGGAAGTCCGGTCAGGTCGAGTGAAATCCGCCGAAGCAGATGCGCCCGATCGGTCGGAGGCGAAGGATGGAGACCCTTGCGCTCAAGCCGGGCCACCACGAACTGGTCAATGGGATTGAGTACGGCTGCGTTGTTGGTGGTCGCAGGGGGCTCGGTGGGGACCAGTGGATTGAACGCCCAGTGGTTCTTCCATTCCGCACCCTGTTGCACCCAGCGCCGCAACAGGTCCTTTTCGGACGCAGTGAGCTCCAGGTGCGAATCCGGTGGCGGCATGACGTCGTCCGCGTCGGAAGTGAAGATGCGCTGGATCAGGCTGGAGTTGTCAGGATCGCCGGGTTTGATGACGAAGTGTCCATCCTTGCGTGCCTCAAAGACGCCGTCGCGCTGGTCGAGACGCAGCTTGCCCTTCCGCGCCTTCTCGTCGGGACCGTGGCAGAAGAAACAGCGATCGGAGAGCAGCGGCCGGATGTCGAAATTGAAGTCGACCCGGGTTGTGCCGGTCGTGTCCGCCCACGCGGGGAGGCTGACCAGCAGGCCCAGGAGGAAACGTCGCTTCATCGATTGGAAACTACTGCGAGTGGAACGCTTTGTCCGCAGCATTTCCAAGTTCGACGGAAGGAAAACTCGGGGTGTTCAGGGAGAGCTGAAAGTTGAGGAGGGAAGTGGGCCCGGTGCCATGAACCGTGGACGACGAGGGAACGAGACGCTGACTGTTTCCGAGTGGACCTCGAAGGCCGAGTCCGTCAGTAGGGTGAAAGGGGGGCAGATGGCGCGTCGTGCCCTCCGCGGCTACGTCGCCGATTCCCGAGAATGACAAAGGCCCCGGAGGAAACGGGTCCCTCCAGGGCCGTGGGCGATCAAGCGCGGTCCGAGATGTTCGTCACCAGCGGATCTTCTCCGGGAAGTACTCCCGAATCAGGTCATCGTAGTACGGCCAAAGCGCCTGGGCGTCCGGCTTCGTGTGGCTCTTGGTGTAAAGGTCGTACGGATTGAACTTCTGCACCCAGGGCAGCAGCGCGCGGTCCTCGTCGTTGAGCAGGTACTCGTAGGCGCCTTCCCGGTGCCACGGGTAAAAGCTGTGGTAGCGGAGCATCGCGAGGCCTTCCTTGGGCAGATAGTCTTTGCAGACTTGGTAGATGTATTCGTCGTGGCCCCAGGAAATGTCCACGTTGTCCAAGCCACACCCTTCCTCGTAGATGCCGAGCCGGGTCTGGTAGGCGGGGTTCTTGAAGTCCGGGTTCGCCTCGAAGAATTTCTGGAACACGATCTTCGGAGAGTACGCGCAACCGGTCGGGAAGGTGTCACCCACGACTGCCCATTGGGGCTCGCCCACAGGCAGAGGATCTTGCCGAGGTCGTGCACGAAGCCGGTCAAAATCATCCAGCGGGGTTGGCCGTCCTTGCGGAGTTGCTCGGCGGTCTGGAGCAGGTGCTCCAGTTGGGACATGTCGGTGTCCGGGTCGCTGTCGTCGACCAGTTGGTTCAGGTACTCGGCGGCCTCCCAGACCCCCATCTTCATCCGGTTGAGACCCAGGAATTCGCGCTTCTTGGCCTGGACGAATTCATGGGTCTGATTGAGGTGATTCAGCCGGTAAAACTCGCGCACGGTGGGCCGGGCATCGGCCTCGTAGTTGCGGAATTCGGTTTCCTTCTTGTCCGGGTCGTATCCCACCGTGGGCTTTTTGGCCGGGGTGGCGGGCATCGGCTCGGGATAGCGTTCCTTGTAGAAGTCCTCCACTTCATCAAGGCTCTGAAGCGGGGTGTTCTCGGCGGTGGTCGTCGCGCTCATGGATGAATTGTCGTCGGGAACCATAGATGGGGATTGGCCAAAGTCAGCTGCCAAAACGGAGCTCCCATTGGCGGAAATCTGGCCAAAATTGGGTTGAGTTTTCCTACTGTCTGTCATTTCTCTTTTCCATGCTCAGATTGGTTTCCCTGGCCGGGGTGTCTGCTGCCCTGGCCGTGTTGGTGTTCTCCGGCTGTTCAAGTCATTCGGATTCGTCCGCAGGCCTCAGCCTTGGATTGGGACCTGCGACCGGGGGGACGGATCGGGGCGAACTGGCCGTGGTTCTTGCCGGGGGCGACGGTGCCCAATGGCAGGCAACGCCGAACGGAGCACTGCAACCCCTTCAGGTTGAACCCTTCTGCCGGAAGGTGCGGTGGTGGAATCGGGTGACGGCGATGGGGTCAAACTTCTGCTGCCGGGTGGAGCCGGAACGGTGACGCTGGGTTCACGGACGCGAGTCGCCTTAAATGACCTTGGGTCGGATGGAGTCGTCGGGATGTGGGTAGTCACGGTCGGGTCGAAGGCGGAATAACCGCCGGAACGCTGACGCTGATGAATGCCTGCGGCGCGGTCCTTCAATTGACACCCCAGCCGGGGATGACAGCGCCCTTCTCTTTTGGGAACACAATGCCGCTGGAGCCTTGGGAGGCCATGATCGGGTTGGGTGAATCCCGATGTGATGCTTCCGCCGTTCGCCAGCGAGAACCTGCTGGGGCAATGGGGGCCGCAAACGTTCATCGCACCCGTAGTGGTCCCGGAGCCTGGGGAAATCGCGTTGGCTGGAACCGGAATCGTTGCGTTGGGCATCAGTGCCCTGGCGTCCCGCCGTCGCTCATCGTGCTGACGGGGAGCAGATTCGGTCCACCAGCGACTGCCCGGAACCCGCGGCGTCGCGGGCCGGCTTTGACGGGAAGGGGACGTCACCGCGCCGACGCTACACCAAGACCTCCTCCAGATTCCTCCTCGGCGTCGGACGGACATCGCGTCCAAAACCCAGGCGCAGCACGATCTGGGGAAACCCAACATGTCCGGCGATCTCCCGGACCTGCCATCGGAGTTCGGGTATTTCCACCGGCTGATTGAGGAACGAGGCCCAGAGATTGCCAGCACGAGCGCGGAGAAGCACCCGGGCCAGAGCCTGGCCAGCCTTCACCCAGGCTGTCGGATCGTCTTCCGTTGTCCCGAGCACTGCGAGGGTGGGTGAGCCTGCGGCGACCTGGTGGTTTCTGGCAGCCTGACCGTCTCCCATGTCGAACGTCCGGATCACCGCCGCCTCCACGCTGGACAGCAAATCGTCGGCTCCGTGAGCGTGCGCGGGAATTCCGTCGCGCCGCCCGGAATGACCGGCGTGGATCCAGTGGGACAACTCGCCGCGGAATCTCGGATCTGCCCACTGACGCCGATCCGCCTCGGACACTGTTTCAGCCAGGGCGCTCCGGGCAGCTTCGGGATGGATGACCTGGAACCATGCACCCTCTTCGTCGGCTGCATCGGACAGTTCCTGCAGCAGATCCGAAGGGGCGGGCAATGCCTCGAACGGTTGTCGGTTGGTTCGGCGGAGCGTGATGGATTCGAACAGGGCGCTCTCCACCCCACGAATCACATGGGAAGAAGCCAGTGTCAGTCTCGCGATCAGTTCGGGGACCTCGGGTTCCGGAAACAGGTCGACACTTCCGAGCCACCCGTAGTGACGCAGGGCGCACCGCAGGTGAAACAGGGAGCAGCCGCAGCTCATGACCAACTCGCGATGGTCCGGATCCACCACCGGACAGGACTGGTGGAGATTGGCGCGCACTTCGAGCTCGCTCCCCTTCAGATGAAACAGCCAGGGCTGGGTATTGCGAATGGAAGGGGCCAGAATGGCAAAGCGTAGGAGGAACTCCCACTTCTCGACCGGAGTCCCGGCGTCGGGAAATGCGGTCGCGTCAATGTGCCAGGGATCCGGGTTTGATTTCATGTTCCACCTTTCAATGGCGGACGGATCCGCCACAAGGGCAGACGGCGGATCCGCGCGTTGGGTCTTCCGTTGGTTGCCAAAGAGTGGCCCGAAATTGATCCAAAGTTTCGACGAGTCGGTCGTTCACCGCGCCCGGCGAATGGGAATCCTGACCTTGGCTGTCACGGGTTTGGGACCCGTTTCAGGGTGATTTTGCCACCGTGGGTCCAATGTAGTCGCGGGCGATCACCACATTGTCGAAATCCACGATGTTTGTCCTCTGCCGTGTCCAGCGATCGGTGACATAGGTTTCGAGCGTGAGGGCGTTGGCTTGAAGCTGGGCGTCCTTCCGCCATTGGAATCCCTTCCAGTGGCCCGCGAG
>JBGAPN010000471.1:0-4174 GCA_044221235.1 Limisphaerales bacterium
AGTCCTGGACAAAGGCATCGATGTCGGCGGGGTCCGGGGGGAGGCCCCACACGTCAAAGTAGAGTCGCCGAATCAGCACGATTCGGCTGGCCTCCGGCGCCGGGCTGAGGCCGCGGGCCGCCAGCTTTTCCAGGATGAAGCGGTCGACATCATTGCGTGCCCAACGGGAGTCGCGAATCCGGGGAACGCTGACCGGGGACAACGGCTGGAAGGCCCACCATCCCCGGTCCTGATCGGTAATAGGACCACGGGGTCGCTTGGCCAGAGTTGGAGCCCCTTCCTCCCAGGGGGCACCCTGACGAATCCAATCTTCCAGGAGCGCCGCCTCGTCGCGGCTCAGTCGCTCCCCCTTCGGAGGCATCCGATGTTTCTCCTGTCGGGATCGTACGCGGTCCAGCATCGGACTGGCAGCGGGATCGTGGGGGACGACCGCGGGCCTTCCGGAGTCACCGCCCTGCAATGCTCCCGACCGTGAGTCGAGCACCAAGCCGCCCTGGATGCGGTCCGCCGAATGGCTGTGGCATCCGAAGCATTTTTGCTCCAGCAGGGGGCGAATCTTCTTCTCCAAAAGGGAAGGATCCGTTCCGACTGCCGCCCTACCGTGCACGCCCAGCAGGCCCAGGCTCAGGAGGGCCCAGGCACCGATGCGGACGGAAAGGGGGTGCATGGAGAAATCGGTACTGCTTTTAACGGGAATCCGCAATGGAGAGAGAGGGATGGATCCAAGCGTCAAAACTCAAAGCTCCTAATTCCACTTTCCAAGTCACAGGTGCCGCCCCACCTCAGGTCTTCACCGCCAGCAGACTTCAAATCCAGTTCCATCCCGGGGTGGGTTGGTGACACGCTGGGTCCGTGAGCGAACCGTTGGCCAGCTTGAGAACCGCGGCGGTGACCGTGACCTTGCGGAGTTCCCAATTGTTCATGGGGCTGCGGCCGGATGACATCGCGGCGATCGCCTCGTTGGTGACAGTGCGGTCGCTGGCCCGGGGCGAGTATCTGTTCCACGAAGGGGATTCGTCGGTGGGATTCTATCTCGTCCAAAAAGGCGGAATCAGCGTGCATCGCGTCAACGCTGCGGGGAAGGAGCAGGTCATCCACGTCTTCCGGGCGGGTGAGACGTTCGCCGAGGCCACCCTGGCGACAGAAACGGGTTATCCCGCGGATGCCCGGGCCGTGGAAGCGTCACAAGTTCTGCTGGTGCAGAAGGCCGGGTTCATCGCCCTGCTCAAGCGCCAGCCCGAGATTTCCCTGCGGATCCTCGCAGCCATGAGTTCTCACCTGCGGGTGTTGGTGGGGCAGATCGAGGATCTCATGCTCAAGGACGTGGAAACCCGCCTCGCGAACTGGCTGTTGAAACGATGTCCCGATCTCCGATCCCCGTCGCCGGTGGCGGTCGCCTTGACTGGCACCAAGCGGACCCTGGCGGCGGAATTGGGCACTGTCAGCGAGACCTTCTCCCGAACCCTGGCCAAATTGCGGGACCAGGGCTACGTCACGGTGGATGGAAGCGTCATCACGGTGATTGCGCCTGACCGATTGGCGGCGCTGTTGCGCCGGAATCTTGGAGAGTAGGGCGGCGGCGCGAGGGCGGGCTGACACGTCAACCCGCCGCATTCTTGACGCCGGTCAAGGCATTCGGGGCGGGATTCGGTGACAAGGGGGAGCGTGAAGAGTCCATTCCCCGAGGCCCGGATCGATGATATTGATTCCCGGCCTGGGTTTCGCCAATTCATTGAGTTTTCCAGTTAGTCCACACTTCCAACCTCCATCATCACCATGCCTACCTATGTCAGTCTGTTGCGGTTCACCGACAAGGGATCCGCCGCCATTGGAAAGACCACCGATCGCGCCCGCGCGTTTGCCAAGGCCGCACAACGAGCGGGCGTTCAGATCGAAGGGCAATACTGGCTTATGGGCGAGTACGACGGTCTGCTGATCCTTCGAGCCGATTCGGTTGAACCCGTCCGCCAGGTTCTATCGGACCTCGTCGCCGGCGGATTTGTCCGGACCACCACGGTCCCCGCGTTCACGGCCGACGAATTGGCCCGCCGGGGTTCGGGTAAAATGGTTCGCCGCTAATCTGGGCGCGGACTCCATGCCCGACCGGGAGAAGGACGTCCTTGTGGGGCTTCAGGCCCGTCGCCAGCGCGTATCCGCCGTCCGGAATAGGGTCGGCGCGGGCAATGGCTGTTCGCTTGATCCCGCACCGATGCCGAACCCGGGCTGCGATTAACGCCGGCGGCTTCGACCACCCAGGAGTCCTCCCAGGAGTCCACGCGCCAGTTCGCGTCCGATAGTTCCGGCGACGGCAGTGGTAACGCTGCGGGCGGCGGTCTTGGTGACCACTTCGGCGAGGGTATCGGGTGGACGCCCGGGACGGCGGGACGGCCTGGGTGCGGCGGTGGGCAGCGGCGAAACGGGCCTGTCCGTGGTCGTCGGGGATTCCGGTTCGTCGCTACCGAACAGCGAGGACCAGAACCCGCGCCGTGTTTCCTGGACTGGCGGCGCGGATTGCTGGGCTGGATTGGCATTCACGGCACCGGTCAATTGCTCGTAGGCGGACTCACGGTCGACCGGGGTGTCATACACTCCGGCCACCAGGGAAGTCTTCAGGAGCTGCTGTCGCTGGGCGGGGGCAATGGGACCCAGCTGCGACCGTGGGGGAACAATCAGCGCCCGTTCCACAACAGCGGGCTGGCCCTTGTCGTCGAGCAGGCTCACCAGGGCCTCACCAACGGCCAGTTCGGTGAGGGCGGCAGTGGTGTCGAGGGCCGGATTGGGCCGGAAGGTCTGTGCGGCCGCGCGGACCGCCTTCTGGTCCAGAGGTGTGAAGGCCCGGAGCGCGTGTTGGATGCGGTTGCCGAGCTGGCCCAGGACGCGGTCGGGAACGTCCCGCGGGTTCTGGGTCACAAAGTAGACCCCCACTCCCTTGGAACGGATCAGCCGCACCACCTGTTCGACCTTTTCCAGCAGCGCATCAGGGATGTCATTGAACAGCAGATGCGCCTCGTCGAAGAAGAATACCAGCCGGGGCTGCGGGACATCCCCGACCTCGGGAAGCGTTTCGAAAAGCTCCGACAACATCCACAGCAGGGCGGTGGCATAGACCTTTGGGGCCCCCATCAATCGTTCTGCCGACAGGATGTTGATCACGCCGCGGCCGTTGCCATCCGTTTGAAGCAGGTCGTCCAGATTCAGCGCCGGCTCGCCAAAAAAACGGTCCCCGCCCTGGGATTCCAGTGTCAACAGGGCGCGCTGGATGGCGCCAATGCTGGCGGGCGAAATGTTCCCGTACTGGGTGGTGAAGGCAGACGCGTTTTCACCCACGTGACGGGTGACCGCCCGGAGGTCCTTCAAATCCAGAATCAGCAGTCCGTGCTCGTCGGCGATGCGGAAGACGAGCTGGAGGACGCCAGACTGGGTTTCATTGAGCTGGAGCAAGCGGGACAGGAGGAGGGGACCCATCTCGGATACCGTGGCGCGCAGCGGATGGCCCTGTTCGCCGAAGATGTCCCAACAGGTGACTGGAAAACCCGTCGGCGAGTGGTTGGTGATCCCCAGGGTGGCCACCCGTTCACGGACCCGCGCGTTCTGGCCGCCCGGCTGGGAGAGTCCAGCAAGGTCCCCTTTTACATCCGCCATGAACACGGGCACGCCCCGGGCACTGAAGCCCTCCGCCAGGGTCTGCAACGTGACGGTCTTTCCAGTGCCGGTGGCTCCGGCGATAAGGCCGTGGCGATTGGCCAGGGCGGGCAGCAATTCGAGGCGGCGGGGACCGGCCTGGGCGATGTGGATGGGCTCGGGCATGGGCGTGAACGGATGAGCGGCAAAACCAATGCGGCATTCGCTGCGAATTGGCAATGGGCGGTCGAATTCGGTCCTGTTCGGAACACCGTCAATTGACCTCCAGGGGAATCCCCTTCGCAAAGGCGGCGCCAGGACGGATGGCACCCGCCTGAAACCCTGGGGCCCGGACGCGCAGCCGCTTTCCATCCCAGTCCCAGGAGACCGTACCCAACCGGGTGCGAAGACCCGTGAGGGCGATTCGGCTCGGAGTCCACTCGTCCGGGACTCCCGCTCCCACCACCAAGACGGGTTGCGGCCCTGACTCGTCCACATAGGCGAGCATGGCCATCTGCAGCAGCGCAATTTCCGCGGCGGTCCAGTAATGCGG
>JBGAPN010000472.1:0-4173 GCA_044221235.1 Limisphaerales bacterium
CCGCCACGATTCCCAAGTCATCCTGAATGGCTACGGCGTAGGCTTGTCCCGGGGTATCCACCTGCTGCAGGAGGGATGGAGCCAGCGGGTCGGTGACGTCCACGACGGCCACGCCGGCTTGACGGTCGGCGACCAGGGCGACAGTTCCGCGCAGGACGACGTCGACCGCAAAGCCCGGAGTGTCGAGCGTCGCCACCACACCGTTGGCGGGCGGTTGGTTGTCGAGCGGGTTGGTGCCGTTTCGAAGTTCGTCGAGGTCGGAGATGCCGTCGCCGTCCGTGTCGCGAAGGTCCGGGCGGGTCCCCAGAACGAATTCCGCCTCCGCCGGAATGCCATCTCCGTCAACATCGCTGCTGCTCAGGGCGCGGTTGCTGCCGAACGGAATCGTCGTGGGCTGACCCGCTGCCGCGCTGACAAACTGCTGCTGGTAAAAGCTGAGGGCGGGACCGAAGAGGAGGGAAACCCGGTAGGGTGTGTTCGGACGCAGGATAATGTTGTTGAGGTATCCCCGAACATCGGTCCGACCCCGGCGAACGAGCCCGTTACCGAGGTCTTCCAGGACGTAATAGCCCGTCAAGGCGGGGTAGATGTCATCCGCATACGGGGAGTTCATCACCATCTGGGTGAAGTTCCGTGACTTGGCTGCAAAATAATCCTTGGGGCTCTTGCCGCCGTGGAACACCAGAATTTGGTCGGCCAGTTGTTTCGCCAGGGCCAGATCCTCCGGTGAAAGCTGCTCCAGGGTGGGCGCCTTGGAGACAACGGCGTTCAGCGCCAAAACCAGGTCGGCACTTTGGCGGATCTCGGCGATCAATCGCTTGGCTTCCGCAATGACCGGTGGGTCAGATTCCTCTGCCGCGGGTCGGAGTCCCAGCCGTTGGACGCCGGAAAAGAGCCCCCCCCCGAGGACGCACCGTACATACCGCTCGGCACAGCGCTCGCCCTCGTCGGTGCATTCCTTGGAGCAGCGCGCTCCTTCCGCGCAGTCCTTGGCCATGCCTGCGACGTCAACGAAGTCCTCGGGGGGGCCCGCTGTCCCGCAGTCTTCATAGCATTTCAACGCGCAGGCACTGGCCCGGGCGAAACAGAGCTGCATCTGGCGTTTGGCCTCGGAGGGATCGCAATCGTCGGGCGGGCCGCAGCTGGAAGTTCCTTCGGGAAGAAGCCCGCCGGGCTGGCAGGGTGGCGGTGGAGGCGGGGGACCGCCTCCGCCCTGGGTGCCGGGAGAGATGCCATGCCAGCCGGCCTGGCGGATGCCCACTCCGGCATCGGTGTCGGCAAACTTGCCGTCCGGGGAGATGGTCATGGATCCCTGCATCTCCCATTGGCCGGTGTCGTGGTTGAAACTCCACAGTGCCGTCTTTGAGCCGGGCGGCAGCACTTCGCCCGTCACTGGATCGGGAAGGTTGGGGAACCGCGCAGGAACGGGTTCACTGAAGTTCTGCGGCCCGCTTGTTTGGATGGAAATGTCGAGGGCGTGATTGAGTCCGGCCGGCAGGGGTTCCGGCAGTCGGTTGGACGCAACCGGGGCAAGCCCGACCAATCCCCCGCGCTGGCCGTTGTCGGCAAACAGGCCGTTGGGGGGGACATTGATTTCGACACCGGAGAGGCGCGGGTCCGCCTGGACGACGGCGGCGGGGAAGGTGACTCGGGTGGTTTCCGCGGCACTGACAGGGCGCAACGTTTCCTCAGCCACCCGAGGCAGGTAAATGATGCCGGTTCCACCCGCCGGGTTGTTGGTTTTACCGGCGACAGCCTCCCAGGCCTTGCCAATCACCGGATAGTAGGCGCCCGAGGGCCACTGGCTGCCGGTGGCGGTGCGTCCATCGACATTGACAAAAAATCTTCCAGAGGGAACCGGCTCCAGGCGAAACGATCCGTCCGCCGCGGTGGTGGTTCGAACAGTCTGTTCCTGTCCATCCAGGCTGATGGTGACGTTCACCAACGGCACATCAGAACCGCCCGCGCCGGGTTGAGACGCCAGGACCCGCCCTACAACGGCAGTACCGGGGAGGGGTCCGGTGTTGGACGTCTGGAAAATCAGGACATTGGTGCTTCCGGGCTGACCGGTGCCAGCCAGATCGGGGGCTTGCCCAGAAGCATCCCGAAGTGAGGGACTGCCGAACGTCACTTGAACCCGGGATCCGGCCGGAAGGTTTTCCCCGTAGTATAGGGTCACTCGGCGTCGGTCGGAGGAAAGTTCTGCGCGGGAGAGCAGGCTTCGGCCGGCGGATTCAGCGCGGAGGCTCGACGTGCTGAGGACTGTGTCCGGCGCCAGTGGAGCACTGAGCTGGAACACGGTTTCACGGGTCACGGAGACTCCAGACTCCCCGGCGGCGGGTGTGGTGGAAACAACGGTCAGCAGGGGGGCGGAGCCCTGTCGGAGTCGGTAGAAACGCTGCTGGTTTTCGGGCGTGAGCAGAATGAACTGGTCCGTCACCGAGGTCTGGACCGCCGTCTCGACCGGCGCCCAGGACAGACTGGTGCGAAGGTCACCGGTTTCCTCCAGCCTCCAACCCGTCTCCGCCAGGGGCCACGACACCCGGAATTCGCCGGTTTCGAGAGGGCGAATCTCGAGGCTCGGGGCTGCGACCAGCAGGCCTGTTCCTCCCATGAGGGCCAACAAACCAATGAATTGAGGGGGTCGAAGCATGGGGTGGGGCTCGTGGACGGGTTTTGGTCGCACATTCTTGCGAATTGGGAAAGCAAACACTTGGGCCCATTCCGCTCCCGCGCCCGCGCCCGCTCCCGCGCCCCGCTCAGCCCGTCTTTGGAACTTGCGCGGATTACGCAATGAGGATCCCTTTCGATATCTCCTTTGAGGCACCATGAGAGCCCCTTCTCATTCTCGTCGTCCGGTCCCTGCCGTCAGGCATCCGGGGTTCACCCTGATCGAACTGCTGGTGGTCATCGCCATCATCGCCATTCTCGCTGGAATGCTGCTTCCCGCGCTGGCCAAGGCGAAGACCAAGGCGACCGGCATCGCCTGCATGAACAACACCAAACAGCTGATGCTGGCGTGGAAGCTGTATTCCGGGGATTACA
The DNA here is from genome assembly GCA_044221235.1 of Limisphaerales bacterium. GTDB lineage: Bacteria > Verrucomicrobiota > Verrucomicrobiia > Limisphaerales > UBA9464 > UBA9464. The sequence goes on from JBGAPN010000472.1 coordinate 3,046, forward strand.
ACGATCGACTGGTGGGCGCCGCGAATTGGACCCCGCCGGGCTATCGGACCGAGATCCCCAACTGGACCGGGGGAAGCTGGCTGGACAACACCAAGGGAAAAGAAACCGACCCGAACAACTGGGACCACGAGACCTACACGAAGAAAAGCGTGCTCTGGCCGTATTGCGGGAAGACGGTTTCCGTCTGGCATTGCCCGGCCGACATGACGATGGCCAAGGATACCCGGCAGAAAAAGACCGTTCCGCGGATCCGCAGCATGTCGATGAACAATTGGGTGGGCGGCCCGGCCTGGTCCGACTCCGGCACAGGCTGGAAGGTGTATACCCGGGAAAGTGACTTTTCCTCACCAGGACCTTCGCAGACCTTCGTCCTTCTGGACGAGCGCGAGGATTCCATCAACGACGGCTACTTCGTTGTCGACATGAACGGCTTCGTGGAAGGGAACCCGGCGGGAATGAAGAAGCTGGTGGACTATCCGGCGTCCTATCACAACGGCGCCGCGGGCTTTGCCTTTGCCGATGGTCATTCGGAGATCCACAAGTGGAATTCCGCGGAGTTGCGGCGGGGCATCAAGAAAGGACAGTTGCTGTCCCTGAATATCGACATTGGGAACCGGACTGATTTGAAGCGCGACGTTTACTGGATGGCAGAACGCAGCACCCGAAAGCCGTGAATGGGCATTTACCCCGGGGGCATGCGGGGAATGGATTTGGCGGCCGGATGTTCCTGTTTCCGGCCATGGATCAGGACGGCGGTCCACTCCGCCAGACGACGTCCGAGGATCCGGCACGACTCCTGGGTTTCGGGCTCCCGCGGCTCCCGTGCGGCCACGGACCCGTAGTGGAGGGTCATTTTCTTACCGGAATAATCGGTGACTCCGAACACCAGGAATCCGAAATTCATCAGGACGGTGAGCAGTGACTGGCAGGCGATTTCCATGCCGCCTCCCCAGCCTCCGGCGCTGCTGAAGGCACAGGCGATCCGGCCGTCGAGTTCCATCCACTTGTCCCCCATGGTCTCGTCCCAGAACCGCTTCATTTTCCACGACAGGATTCCCATGTTGGTCGGACTGCCCACAGCCAGTCCATCGCACCAGACGACGTCCTCCGGAACCGCCTCGTCAACGG
>JBGAPN010000473.1:0-4136 GCA_044221235.1 Limisphaerales bacterium
GGGATTCCTGGTCCTTCGCGAACGGGAACACAATCCCGATGCACCGCCCTTGGGATTGTTGGAGCGGTTGTGGATTCCGATGGCATGCTGGGTGGTGTGCGCGCTGTTGATCTACTGGCCGGCCAACGCGATGTTCCAACGGCACATTGCCCGCCCACTGCCCGTGGGTGACCGGGTGATCGTGTTCAACCTCCTGGCGAATGTTCGGGACCTCCGGCGAGGCGATTTCGTGGCCTACCGGATCGATCCGCTGAGTTATGGGCAGGTTCGGATCCAAGGGGGGGTGAGCACCGGGGTGATCAGCGCCGTGCCGGGAGACACGGTGGAATTCCAGCCGAAGGGAATCCGGGTCAACGGCAAGCCGGGTCACTGGATGGACACCATGCCGTCCTCAGGGGAATTGACCGTTCCACCGGGAACACGGTTGATATGGCCTGTGCTGAACGAGCGGATCGTCAATGTGGAGCGTTGGATGGTCGACAGCGCCTACCTGCAGGTGGCGCAGGTGCCGGAGCGCAACCTCCAGGGACGCCCCTTCCGCCATTGGTTTTTTCGTGACCAGAAAATCCCATGAGCCGCTTTGGAAACCTGGAGTTTGACGGTGAGGCGTCCGAGTCGCGCCCGGAGGTGCGCACGGAGCGCGATGGCAGTCACTGGATGATCGAGGCGGAGAGTGCCTTCGCGCGGGCCGACTTCGAACCCGCACTGCGGTTCTACGCCCGGGTGCTTGAGTTTGATCCCAACCATGTGGCGGCCTGGACGGGACAGGTGCGGGCGCTGATCGAGCTCGGGGAATACCGGGAAGCCAAGGTCTGGGCCGACAAGGCGCTCGAACGGTTTCCGACTGCTCCCGAGCTGCTCGCGGCCAAAGGGGTGGCTTTGGGACGCCTGGGGGATCTCGACACCGCGCTCGCCTTTTCCGACGCCAGCCTCGAGGAGCGGGGAGACACACCCTACATCTGGATTGCGCGTGGCGATGTCCTGCTGGCGCGGCGTGAAAAGAAGGCCGATTTCTGCTTCGAGCGCGCGTGTTCCCTGGCGGGTGCGAACTGGCTGGTGCACTGGCTGTCCGCCCGGGTCCTCCATTATTACCGCCAGTTCGCCGCGGCGCTCAAGCTGCTGCAGTCCGCGGTGGAGTTGGATGCCTCGCAGTTCGCCGTGTGGGTGTTGATGGGCGATTGCCAGGTGGCGCTGGGATTGCCAGACAGCGCCCGGCGATCCTGGTCCCAGGCCCAGATGCTGGCGCCGGATGCCCGGGGAATTGATGCCCGCATCCATGATCTTCGCGGTCGCGGCGTGATCTCCCGGTGTCTCGGAGCATTTCGGGAGTGGACGCGCCGTTGACCGGGTTTACCTCCCATCGAGACACACCCATTGACATGAATCGTTTTTCTACCGCGCCCGAATTTCCTGCCGAGCCCTCCGCAATGGAATTGGCGCCGCCGCAGTCCCGGTTACATCCCTACCTCGACCGGCTCCTGATCCAGGCCCATGAGGTGGGGGCCTCGGATTTGCACCTGGTTGCCGGGGTTCCGCCGGCCTTCCGCGTCACCGGGGAGATCATCCTCGCGGACGCCGACGCGCTGGAGGGGCCGGAGTGCCATGCGATGGGGGAATCCTTTCTGAACGAACTTCAACGTCGAAAGCTCGAGCACGACTGGGAGCTGTGCATTTCCCTTCGCCACGAGATTGCGGGCCGGATCCGGATCACCTGCTACAAACGGAATGGGGTCACCGAACTGAGCTGCCGGTTCTGCGGGGAGCGCATTCCCAGTCGGGAAGAGCTGTGCCTGCCGGCCCGCGTGGACGATTTTGCGCGCAAGCCCAATGGATTGATCCTGGTTACCGGCCCGACCGGCGCCGGAAAGACAACCACACTCAACTATATGATCGACCTCATCAACCGGGAGCGTCGATGCAAGATCCTCACCATTGAGGATCCCATTGAGTTCGTGCACTCGAATCAGCGGGCCATCGTGGTGCAACAGGAGGTACTCACCGACGTCCGATCCTTCAATCGCGCACTGATCCATGCCCTTCGACAGGATCCGGACGTGATCTGCGTGGGTGAGATGCGTGACCACGAGGCCATTGCCACCGCGCTGACAGCGGCGGAGACGGGACATCTGGTGCTGGCAACCCTGCATGCCCCCAGTGTCGGGCACGCCCTCGAGCGGATGATTGGTGTGTTCGAGGGCAATGCGCAGAAGCAGGTCATCCTGCAGCTGGCCAATTCGCTTCAGGGCATCATCGCGCAGGAATTGCTGCCCAGCATTGACCGCTCACGACGGGTGCTGGCGTACGAGGTCCTGGTCGCCACCAACGCGGTGCGCACCATCGTCCGCGATAATCAGCTTCACCAGCTGGGCAACATCATGCAGACGGGCGCCCGGGAAGGCCAGGTGCTCATGGACAACTGTCTCCACGACCTCTACACGCGATGTCTGATCAGTTACGACACCGCGGTCAGCCGCGCCCGGAATCTGGATCGATTCCAGCGGGATGCGGATGCGAATCGGAGGGGATAAGGGGAGGGCCCTCATCTGCCCTCCGGGCATCTTCTCCCTTCCGCCGCTTTGCTTTGGAAGGGAGAAGAGGGCGGGCTGGGCCGTTGGGGTCAGTGCTCACCTACAGTCTCCGCTTCTCCGCCAGGCCTCCCTCGCCCTTCTGACTCGGGGAAGAAGGGACAGGGTTGGGGTGAGGGCTCGGGGCGGTAGGAGGAAGGCGGCAGGCGGTGAGTGGAGCGTTGAGCCGGGAGCGCGGTCGCTACGCTCCCGCGGACCCTCATCCGCCCTTTGGCCACCTTCATCCTTCACTCCTCCTCTCCGGCCTTTTTTGGTTTCGGCCGAACCCGCCCTTCCACACCATCCGTCTCCCATGGATGCGCCGCTGTTGACCCTGGATCTCCCAGGAATCCCGAAGCTCAAATCGGGAAAGGTCCGCGAAGTGTTCGACCTGGGCGACCGACTCCTGTTTGTCGCCACGGACCGGATCTCCGCCTTCGACTGCGTCATGCCCAACGGCATCCCGCGCAAGGGAGAAGTTCTCACCCAGATCTCGCATTTCTGGTTCGATTTCAGCGAGGGCTGGCTGCCCAACCACCGGCTCGCCCGCGCGCAGGATCCCCTGCCGTCGATCCTGCAGCCCTTCGCCACCCAGCTGGCCCGCCGCAGCATGATCGTCAAGAAGGCAAGCCCGCTGGCCATTGAATGCGTGGTGCGCGGCTACCTCGCCGGGTCGGGCTGGAAGGAGTATCAGCGGAACCGGACGGTCTGCGGAATTCCCCTGCCGGCCGGCTTGCTGGAATCGAGCGAGCTGCCGGAGCCCATCTTCACGCCGGCCACCAAGGCAGAGTCGGGCCACGACGAAAACATTTCCTTCGAACAGGCGGAGGCGATTGTGGGCCGGAACATCGCGCATCGGGCGCGGGAACTCAGCCTGCGCTTGTACCGGGAGGCGCGCGCCTATGCCCGGCAACGCGGCATTGTCATCGCCGACACCAAGTTCGAATTCGGCGTTTTCGACGGGCAGCTGATCCTGATTGACGAGGCCTTGACCCCCGATTCGTCGCGGTTCTGGCCGGTCGACCAGTACCAGCCGGGCCGGAGTCAGCCGAGCTTCGACAAACAGTTCGTCCGGGATTACCTGGAGACGCTCACCTGGGACAAAACCCCGCCGGCGCCGGCCCTGCCGGCGGACGTGGTGGCCCGTACCCAGGCCAAGTATCTGGAGGCCTTTGAACGTCTGACCGGCCGAAACCTGTAGGGCGCCTCGACGCCGAACGCCTTCGGGGGGCGATCCCCCATCGGCGGTTGTAGGACCCCGGTTCCTCCGTCCGGCATTCCAAAGCGCGCGGTTGACCCGGGGAGTCCTTGCCGGTGTCATTCAGCCAGGATTCTTCATGGCGTTTTCCGTCCCGTTCAAACCCCGGTTGATTGAAACGCTCCGGCTCCGAACGTCTGGAATGCGGACGGGGCCCCTCCGGTTCTTGCTTCTGCTCCTTCTGCGGGTGGTTTGGACTGTGCCGGAGGGTCGGACGACCGCGGCGGAGAAGCCGGCCGACACCAATCCTCCGTCACCACCGCGCCTGGTCATCGTCCTGCCGCCCTTCGTGGTGCCGGGAATCACCAACACCC
>JBGAPN010000011.1:0-29165 GCA_044221235.1 Limisphaerales bacterium
GCCTCCTGGCAAAGCGGATGGAGGAAGTGGTCGACGGCGAATACCAGAAATACATCGTCGAACCCGGCAGCTACATTCGTAAGAATTTTTTTGGAAAGTATCCGGAATTGCTGCCGCTGGTGAATCACCTGACCGACGACCAGCTCAAGCGGCTGATGCGGGGCGGTCATGATCCCCGGAAGGTCTATGCGGCCTATGATTTCGCGACGCGGAAGGCGCAGGGGCGACCGACGGTGATCCTGGCCAAGACCGTCAAGGGCTACGGGCTCGGCGAGGCCGGTGAAGGGCGCAATCCATCCCACCAGCAGAAGAAACTGAACGAGCGTGAACTGCGGGAGTTTCGGGGCCGGTTCAAGGTTCCGATCGACGATGAAGTGATCGCGGACATGCCGTTTTATCGGCCGCAGCAGGATTCTGCTGAGGCACGGTATCTCCTCGAACGGCGAACGGCGTTGGGTGGTTTTCTGCCGAAACGGGAGGTCAAGGCTCCGGCATTGAAGGTGCCGACGTTTCAGGAATTCGCCCCAATGAACAAGGGGATGAAGGGCGCGTCGACGACCAAGGCCTTTGTGCTTCTGTTGTCGTCGTTGATCCGGCACCGCGAATTGGGAAAGCTCGTGGTGCCCATCGTTCCGGACGAGGCCCGGACCTTCGGCATGGACGGACTGTTTAGCGAGATCGGGATCTACAGCTCCAAGGGCCAGTTGTACGATCCCGTGGATCGCAGCAATGCCGCCTACTATCGAGAGTCAAAGACGGGCCAGTTGCTGGAGGAGGGCATCAATGAGGCGGGTTCCATGGCAAGTTTTGTGGCGGCGGGGACGGCCTATTCGACCTACGGCGTGCCCACGATTCCGTTCTACATCTATTATTCGATGTTCGGATTCCAGCGGGTGGGGGATCAGATCTGGCTGGCCGGAGATTCACGGTGCCGCGGCTTCCTGCTCGGAGCCACTTCCGGGCGGACCACACTCAACGGCGAAGGACTTCAACATCAGGATGCCCATAGCCATTTGGTCGCCTCATCGGTGCCGAACCTCCTCGCGTATGAACCGGCCTATGCCTATGAGCTGGGTGTCATCGTGGCAGACGGCCTGCGGCGGATGTATGCCGAAGGGGAGGATGTCTTCTATTACATCAGCCTTCACAACGAGGATTACTCGCATCCGCCCCTGCCCGAAGATCCGGCCGTGGTGGAGGGGATCCTGAAGGGTATGTACAAGCTGCGTCCGGGCACGCAGGGGTTGCCTCATAAGGCGCAAATTCTGGGATCCGGCGCAATCCTGCAGCAGGCCCTCAAGGCACAGTCGCTGTTGGAAAAATTCGGAGTGATTGCCGATGTCTGGATCGTCACCAGTTTCAAACGACTCCGCACCGAGGCGCTCGCGGCCCAGCGCTGGAATCTGTTCCATCCCGAGGCTCCGCCCCGGATCAGCTACCTGGAGAACGTGGTGTCCCTCGAATCAGGTCCTTGGGTGGCGGTCAGCGACAACCTCAAGCTGGTGGCCGACCAGATCGCACCGTGGATTCCTGGAGGATTGACCAGCTTGGGCACCGACGGATTCGGGCGCAGCGAGGCCCGTCCGGTGCTCCGTCGTTTTTTTGAGGTCGACGCCGAGTGCACGGCCATCGCGGTCCTGCATTCCCTCGCGCGCCAGGGAAAACTGGAACGCTCCCAAGTGACCTCAGCCATCCGCCAGTTGGGAGTTGACCCGGAAAAGGCGTATGGGGCCTGCGTTTGAGTCAGGGATGAGTTGGGGGGAGCAGACCTCTGATTCCTGGAGGAAACCGTTCTTCCCGCTCTGAAGACGTTTCTCAGGGGGTCAACTTCGGCGCCTTGATCGGCGCTGTGGGCAGGTTGGTGATCCTTGTGGTGTTGGTGTCCGAGTGTTTTAGTGACGTCCTTTCCTCCTTGGGTCGAAGGCCGCCGCCCTCCCGGGCGATCCAGTAGCTGGCGACAAAGTCGACGCCCGGATGGACGACGGTGGGTTCCGTCGGGTGCGGAAGCTCGTAAGGGGATTGCATCCACTGGAAGGCGGCCACCGGCTGCTCGGAAAGCTGGAGGGCATACCGGGACCATTCCCGACCATTGGCAGAAAGCCGGACCAGGTTGGGCGCAGGAGTCGGGGTCGTTCCCGATCGCGGAGGGGGCGGATACAAGGAGAGCATTCCCTGGATGGTGGCGACCGCGCCGGGGTTCTTGGAGGCCTCGCCTTCCAACGAACTGGCGAAGGCTGACGCGAGAAAGGGATTGAGATCCGGCTCGGCGAGACGCCAGAGGCTGGAAAGACGGTCCCGGAAGCGGGGCTGGAAGCTGGTGCCTTTCTCAAGCAGGGTGAGAAGCAGGTAATTCGCGAATTCCGAAACATTGGAGGCGTAGTCGGAATACCGGACCAGTTGCACGTCTCCCTCGTCCAGAAGCTGAAGGACATTGGTCTTGTACATTCCCGTATATTTTCTGGAATCGGCGTAGGTTCCCGAACTCAGGAGCGCGGCCCGGAGGAGAGGGGAAAGGAACGTCTGGCTGCCATGGCCGTCGTCGATCCGCCAGGCATCGGATTCGAGTCGCGACAGGATCGCGCGGATGGCGCGAGTGCTCCGTTCGCGGATTACCGGATCCCGCACCCGGCTGTTGACCAGTCCGAGTCCGAAGTTGATGGCGGCATAGTCGTCGCGTCCTGCGCCCCCGAGCCAGACCCATTCCGTGCCATTGGTTCCCTTGGATGTGAACGCCAGCTTTCCCAGTCCCGGGCGTGCGGGGTCGGGCCCACCGTATTTCGAATAGAAGGCCTGGTACGCGGGGTCGCCCGCGGAACCGACATACCGGGGAATGAACCCGGGCTTGGGCCCGTTTTTCAGCAGCAGTTCCACTCCGTTCAGCAGGTTGCTGATACTGGTGATGTTCCGCACATCAATCTGGACCGAATAGCGGAGCGCGTAGGCGGCGAGGAGATAGCCAGTCTGGATAGCGCCCAATTGGGCGTCCTCCAAGGCCGCGACCCGATTCCAGTTGGTGTCTGCGAACCGAAGGCTGGTGACCAGGCCTCCCTGGAGGTGCCGGCGGTTGATAGAGTCGCAGTAGGCGTCAGCCCGACGTTGCAGGTCATCCAGCTGGGGGACACTGAGATCGGTCCAGCTTCCTCCGAAACGGCCGTGCGTGATCCCATTTAGTACCCGGGTCTGCCGCTCGGTGAGTCCTGCGGCATTCGTTGATGGAGTCTCTGCGGCCCGCAGCGCCACGGCACCGAGGCAGGCACAAAACGCGAGGATTAGACGGCGCACAGACATGATTCGACAGGGGAGGGAGCGGTGATGGGTTGGGTCAAGATGGGTGTGAACTCCCGACGTGTACAGGTCAGGTGCAGCGTGGGGATTCCACGGGCATTGAATTCCCGTTCAAAGTCGGTGGTCACGGCCAGCAGTTCGGCGGGAGCCTGGTCCACCAGAAAGGCCGGATGGTCCCGGAACACCTCGGTCATCTGCTCGAAATAGGGCGTATTGTCGGTCCGGAGGTGCAGTCGTCCGCCCGGACGCAACGCGTTCATGGCAAGGCCGGCAAATTCTGCGTTGATGAGCCTGCGTTTCCAGTGGCGACGCTTGGGCCAAGGATCCGGGAAATAGACGTGTATCCCGGACAGGGACGCGGGTGGAATCATCCACTCCAGCACATAGGAGGCCTCGAGACGGAGGGATCGGAGATTGGTCAATCCAGCACGGAGACCCTTGCGCCCGATCTTTCGCAACCGGCCGAGCAGGCGCTCGACTCCGAGGAAGTTTCGTTCCGGGTGGAGTCGGGCATATTCGGCAATGAAGGATCCGTCACCCGAACCGAGCTCAACCTCCACCGGATGGTCGTTTCCGAAAATGACGGTCCAGTCCAGTCGCTGCATCACGTCGGGACGAATGCGAAACGGTTCGTCGGATGCGGTCGCGGCCGGGATTGGGGCAGGGGGATTCACGCTTTGACCAGCAGGCCCAGGGATGCGGTGTAGCCATGCAGGAAATTCCGGCGCCCGACCGGTCCCAGTTCGCCATTGCAGAAGAAACCCGAAACCGGCAGGGGTCCGAGCTGTTCCTGGATGAGTCCGGCATCATGATGAGGTTTGCCGAATAGACGCAGTCCTCGTCCGTTGCAGATTCCCAACACCCCTCCGTAGACCGTGTCGCCGCGGAGCCGCTGGCGGGCGGCCGAGAGGCAGGCCGAGAGGTCCTCGGTCGCCGATTTTGCGTCTCGACGATGAAATTGGATGGTCTGGCCCGTCCGCGGAAGCGCACCCACGGCGAGAATCCCGTTCCTCGGGTCGGCGCTCAGGAGGTTCCGTACCAGAAAGTCTCCCCGGTGAAACTCATCGACGTACTCGCTGCTCGCGAACCCCACGAAAAGGTTTCCCTGGGTCCGTGTCTGCTCCTCTTTCGGCAGTTCGTTGAAGGTGTCGACCAGCACGTGGTACGCGGGGCGGTTGGCAATGGTCAGGATGAAGTTCCGATCGGCGCGTGTGACCGTCCACGGAGCACCGATGGGGGTGCATCCCTGGGAGATGACATAGTCCAGCCGGACGCCGCCCCCGAGGCTCAGCGCCACGACGCCGCTCTCATGCACCTCTCCGTTAAGGTAAAGTTGGGTCCGCTGTTCCTCGAAGATGCCGCTGGCGAGTCCACCGACACTGGCAATGCCGGGGTACGCGTCGTTCCACTCCCGGAGCCAGGATTCCCCATCGAGATGAAAGGGGTCGGCGAACACCAGCCATCCCCGGCACTCCTCTGGCGGAACGCCGGTCCTCCGGTGCCACTCCGAAGGCCCCCGGAGAGAATCGAGCTCCTCCTGGCCGAAGTGGGTCCCATGAAGGGAGGCGTCGGGAAGATGAAACAGTTGCAGGACTATCCCTGGCTGGTCCTCCAGTTCCTCGCCATTGGCGATCAGACTCTGGCTCGAGCAGCCCACCAACAGCGGGATGCGGGCATGGAGCCTGAGGATGTCGATCACCTCTTCGGCCACGTCGAAGAAGTGTGGGGTCATGAACACCACACCGAGGGTCACCGAGGAGGCGTCGAGACGCAGCCGGGTGGTCTCAGCCCATCGCTTGACGCGGGCCTCATCCCATTCGCCGGCAAAGTGCGCGGTGATGGAGAAGCGGTTTCTCATTCTCTTCGAACCTCGTCAGGTGATGGATGGCGGCAACCGTGATGTGTGAGGGCCCGCTGCCGTTCAGGTCTTCTTCCAGAGCAGGTCCTGCCATTTTTTTTGTTTCTCACCGGCTTCTCGGAGAAACGGAGCCAGCGCGCCCCACTTGAGAATGCGTTCATTGAAGAACCGCCATGGCTGTCGGAGCGGGCGCGAGAAATCAACGAACAGCACCACCCGGAAACCATCGGTGTCGTTCCAGACCTCGTGATTGAAGGTATCGTCAAAGATGAAGGCTTCGCCCTCGCGCCACGAATAGAAGTCGTTTCCCACGCGGATTTTTACGCGCTCGCGTGGCTCGGGAACCATCAGGCCGACATGGAGGCGCAGGATGCCGTTCCACGCTCCACGATGCGCCGGGATGTGTTTGCCGGGGGAGAGAATGCTGAAAAAGGCAGTGGTCATCCCGGGGATCTTCCCGAGCAGGCGCATGGTTTCCGGGCAGCGCCGGGCGTTTTCGGCGCAATCCATCCCGATCCCGGCCAGGAAGTAGGTCTTCCAGTTGTTATCGGATTGAATCATCCCGACTTCCTTCAAAATGTCCTGAAAGCTGGGCATCCGGTCACGGAACACCATGACCGCATCGAGTTCCTTCCGGACGAGGTGCCACTCCTTTTCGATTTCGGCCGCCCAAGGAAAATCACGGGTGTTGTAGATGTGCGGATCCCCGAGCGGAGAGGCTGCGGCAATGCGGGACTCGAGCCACTGCTGGAAGCGGATCCCCAGGTCCTGCATGAACGTGCGGTTCTGCCGCAGGGTGTGGCGGCGGTGGCGCAGATCCTCGGTCGGCCCGGCAGAAACGGGAGATGCGGCAGTGGCGGACGGCATGATGCTCTTTCGAATCGATGGTTGCTTTTTGAAACGGCTCCCGCGTTCGGCGCGAATGCCGTGAACGGGATCCTAAGGCCATGGGCCGGTGACAAACAAGGGTTCAGGCCCTTGGCACCTCACCCTCACCGACCCACTTCGTCGACGGCGCGAACCAGCTCCTCCTGGGTGTTGTAATAGTGCGGGCTCATCCGAATCCAACGTTGCCCATCCCGGCTGGTGCGAAGCGAGGTCACCACCCCGGCTTTCAAGAGCTTGGAATGCAACAGGGTGCTGTCGAGATCCGGATGCTGGAAGGTCACAATGCCACTGGTGTTTTCGACGGAGATGTCCGGATAGGTCACCTCGCATCCCCGTTGCTGGAGTTCCCCGGCAAGCCATCGGCGTTTGGCAACCAGGTCGGCAGCGATGGCTTCCAGCCCCACCTCCTCCACCAGGGCGAAGGCGGCGCGCAGGCCGGCCAATCCGAGCAGATTGTGGCTTCCCGCCTCGTACCGCCGCGCATCGGGTCGCAGGACCAGGTCTTCCTGGGTCACGAAGTCCGGACACCGGACATTATGCCAGCCCCAGGAGATGGGTCGGAGCGTATCCTGGAGTTCCCGTCGGACGTAGAGGATCCCGGCACCGCAGGGGCCCAGCAGCCACTTGTGGGTGTCCGCGGCCATGAAGTCGACCGCCGACGCCGGTGTGGGGAAGGCGCCCAAGGTCTGGATGGCGTCCAGGCAGAACCAGATTCCCCGCGAGCGGAGCCACCGGCCCAGGGCTTCCACCTCCAATCTCCAGCCGCTGACGAAATGGGCGCTGGCCAGCGCGACGAGCCGGGTGTCCTCGTCCACCTGTCCCTGGACGTCCACCACCCGGATCCGGCCCAATTGGCGGATGTTGAGGAATCGCACTTCGACACCGCGTTCGGACAACGCCATCCAAGGATAGACATTGGACGGGTAGTCGTCGTGGTAAATGACCACGTTCTGGCCGCGTCTCCAGGGGAGGCCGGCGGCCACCTGGCTGAGTGCAAGCGACGTCGGGCCGACGAAGGCTATCTCCTCCGGCTGAGCTTGGAGCACTCCGGCGACCAGGCGGCGGGTGTCCGCGAAGTAGCCCGCGGGAAGCGAGGCTTCCTGATCATCGACCAATCCGGCCTGGGCCCGATGAGAAACCGCTTCGACTACCCGACGGGGCAGGGGACAGACTGCAGCGTGGGCCAGAAAGATTTTCTCCGCGCAGACCGGGAATTCGTGGCGGCGGAGTTCTTCGTTCGACTGGAGTTCGGCAACGGTCATCGATAGGGCTGATGCAGTTCGACCTTCTGGGCGGCGCGCATCCGGATGTTCAGGATTTCGACTCCCACCGAGAACGCCATGGCGAAATAAATGTAACCCTTGGGAATGTGCTGATGGAATCCCTCGGCCACCAGCATGGTTCCGATCAGAATCAGGAAGGCGAGGGCCAGCACCTTGATCGTGGGATGTCGATCCACGAACGATGCGATCTGGTTCACGAACACCAGCATGACCAGCATGGCGACCACCACCGCCGCCACCATCACCGGAATCTTGTTCACCATCCCGACGGCGGTGATCACCGAGTCGAGGGAAAACACGATGTCGAGCATCAGGATTTGAACGACCACCGACGCGAATGTGGCCTGGACCCGCGATGACTTTTCGCCGTCCACGCCCTCGAGCTTCTCGTGGATCTCATAGGTGCTTTTGCCGATGAGGAAGAGCCCCCCCAGCAGGAGGATGAGGTCCTTGCCTGAAATCGAGACGGCAATGGAACCCACGCTGGCCTCCCAGAACGGCTTGTCGAGACGCATCACCCACGAGAGCGACATCAGCAGGAGGATGCGGGTGATCAGTGCGAGGGCGAGGCCGGTCCGCCGGGCACGGGCCTGCTGCTCTGTGGGAAGCTTGGCGCTGAGGATTGAAATGAAGATGAGGTTGTCGATGCCGAGAACCACCTCGAGCAACGTCAGTGTGAGCAGACTGATCCAGAGGTCGGGGTTTGCGAGGGCGTCCATGGGCGGAAAGACTGGCCGTTGTAACCCGGTTGGGACAACGGTGAAAGAAGCGCCGGAATTCCACCCGCGGAATGGAGGTGGGCGGGGTTGAACCTTCCCTCAGCTCCGTCTCTTGGCGCGTTTCTTCAGTGACGGGCGGCGGACCAGCGCATCCTGGATGATCCTGAGGACCGCCTTGCGTTCGGCCCCGGTGAGCGTCAGCCGAGGAGCCCGAACCCATTCACGGCCCAGACCCGCCTCCTGAACTGCCAGTTTGATGTATTGGACAAACTTGGGGTGCACATCGAGGTGCAGCAGGGGAGTGAACCAGGCGTAGAGCTCCCGTGCCTCGTCCCAGCGGGAGGCCCGGGTGAGGTCCCAAAAGGCCTGGTTTTCCGCAGGGAAGGCGATGCCCGCACCGGCAACCCAGCCATCAATGCCCAAGATGGCGCTTTCCAGGACAAGGTCGTCGACTCCGGTGAAGAGTGCGTAGCGGTCCCCGCAGACCCGCCGGAGATCGGTCAGCCGCCGGGTGTTTCCTGAACTTTCCTTGAGAGCAACGAAATTTGCCTGGCCGGCCAGCTCCGCGAACAGCTCCGGGGTCAGGTCGTGACCGTAGCTGATCGGGTTGTTGTAGATCATGATGGGCAGATCGGTGGACCGCGCCACCGAACGGAAATGGAAGAGGGATTCCCGCGGATCCGGTGAGCGGTAAATCATCGGGGGCATCAACATGAACCCGTCGGCTCCCAGGCGTCCGGCGTCCTTCGCGAAACGGACGGCCTCCGCGACACTGGATTCCGCCACCCCGCTCAGCAATGGAACACGTCCGTTCACCGCCCGGGCCATGGCCTCCACCACCGTTCGCTTTTCCTCTCCGGTCAGTGACTGGTTCTCCCCCAAGGACCCGAGAACGATCAATCCGCTGATGCCGGATTGGATCAGGGCTTCGGCATGGGAGGCGGTGCCGTCGAGGTCGACGGAACCGTCGCGGTGCATCTGGGTGGTGATGGCGGGAAAAACTCCGGTCCAGTATGGTTTCATCAGTCGGAAGTCTTGGATCGAACGCCAGTCCGCCTCGCGGCGTCAACCCCGGGTGCATTGTACGGATTCCGGGATTTCGGACGGACGTCAGGAGGTTGGCCCTTCAGGCCCTTTCAATTTGCGGCTGGCATCGTAGTTTGGCCGGGCCATGTCCGATTCCGCACCTCCTCCCCTCCACGCCCCCGGGGCGATGCCACTGCCGCCGCCGCCGCCCCCGGTCCAGATGGTGGCGGGGCGATCCCGAACTCCTGCCTGGCTGGTGGTCGTTTTGCTGTTGGTGATGGTTTGCGGGGGTGCACTGGTGCTGACGGCCCTCGTCCAGTGGGGATTTCGCGGAATGGGCAAGGGGACCCATGCCGCTGGGGGACTCGCTGCCCATCATCTCCACGAGGTCCTGCTCGAGGACAACGAATCGAAAGACAAAATCGCCGTGATCGAAATCGACGGCATCATCAGCGGTGGTTCGGGAGGTTTTAAGGGCGGAGTGGTGGATTCCATCCAGGCCCAACTCGACCGGGCGGCCGACGACCAACGGGTCAAGGCGGTCATCTTGAGGGTGGATTCTCCCGGCGGAGAGGTGCTGGCCAGTGACGAGATCTATTCGGCGTTAAAGCGGTTTCAGACCAACAACGATGTTCCCGTCGTGGCCTGCATGGGTTCACTGGCGGCATCGGGCGGGTATTATGTCAGTGCTCCCTGCCGGTGGATCGTGGCGCATCCCCTCACGCTGACCGGGAGCATCGGGGTCATCTTCCACGGATACAATTACCGGGGATTGATGGACAAAGTGGGGATCCGGCCCGACGTGGTGAAAAGCGGCAAGCTCAAGGACATGTTCAGTGGCGAGCAGCGTCCTGAGGACGTTCTCCCCGAGGAAAAGGCAATCTTGAAGGACCTGGTTTCCGAGAGTTTTGACCGATTCAAGCAGGTGATCCGCGAGGGACGCACCTGGGCTGAGGCTGAGAATCGCAAGTCCGGCATCAAGGGCGGGCGAAGTCTGAATCCCCAGTGGGAGAATATCGCTGATGGGAGGATCCTGTCCGGCAAGCAGGCATTGGAAGTGGGCTTGGTGGATGAACTGGGCGATTTCGACGTGGCGGTTGACCGCGCCCTGGAGTTGTCGGGATTGGAGAAGGCCAACCTCGTGACCTACCAGGAGCCGATACACCTGTCGGATTTGCTGGGTCTCTTCGGTGAAGCCCGCTCCAGCCGGGTGCGCATCGAGGTGCCTGGGCTGATTCCCGAGGCGGTACTCGCTCCCGGGCGACTTTACTTCGTTTCGCCGCTGCACATCCGGTGATGGACCGCAAACGGTTCCAGGACAGTGCGTCCGACTCCGGGTGGATGTCCGAAGCTGCGACTGTAACGTGGTGGAAACAGCCGCTCCATGACGCCGACCGGTTTGCGGTCCGGTTCATGTGCCGTCTGCTGACCGCAGTGTCGGGATGGCAGATTCGGGGGATGCACGGACTGGAGCACGTGGCTCCGGGTCGGGACCCGTTCATCCTGGCCTTGAACCATAGCCAGCGTCCCGAGGCCGTTCTGGTTCCCGCCTGGCTTTGCCTCCACCGGAACGGTCGCCTGGTGCATTTCATGGCGGACTGGAATTTTCTCCTCGTGCCCGGTCTCTCCTGGCTGATCCGGTTGCACGATCCGATCGTGGTGGTTCGCAAGCCCGCCAAGCCGGCTTTTCTGAACCGGTTCAAGTCCCGCTTTGAAGGTGGATGCCGGCCGTTCGACGAGGCGCGAGCCCGGTTGAAGCAGGGCCGGTCGGTTGGGATTTTTCCGGAGGCGACGGTCAACCGGCACCCGGAGGAATTGCTTCGGGGACAGTCGGGCGTGGCCCGGTTGGCGATCGAGAGTCAGGTGCCGGTCGTCCCGGGCGGGATCCGGTTTGAGAGGGCCGGCCGCACCGGCCCCATCCGGGACTGGGAGCCGTTTGCGGTCCGGTTTGGGCCAGCGCTCCAGCCGCCCGGACCGCGGAATCTGGAGCCCGATTCCATTGCCGGATTTCACCAACAAATCATGTGCGCCATCTCGACACTTTCCGGGAAACGGTGGCAGCCTGACGGCCGCCGGACCAAATATGCGTTTGCGAAACCATGACCTGCGGGTGACGCGAATCACCGACGAGACCGGGCGCCAGATGGCGCTCGAAGTGATGCGTTCAACCTACCGGGATGAAAAGAACTGGATCGCTTCCGATGACAAACTGGTTCGACTTGAGGATCTCGAGGATCCCGCGATTTCCTGGTTTGTTGCCGAGGATGAATCGCGTCCTGTGGGCGTTTTGCGGGTGCTGTACGAGCCGCCGCTGGACCTGTATGCGGCCTACGGTTTCAAGTGGGTGGTCCGCAACATCGATCTCGATGCCTTCATCCGGAACAACCGGATTGCCGAGATTGGGCGCTTCGCCGTCGTGCCTTCGGAACGGGGCAACGTGCTGGTTTCCGCCGCGCTGATGCGCGAGGCGGTCCATGAAACGGTCCGGCGGGGGTTTTCCCACTACATCACCGATGTATTCGAAGGGGAGACCCACAGTCCCTTCAACTTCCATACCCGGGTCCTGGGGTTCCAGGTCGTGGCCACCCATGATGTCGGGGAACTCAACTGTCCCAACCGGCGCATCACCATGGTGCTCGACCTTCGCCAATGTTACCTGCGCCTTCGGACCTCGCGGGGCTGGCTGTTTCGGTTCCTGACCGAGCACTGGAGCGAGGATCTCCACCGGACCCTGGGAGGGGAGGCGGACCGGGCGGTGGCGGCCTGATTCCGGCGCGTTCCGAGGGGATTCAGTTTCCCCGGGCTTTCTTGAACATGTCCAGACACCGCTCCCGCTGCCGGGCGTGGTCCACGATCGGTGCCGGATAGCCGGTGCGCCGGAGAAGCAGATCGTTTTCCCACGGACGATGAATCAGGTCGGGCTCCACGCCGGACAGTTCCGGCACCCATTTGCGGACGAAGGTTCCTTCGGGGTCGAATTTCTCCCCTTGGGACACCGGATTGAAGATTCGGAAATACGGGGCGGCATCGGTCCCTGTTCCGGCACTCCATTGCCAACCTCCGTTGTTGGCGGCGAGATCGCCGTCCACCAGGAGTCTCATGAAGTGACGTTCGCCGCGCTGCCAGGAGACCAGCAGGTCCTTGACGAGGAACATCGCCGTAATCATCCGGAGCCGGTTGTGCATGAATCCGGTGGCGGCAAGGCATCGCAGGGCGGCGTCCACGATTGGAAACCCGGTCTGCCCGTCACACCAGGCCTGGAAATGGGAGTCGGAGCCGGACCATTCCAGGTGGTCGTACTCGGGGCGGAAGCACCCATGGGCGACGTGCGGAAAATTGGCGAGGATCTGGATGTAGAACTCCCGCCAGATCAGCTCGGTCTCCCAGGTCTGCAGGCTTCGGGCTCCCCCCGCAGAATGGGTGTCCGCGGCGGTTTGCTGGAGCCGGTGGAGTGCCGTCCGGATATTCAGGGTGCCAAAGCGGAAGTGGGGTGACAGGTGCGAGGTCCCCGATTCCCGCGCCGGGAAATTGCGGTCCTCGGCGTAATTCAGGACGGACGATTGCAGGAAGGTCCGGAGTGCGGTTTGTGCCGAATGCTCGCCCGCCTCCGGCAGGGACTGGCGAAGGGGGTGATCCAGGGCCGCGCTGTCGGAGGGAAGGGGGAGGGACGTGACGCTCGGATCGACGGGAAACCGGGCCGTTCCGATTCGGGGGACCGGAGGTGGGACCGGCCGGGCCCGCCACGCCTTGGAGTAGGGGGTAAAAACCGTGTACGGCGCGCCGGCTTGAGTGAGAAGTTCGCGTCCCTCCCAGATCACCGAATCCTTGAAGGACTCGAAATGAACTCCCGCCCGATATAATTCCGCGGCAACTGTCCGGTCCCGCTGGATGGAATAGGGCTCATAATCCCGGTTGGTGAACACGGCGGCGGCCCGGACCTGGGCGGCCAGGAGGGTGAGTTCCCGGGCGGGCGGGCCGTGACGGATCACCAACCGGTGACCGAGCGACTCCAGATTACGCCGAAGGGCCTCAAGGGACTGGAGCAGGAATGCCACGCGGGCGGGACCGACGTCCGGAGATTTCAGGATGGCGTCATCCCAGACAAACACGGGTACCAGGCACTGTGCGCGGTTCCACGCCTCGTGCAGGGCCGTGTTGTCCGAGATTCGGAGGTCGCGGCGAAACCAGTGGATGACCGTATGCACCGGGCAGAGTATCACGAACTGGTGCGACGGCGAGAAGGGCCGGGCGAGGGAATGTCCACTGCCGCGCCGGGGGTAAATGGGTGGTGGCGTCGCGGGCGGGGACGTGTTCGACGGGTTTTTGTGATTGAACTGGAGCACCCACCCGGGGAGATTCCGCCCGACCTAAACAGCCCATCCTCATGTGGGTACAGCTCCATTGCGGGCGTCACCCACGGTGGAAGAAGAACTCCCCGGCGGCTTCAACCACTGTGGCGACTCTGTGTTCGAAACTGCTCCTGACTGCAGGGGCGGGAACGTGCCTTCCGTTCGTCGTTCCGGCCGAATCCCTTTCCAGGACCTTCGGATGGCCGGGGGCAGAATCCTTGAATGGTGCGGCGGGACTGGATGGCGGTCTGACCTCCTTACCGTGGGCGGAGGCTCTGCAGTTCACGTTCTCCCAAGGGATCCTCGTCGGCATGATGGCCAGCGGAGTCCTCCGAGCGGCGCTACGCCCGACCTGGCCCGACTGGCGTTCGGGGATCACCCGGTTCTTTCAGCAACGGTGGGCTTCCGGGCTGCTGGTATTGATGATCGTCGCGTCCGTCCTCTGCCCGCTGGCTTATGTCTGGTCGGGTAACCGCGTTGTCGAGGCGGCGACCCAGCTTGAGGCGCATCGGTCCCGGATCGAAGCGCTGGGTGATCTTCAGTCGGCCGTCGCGGAAATTGACACCGCCTTTGGGGTGTACGCCACCAGTGGATTGGAATTGCACCTGCAGTGGGTGAATGACGCCGTGGAGGATGTGGAACTGGCTGTCATTGAATTGCAGCGAAAGGTGACCCGGGCTCCGGTCCTTGAGGAGGAGGTCAAGCCCCTGATCCAGCAAGTGCATCAACGGATTGTGCATCGACGCCGGTCCATTCAGCAGCGGGGTCCCGGAGGAAGCTCCCTCCCGCGCGGGATGCCCGCCGACTGGCGGGGCAAACCGGGGCAGGGGGTTGTCGGGCGGGAGTTTTCGCGGATCGAAGAACGCTGGAAACGCGAACTGATCCTCCTGGAACGAGAGTATGACCATCAGGTTGCCTGGTCCGACGGGCTGATCGTAGCCGGATCCGCAGTGGCGTTCCTGACCGGCACTCTGGCCCTGTTCTTCCTCGGGAATTCAAAGGTCCGGCGAACCTCCATGCCCGTCGGAGCCAGCGAAATCACTTGGAACCCGACGCAAAATCGTTGGAGCCGTTGGGTCGGCTGTCTGTCGCCTTCCCGGTTGCAGCCCGGACCTCTGGACCCATCCTTCCGAGCCTCGGCCTTGGACCTGCCGGAGCCGGAGGAATCCGGATTGACCGTGCTCGGCAGACTTGGCCCCAGCGGCGGAAGGGGCATCGGATCGAGCCGGACCGAGGGTTCGTTGAAGGACGGGGAGGGATTGCTCCGGATCGTGACGGACAATGCCCGGGTCGGGTTGGTGCTGGTCAGTGCCGAGCGTCGGTATCTTTTCGCCAATGCAGCCTATCAGGAAATGATGGGGCTGACTCATGAGACCCTGATCGGCCGACATGTGGTCGAGATCCTTGGCCCGGTTTACGAGGAGCAGGTCCGACCCAGGATGGATCGCGCATTTGCCGGGGAGCGGATCTGCTATGAAGCGCGCCGTCTTGCCCCGGGAGGGGGCGGGGAGGAGCGTTTTTTTGCCGTGACCTACGAGCCCCGATGGGAGGAAGGCGGCGGGGTTCCGGTCGTTGTGGTGGTCATTTACGACATCACCGATCGAAGACGGGTGGAGGCTGAGAATGCGAAACTTGCCGCCATCGTGGAATGCTCCGATGACGCCATCACCGGTGAAACACTGGAAGGCATCATCACCAGCTGGAATCCGGGTGCAGAGCGGCTGTTTGGCTATACGGGGAGTTCGGTGCTGGGGCGTTCGAGTGTGGTGCTGATTCCGCCGGAGCGGCGCGATGAGCAGGAGGCCATCCTCGCGCGACTTCGGCGGATGGAGCGGGTGGACCATTTTGAGACGGTTCGCCAGCGGGTGGATGGAAGCCGGATTGATGTTTCCCTGACGGTCTCCCCGATCCTCAGCGACGAGGGACAGCTGTCAGGGGCCTCGTTTATCGCCCGGGACATCACCGAGCGGAAGCGGGCCGAACGTGAACGTTCGCGGCAGGCGCTGGTGGTTGAGAATACCGGCGATTTTGTTGCGATGTGGGAGCGGGACGGGACGCTGAATTATCTGAATCGGGCGGCGCGGGACATGGTGGGCCTGGAGGACGGAGAGACTGCGTTCCGGACCTCATTGGGAGACTTCTTCTTTCCGGAGGACCGTGCCCGGATCGTGGACGAGTTCATTCCCCAGGTCCTTCGGGAAGGACGGGGTACTGCGGAAGTCCGATTCCGTCATTTTCGCACTGCCGAACCTCTTTGGATGTTGTTCCGCGTCTTTGTGCTCCGTGGCGAACGTGGCGATGCCATCGGGTTTGCCACGGTCAGCGTCAACATCACGGACCGGAAGCGTGCCGAGGAGGCGGTGGCCATCCAGAGCGAGGTGCTGGAGCGCGTCGCGGCGGCGGCTCCGCTGAGAGCGACCCTGGAAATGCTGCTTCGGCTGATTGAGAAACAGGATTTCGCGCTGCGGGCGGCGGTCTGCCTTCTGGATTCGGACGGTCTCCACCTGAGGCACGGAGCCGCACCCAGTCTTCCCGATTCGTATGCGCGGGCAGTGGATGGAATCCGGATCGCCGAGGGGGCCGGTTGTTGCGGTACCGCTGCGTGGAGACGGAAACCCGTCATGATCGACGACATCATGACGAATCCGTCCGGGATTGACTACCGGCCGCTGGCGGCGTTGCTGGGATTCCGGTCCTGCTGGTCCTCGCCCATTCTGGATTCCCAGGGGCGGGTGTTGGGTACCGTGGTGATCTATCGCGGAATACCCGGGCCCCCGGGCCTGCACCACCAGCGCTTGATGTCGCTGGCGACCCACCTGTCCGCGATCGCGATCCTGCGGGATCGGGAGGAACGGGTGCTCCGGGACAATGAGCAGCGCTTCCGTCTCCTGGCGGAAACCCTCCCGCAGATGGTATGGACCTGTGACGATGGAGGGGCCTACGACTTCCTGAGTCAGCGCTGGGGGGAATTCACCGGAGTGTCCGCCGAACTCCAGTTGGGCTCCCGATGGATTGAGCAGGTGCATCCCGAAGATCGCCCGAGCCTCGAGAAGGCGTGGGCCGCGGCCAGGGAGGGCGGTCACGATTTTCGGCTGGAATACCGGATTCGCCGCCACGATGGACAGTACCGGTGGTTCGACACCCGCGCCGTGCCGGTTCGAGACGGCACTGGACGCATTCTCAAGTGGTGCGGGTCCAACACGGATATCACGGAGCGGAGGCGCTCCGAGGAACAGCTTCGTGAGCAGGTTGCCCGGGTGGGATTGCTGAACCAGATCACCCGGGCCATCGGTGAACGTCAGGATCTCACCAGCATTTTCCAGGTGGTGATCCGCGATTTGGAGGAGCATTTGCCCCTCGATTTTTGCTGCGTGTGCCTCTGTGAAGAAGGCAATGCAACCCTTTCGGTGGCGAGCATCGGCCGGCGCAGCACCGAGGTGATGCGACAACTGTCCGGACCTGAATCGCTCCGGATCCCAATCGAAGTCAACGGCCTCGTACCCTGCCTGAAAGGACTGATCGTCTACGAGCCGGACGTGGAGCCGCTGGCCTATCCGCTGGCGGTCATGCTGAAGGTGGGCGGCCTGCATTCGCTGGTTGTGGCGCCCTTGCAGGTCGAGCGGCAGGTTTTTGGGGTCCTCATGGCGGCCCGGCGTGAAGCGGGCGCCTTTGGAAGCCAGGATTGCGAGTTCCTCCGGCAATTGAGCGAACATGTGGCCCTCGCCACCCACCAGGCACAGATCTATGGAGCGCTGCAACAGGCGTACAACGATCTCCAGCAAACCCAGGAAACCGTGCTGCAGCAGGAACGTCTCAGCGCCCTGGGCCAAATGGCCAGCGGCATCGCCCACGACATCAACAACGCCATCTCGCCGGTGACGCTCTACACCGAAGCCTTGTTGGAACGGGAGGCCGGCATGAGTCCTCGTGCACGCGGCTACCTCGCCACCATCCAACGCGCGATCGACGACGTGGCTCAGACCGTTTCGCGGATGCGGGAGTTTTGCCGCAAGCGACGCCCGCAGGTGGACATGGTGCCGCTGAACCTCAATCGGATCGTGTGGCAGGTCCTCGAACTGACGCGGGTTCGTTGGAACGACATGCCGCAGGAACGCGGTTGGGTGATCCGGGCGCAGACCGATCTCCAGGTGGACCTTCCCGAGGTCCATGGGGTGGAGAGCGAAATCCGCGATGCCCTCACCAACCTCATCTTGAACGCGGTCGATGCCATGCCCGAAGGAGGAACCCTGGGCATCCGGACCCGCCTGCTGGCACCCGCGTCCGAAACGGGCGACTTGGGCGTGTCACCACAGGCCATGGTCGAAGTCAGCGATACCGGCCTTGGGATGGATGAAACCACGCGACGACGTTGTCTGGAGCCCTTTTTCACGACCAAGGGTGAACGGGGCACCGGTTTGGGGCTGGCCATGGTCTTCGGCATGGTGCAGCGACACGGTGCCAACATTGACATCGAAAGCGCACCCGGGCTGGGAACGGCGATCCGGCTGAAATTCAAACTGGCTCCGTCGCCGTCCGGGTCGAAGGCGACGCCCGCCTTGCAGGAGCGCCTCGAGCGCCGGATCCGGGTGCTGGTCGTGGACGATGATCCCCTGTTGTTGCGCTCGCTTTCCGACACCCTGGAGGCGGACGGACATGAGGTGGTGCTGGCCGAGGGGGGGCGCACCGGCATTGATGCCCTCGATGCGGAAATGGCCCGCGGAAGCCGTTTTGACCTCGTGATCACGGATCTTGGAATGCCGGTCGTGGACGGCCGCAAGGTGGCCGCAGCGGTGAAGGCACAAGCACCGAATACGCCGGTCATTATGCTCACGGGTTGGGGACAACGGCTTGGGCACGACGGCGAGCTGCCCCCGAACGTGGACTGCCTCTTGAACAAACCGCCCAAACTGCCTGAACTTCGCCAGGCCCTCAGCCGCTGCAGCTCCACCTCCCCTGTGGAAACCCGCAACCCTGACTCCCGGATGGAGGAAAATGCCTGACTCGCCCCATGCCCGGATTCTCATCGTCGATGATGAGGCAGCCCAGATGGAAGCCCTGTGCCTGACGCTCCGAGACCAAGGCTATCAGACCACGGGCTTCACGAGCAGCCGTGCCGCCCTCGCGTCGGTGGTCCCAGGCGCCTACGACCTCCTGGTGGCTGATCTCATGATGCCGGAGTTGGATGGTATTCGACTGCTGGAGGCCACCCGCAATGTCGATCCCAATGTGGTGGGAATCATCATGACGGGGGAAGGCACGATCGATTCGGCTGTGGAGGCGATGAAAGCGGGGGCGCTCGACTATATCCTGAAGCCCTTTCGATTGAGCGTCATCCTTCCGGTGCTTGCCCGGGCTCTGTCGGTCCGGAGACTTCACCTGGAGAATGTCCGGTTGGAACGGAGGGTGAAGGAGCGAACGATGGAGCTGGAGGCGGCCAACCGCGAATTGGAGGCCTACTCGACTTCGGTTTCGCACGACCTTCGCGCGCCGCTGCGCCACGTGCTGGGATTCCTCGGATTTGCCCTTGAGGCTGGACGGGAGCAGATGTCGACGGGCATCCGGGAGGATCTGGAATCCGCGGTGGCCGCTGCACGGAAGATGGACCAATTGATCAGCGACCTGCTGGCGTATTCCAAGACCGGCCGGGCCGCCATCAACCTCTCGCCCGTCGATCTCGGTGACCTGGTGGCCGAAGTGGTGCGTGAATTTGCACCGGACCTGCATGGGCGCCGGGTCGACTGGGAGATCGGTTCTCTCCCCATCGTGAACGGAGACCGGTTGCTGCTGCGGCAGGTGTTCATGAACCTGATCAGCAATGCCCTGAAATTTACCCGCCCACGCGCCTCGGCCCGCCTCGAAATTGCCTCGCGCATCAATGGCGTGACCGCGTCGGTGTCGGTCCGGGACAACGGGGTGGGCTTTGACATGAAGATGGCCGACCGGCTGTTCGGAACGTTCCAGCGTCTGCACAGTGCGGAACTGTTCGAGGGGAACGGCATCGGACTGGCCAACGTCCAGCGAATCATCCAGCGGCATGGGGGTCGCGTATGGGCGGAAGGGCGCCCGGGAGAGGGGGCCGTGTTTGGATTCGAGCTTCCTATCTCTTCCGAGGGCTCTGGCGATCCTGCGGTCCGGATGGATTGAAGGCCGGATGCGGTCCGTGGGACGCCTACAGGGCGGTTCCCTCCAGGGCTGGGAGTCCGGACTCCAGCCGGAGAATGTTCGCCGTGGTGACCCGGGCAATTTCGGAAAGCGCCTCGTCGGTCAGGAAGGCCTGATGGGAGGTGATCAGGACGTTGGGAAAGGTGAGCAGGCGGGTGAGATCGTCGTCCTGCAGGACGGTTCCCGAATGGTCCTCGAAGAAGATGCCTTCCTCCTCTTCGTAAACATCCAGTGCAACTCCGCCCAGGTGACCGTTCTTGAGGTGTTGGATCAAGGCGGCCGTTTCAATCAGTCCGCCGCGGCTGGTGTTCACGACGAAGGCGCCCGGTTTCATCCGCGCCAGGGAATGGGCATTGAGAAGATGGTGGGTGGTCGGGTTCAGCGGAAGGTGCAGTGAAAGCACGTCCGACTGCTGCAGCACCGTCTCGAAATCCTCGTATTGGATGCCTTGGGTGGACGCCCAGTCCGTGTCAGGAGCCGGATCGAAGGCGATCACACGACAACCGAAGCCGCGGAGGATCTGGGCGGTAATCCGGCCAATCCGACCGGTGCCCACGACGCCGACGGTGCGGCCAAATAGGTCGAATCCCACCAGTCCATTGAGTGAGAAGTTGTGTTCCCGAACGCGGTTGTAGGCACGGTGGATCTTCCGGTTGAGCGTCAGAAGGAGACCCAGGGTGTGCTCGGCCACGGCATGCGGCGAATAGGAGGGGACGCGGATGACGGCAATTCCCTGTCGGCGCGCTGCCGCGAGATCCACATTGTTGAATCCGGCGCATCGCAGGGCCACCTGGCGGACCCCGGCGTTGCCGAGCGTTTCGAGGCACGGGGCGTCCAGACGGTCATTGACGAACACGCAAACCGCACGCGCACCTGCGGCACTGCCTGCCGTTTCAGCCGTCAGTCGAAACTCGCGGTAAAGGCGCTGAAGATGCAACGCGTCCGGCGTCCGCTCAAAATAGCGCCGGTCGTACGGTTTGGTGTCGTAGAAGGCGACGGGAATCGGGGGCGCTTGCATCGATGGGAGTACTCCGTGACTGCCGTTTCGTGAACCAGAGGGCAGGGAAAATCTCCAATCAGTATGAGGCCTGGGCCGTCAATCCGCCAGAGCGGCGACGAAGCCCGGGAGGCGAGCCGCAGCCACCCGGGGCAGGAGGCCCGCTATTAAGGTTGAGATCCTTTTGCAGGCGTTCGACCGCCTTTTCCTTGGCCTTGGCCTCCACTTCCACCGTCAGACGTATCCCGGACCAGCAGACGGGAAGATCCCTGGGGTCGATGAAGTCGTGATGCCGTTCCGGCTTGGGGCCGTTCCAACCTTCCAGCGGGCTCGAGAGATGGAACAGGGGCTCCCGGTTCCAGGTGGCGGCTGCGGCTGCGGTGGCGTCCGCGATGGAGAGACCGTCCGGACAGCAGCGATGGTGGTGGGCGTCGTAAACCAGGGGAACCGCGGTCGCGCGGCACAGGGGCAGGAGGTCCGACGGTGTGAAGATCTTGTCGTCATTCTCGACCGTGAGCCGGGTTCGTGCGCGCTCGGAAAGGCGGTCGAGATTGCGGTGGAACCGGTCGAGGGCTGTCCGCTTGTCGCCGTACGCCCCGCCGCCGTGGATGTTCAAGGTGTCGGCATGGGTCCATTCCGCCAGCTCGGCCTGGGCCTCGATGTCCGCCACCGAGCGGGCTACGATCCCGTCATCGGGCGAGTTCAACACCACAAACTGGTCTGGATGAAACCCGGTGCGGATGCCGTGGGCGGCGGCGAAGACCCCGCATTGCTGGAGTTGCGAGACCAGGGCCTGCGCATGGGGCAGTTCGGCGACTTCGTACCCGACCGTGGGGTGGGTTCGAAGAGGAAGAAGGGAGCTGAGAATGCGAAAACTTCCGATGCCATGGGTGTGACAATATTCCAAGGCGGCCAGCAGGGAGCGGGCATTGTCCTCGCACAGGGTGCCGAGTTTCCGGAGTTGCTCGGCGCGGGACAGTCGCTGCAGAGCCGCGGCTGTAGTGGTGCCAAAGCGGATGGGTTGATCCACGAACTGACAGCAAAGTCCCAGGCGTAGTTTGCCTGGGGACGGGGCTGCAGAGGCGAGCGTCCTGGGTTGGGAGGAATGGGACATGGTCAGCTGCGGGCTTGGACGTGGGCCATTCCGCCATCCACACCGAGAATCTGGCCGGTGATCCAGCCTTGGGTGGGTTCGGTCAGCCAGGCAATGGCGGAGGCGACATCGCCGGGTTCACCAAGGCGTCCCAGCGGATGAAGCGCGGCGGACGCCTTGGAAAGGGCTTCGTTCGTAGTCAGGGTCCGGGTCAATGGGGTCCGGGTCAGGCCCGGAGCCACGCCGTTCACGCGGATTCCAAAACGCGCGTAGCTCGCGGCGGCGGAGCGGACGAGCCCTTCGACACCGGCCTTCGCGGCGGCGATGGCTTCGTGGTTCACCAGACCGCGTTGTGCCGCGACCGAGGAGCATAACACGACGGACCCGCCTCCCGGTTGGCGCATCTGAATGCGTACCGCGGCCCGGAGGACATGGAATGCGGTGACGAGATTGGTGGCCAATGTCTCGGCAAACTCCGCGTCGCTGATCAAGTGCGCCGGTTTGAGAAGGATTGATCCAGCGCAATGGACCACGCCGTCGAGCCGCCCGCGGCGTTGGTGCACCGATTGGAACACGGCGTCGACAGCGCCGCTGTCCCGGGCTTCCAGGACGGCTGTCTCCGCGCCGGTCCGGGAGGCAGCCTCCTCCAGACGGCCGGTGTCGCGTCCGGTGATGACCACCTTCCAGCCGCTTCCAACGAGGATGCGCGCCACCTCGGATCCAATGCCGCCGGAGCCTCCGACCACCAGGGCCACGCGGGTTGATTCACCTTCCATGTCAGAAACGATTGGGGATTGAACGTTGAACGTTATGCGTTGGAGCGGGTGTTCACGGGGTCGCGGGCCTGAGTTGCAGCATCACTTCATTGCGCCGCAGGAATCCAGGAATCCAGGGGGGATCGAAGTAGGCGAACACCGGTTGCGGATCCGATGCGGATGGAAGTCCCTCGGACCGCACCCAGTCTGTGAGTGTGGCGAATGCCCTCCGTTCGGACTCGGAACTGCGGCCGCCTTTGAAGCGATAGACGGCGAACTGGCCGGGCTTGAGTTCGCGAACCTCGACCGATGGGTCACTGGGACGCGGGATGCTCTGGAGGTTCATCGAGGCCGGCATGACGAACGCCATGCGGGCATTGGTGGCGCCTCCTTCCATGAAGACCGGCGTGGTCATGGCGATCTTCTCTTCGCCGGCATTGGAGCCGGTGATGTACCGGAACAGCCGGTTGAAGCTGCCGTCGGAACCGTCCCGGGAACCGGACATCGGTGTCTCGACGACCACCAACGCGGGATAATCGCGCACCTGGAACCGCCCATCGGTACGAATCAACGTGTAGGGCGCCGTCTCATATCCCGCGCGGGTGAATTGGCAGCCCGTGACCAACAGGGCGAGGGCGGCGACACTGGAGATGAAGATCGGAATCGGTCCCATGGACCGACTATGTTATCTCCATTCCTGAAATTCGCGAGTGCCCGGCAATAGGCGACTTCAATGCCCGTCCCTCCTTGCCTCCCGCTTGACCCGCTCAATGCCCCAGGCCGGAAACGGGGAACCACGAAAGACACGAACCACACCAAAGGGAGTTGAAGGGGACTGAGAGTGAGGGACCCGCTGGGTCGCCGATCACTCAACTCTCCAACTTTTCCTTCCCCTTTCAGTACACCCCTTCCACGATGTTCTTCTCCATGGCTCGAACGGCCGCACGTCACCCACGCCGTCCCAGGCATAGGGCGGACGCGGGGCGCGGCGGATGGCCTCGTCGCGCTCGAGGAAGCGCGGCATGAAGAATTCCTTGGTGAGGGTGGTGAGTTCCACCCGGCCGAATTCGCCGTAGTTCACCAGCTCGGAGGTGGCATTGGGCTTCACCACTCGTAGGACCGCTCGCGGCTGCGGCGAGTAATAGGTGACGCTGAAGTTGTCCTCCGGTTGCAGGGGGACGCTTGCCGCCAGCCCCATGAGGGTGTTGCCGTAGGTCGGATAGAACCCAATGCGGCCCTCCAGCAGTTCCTCCACGATGAACCGAACTTCCTGCGGCTTCATGGACGTGCCGCCGCAGAACACGCCACGGATGCCGGCATCCCACAGGTTGACCTTCTCCGCCAGCGCCTCCAGCAGCTTGGGGTGGTGAACAATCCGGAAACCTTGCGGTGCTTCAGGATGGTTACCGCCTGGTCGACCACATGCGCCATGTACTGCTTGGCGATGTCAAACTGCTTGTTCGTGATCAGCTTTTTACGAAGCGCGGATCGAGGTCGATAAAGTAGCAGGAACTCCCGCGCACATTGGCGAGGTGCTCGATGGCGAGGCGCAGCGTCGCCGGGACCGGTGGGGCCCATCATCAGCCAGGGCGCCACCGCGGGGGAAATGTGCGTCGGAGATTTTGTCGCTGAACTCGGAGTAATCGACCTTGTAGTCGTTCCAGCCGATGCGCTGCTTTGGCATGCCGGTGGTGCCGCCGGTCTCAAAAATGTTGAAGGGCTTGCCCTTGAAGGCGGCTGAACCCACATCTCCGGCTGGAGGTCACGCAGGAACTCGTCCTGGAAATGCGGGAACTTCTGCATGTCGGCGAAGGAGCGGATCTCCGTGCGCGGATCCCAGTTCTTGGACGCCCAGTTGAGCCAGAACGGACATCCCGTCTCGGGGCTGAAATGCCACTGGATGATTTCGAGCAGATGGGCGTCGAGCTGTTTCTGGGCGGCAGCGACGGCTTCGGGGGCGACGGTGGGGATGGGCATGGATGAAAGCGTGTCTGGCGTGAGGCGTGGTGCGTGATGCGTTTCGTTGATGGAATCCGGCTTAACCGCGTTCCGGACGGGCGTCGGCCGGTTTTGGAATTCAATCGGTTCATTGAACCCGGGGAAACTGGAGTGAACCCGGGATTCTGCCAAGTCTCCACAAGGTAGGGACCAACTGCGCCGGTCCGTAACTCAACCGCCGGCGTGGTTGGAGTCATCGGGTTGAAACGGGGAAGGTCCTGGCGTCAGAAGCCATCGGTTGCGCAACTCTCCTCCTTCTCCAACAAAATCATCGCCTCCACCAACGGCTAACCCAAGCGAACCGCCTCGTCGCGGGGATCACTTCAGTTTACCTGGAACTCGACCTGGGCGACCATCGATGGTAGGTACGGCAACAAGAATCAGGGGCTGGGTAGTCCGGAAACGATCTGGGGGTGCAGCGGGTTCACCGTCGGAATAGATATGGATGGCGGCCAATCGGCGTTTCTCGGACTCGTAAAAGCCGCCGGTGCCATACAGATCGGTTCCTTTACCCGCAGCAGGGATGAGTGGCGATGCCATTTCGGAGGTGACGTCGGTGGTTTTCATCAGGGGCCGCATCCAGGTCTCGTCACCCCCTTCGGGTCCGTCTTCTTCTTCGGGGAGTGCGGGAACTGGCGCACCAGCGCCAGATTGGGTATTGGATGAGATCCTTCAGCCGGATGTCGCTGTTGGATTTTGCCTTGCCGTACAACTGTTTCAACCGCGCTGGCTTGATCGGCGCGGGGGGTGGCGGTGGTACGGGATAGGCGCCCAGGTCGATCTCAGGATCGATGGTATGGAGGGCTTTGCGGATCCGTTCATCGGGTGCCGGGGACTGGCTCTGCTGAAGGGCCTGCAAAAGGGCTGGAACTGCTTCTTTGGCCACAGGACCCCACGACTGGAGTGCATAGACCGGTTGCCAGTCCAATCCCTCGTTCTCGGGCAGCTCTTAGAAACTCAATCAGCGCAGGAATGGCCACTTCCAGGTGCTGGCATTTCGACCCCAGCCCAAAAGCAGCCTCACCGCGCACGGATCGATCGGGATCCGTCAGACATTCCAGAAGACAGGACACGACGTGTTCATCCGACGGCCATCCCCAGGCCAGGCTGCGCACTGCGAAGAACCGCAACGTCGAATCTTCTGAGTGGGTCATGTCCTGGATGAGGGGTATCGCCGCCTTGGCCTCGTCTCCAAAGCGGGAAAGAGCGAACATGCTCGCATCGAGACAATGTCCTTTGCTTCTCACCAGGAATTCTAGGAGCAGGGGGACGCACTGGGCTGGACGGCGTCGAATGCGTCCAATGGCTGAGATCGCATCCCGCTGAATAATGGCATCCTCGTCATTGAATCTATCGATTAGCGCGGGGACCAGTTGCTCGGCAATGGTGTCATCCAACGGAAGCCTTGATGCGATGTCTTTAATTCCCTTTGCGGTTCCCGAACGGACCGGGGGCTTTGGGTGGGACAACGCCCGCAGAATTGCAGGGAGAGCCATGGGACCGATGCCGACCAGGGCGAAGGCAACGTAGTGGGGTTCCTGTTCCAAACGTTGCTCCAGTTCCGGGATGGCGGAGGCGGCATGGGCGCCCAGGGCCCAAAATCCCTCCGCTGATTTCTGTTTGCGGCGGTTAGTGCCTCCCAGATCGGCCAGCAGCAGTGGCAATATCTCCGGTCCGAGTACTTGCACCGATTCGGCGGCCGCAAGGAGCTGGGGTTTGGGTGCCGTCCAATCCAGTTTGCGAAGCGCCCGGTCCAGTTTCTTTTTGAGGGCGGCGTTATCTGAGGGTCTTTCGTTGGAATCGGGTTTTGCTGATTTCATGGTTGGGGTTCGTTTCTTGAGGCTGTCCTGCTTCCGAAGGATGCTAAGTCTGGTCTGAGGCTCCCACGATCGAACTCGAGTTGGCAATGCCGCCCGCAGTCCTACCGCACATGGTAGGGACCGACTGCGTCGGTCCGTAACTCAACCGCCGGCGTGGTTGGAGTCATCGGGTTGAAACGGGGGAAGGTCCTGGCGTCAGAAGCTTCCCTGCGATGGCCTGGTGGGCTGGGCTGGGACGAAGGCGGGTTTGAATGGGGCCTCGGGGCACCGCGGCCCTACCGGGGGTGGTAGGGACCGACTGCGTCGGTCCGTAACTCAACCGCCTTCGCGTGTGGAGTCTGCGCGGTGAAACGGGGGAAGGCCCTGGCGCCAGAGGTCCCCGGCGATGGCCCGGGTGGGGTGGTCTGGGGCGAAGGCGGAATTGAATGGGGCCTCGGGGCACCGCGGCCCTACCAGGTGCTCGGACTGCCGTTGTCCACCCCGGGGGCGGAGGATGTCCTGACTTTCCGGTTCCGTCCTGAAGGAAGGCGGCTAAATTGATCGCCCGGATCGGCTCCGAACCATGTCTCCCGCCAGCAACATTGTGGACCTGCGCCGGCTCCTGACCGAGCGGTTTGGCGCGGCCATGCGGCAACGTCCTGCGCCCTCGGTGCCCGCCATGGCCAGCGGCGTGGCGGCACTGGACGATCTGCTGGGCGGCGGCTGGCCCCGGGGGGAGGTTTCCGAGCTCGTCGGCGAAGGACCGGGTTCCGGCAGCGCCCAGGTTCTCCAGGCCTGGATCCGCCAGACCGCCCGGGAAGGTCAATTTCTTGCCCTCGTTGACGGAACCGACAGCCTGGATGTCGATGCCCTGGAACCGGCGATCCTCGCCCGCCTGCTGTGGGTCCGATGCCGGGGTGCCGACGAAGCCCTGAAGGCGGCGGACATTCTGCTCCGCGACCGAAATTTTTCCCGCATCATTCTGGACCTGAAACTGTGCCTGCCGGCCGAGCTGCGCCGTTTGTCCTCCAGTCTCTGGCACCGGTTTCATCGGCTCACGGAACATCATGGCACCACCGCCCTAGTGATCACGCCCCACCCTTTGGTGTCCGGAGCAGCCTGCCGCGTGCAGGTTCGGGGACCGCTGGGTTTGGGTGCCCTCGCAGGAGGTCCCTCGGAGGCGGAACGGTGCTTGCGGTTTGAACTGCTGCGGACCACAGCGGCGCGTGGGACGGACGTTCAAGAGGTGGCGGGCTGACGGGGAACCATGTTTGCCGTCCTCCATCTTCCCGATTTCCTGCTCCAGGCGGCGCTGCGTCACGCACCCGAATTGTGGGGCCGGCCAGTGGTGCTGGTGGATCCCGAGGCGACCACGCCCCGGGTGATTGCGGCCACGGCGGCCGCCCGGGCGAACGGCATCGTCGACGGCGCCACGCCGCCGCAGGTGTTGGCCCGCTGCCGCGAGGCACAACTCCGGCATCGGTCCCGCACGCAGGAGGCTGCGGCGATGGACGCCGTGGTCCAAGTGGCCTTCGGGTTTTCACCGAATGTGGAGCTCACCGGTCCCGGTCTCCTGACCCTGGATCTGCGCGGCCTGGCGGAACTGACCGATCCGGCGCGGTATCCGGCCTGGGCGCGGCGGCTAAATGATGCCACTTCAGCCTTGGGCTTTCGGGTGAATGTGGGCGTGGCGGCCACCCCCAATCTCGCCCGTCATGCAGCTTTGTGGTCGGGCGGGGTGCACGTGGTCGGCTCGGCGTCCGAGTTCGTTGCCAGCCTTCCGGTGGCCGCCCTGGAGCCCAGTTCGTACGTGGCGGATTTGCTCCACCAATGGGGCATCCGGACGGTGGGTGAATTTCTGGCGCTAGGGCAGGCCGAGCTTTCTGAACGCCTCGGATTGGAGGCCCTGGCACTCTTTGCCGCCGCCTCCGCCACGGCCCTGCGTCCACTTCACCTGGTGCGCCCGCCCGAGCAATTCGAGGAATCCTGGGAGTTCGAGCAGGAGGTCGAAACCCTGGAACCCTTGCTCTTCCTGCTGCGGCGGTTTGTCGACGGTTTCGGACAACGTCTGGGTGCGCTGGGACTCGCCGCGGAACAACTCCGCCTGCGTCTGCGGCTGGAATCCGGCGAGCCGTTGGAACATCGCCTGCGTCTGCCCGAGCCGACCCGGCAGCCGGACGCCTTATTCCGCACGTTGCAAACGCATCTGGAGTCGGTCCGCACCCACTCGGCGGTGATGGGGGTGTCGTTGGCTGCGGATCCCACCCGACCCCGGCAGCGCCAGTTCAGCCTGTTTGAGGCCGCCGTCCGGGATCCGCATCAGTTTCAGGAAACCCTTGCCCGACTCAGCGCGCTGGTGGGAGCCGATCGGGTGGGCTCACCCCTGCGTGAGAACAGCCATCGTCCCGATGCCTTTCGACTGGTGCCGCCGGATTTCGAGAATTCGCCCGTGTCCCCGCGCGGGGTTCCCGACCTGATGCTGCCCACGCCTCTGAGAAGGCTGCGGCCGGAGCGACCAGCCCGGGTACAGATTCGGATGGCGGTGTCCCCGGATGCCGGCGTTCCGACAATGCCTCTCCGTCCACGCGACCTTCGACCTTCCCCGGTGCTGAGTGCCGAACAGGTGGCGGCGATTCTCTCGCCCGTGTTCCGAAAGGAACCAGCCGCGGTCACGACTTTGGCTCGGGCTCCGGTTCTGGTTTCGGTTTCCGATGGACCCGTCAAGGATGGGGTTCCTGGCGTGTCTTCAAGGGCAGATCTGTTGCCGCCGGAACGACCGGTATCGGTTTCCAGCGGAGTGGCCTCCGGACGTGTTCGGGACTCCCAGGGTCCCTGGAAGCTTTCCGGCCAGTGGTGGGAGCCGACGTCCTGGAGCCGTGAGGAATGGGAGATCGAACTCGAGCGTGGGGAGACGTTGCGGCTAGTGCATCAACAGGGGGAATGGACGGTGGAG
>JBGAPN010000474.1:0-4130 GCA_044221235.1 Limisphaerales bacterium
ACCTGGACGTTGTTCGCCAACGATCAAGGTGACGCGCGGGAGTCGGAGTTTCCTGACCTCCTGCATCCCAATGCCGCCGGCTATGCCCGGTGGGCCGCCGCGCTGCGGCCGGTTCTGGCCACCTTGGGGTATCTGGAGAACCAGCCCGATGCATTCACCCTGGAACCGGGCTTCGTAAGCCTGTTCAACGGGCGCGATCTGACCGGATGGGGATTCCGGACCAATGATTTCAGCGGGCTTGCCCGAAGTTCGGATGGGCGATATGTGGCCCGCAACGGTCGCCTCATCGTGACCACGCCGCCGGAGGGACGCCGGGTGCAGCAGCTGTGGACCACCCGGTCCTTCCCGAAGAACTTCGTTTTGAAACTGGAATTCCGCGCGACGCCCAACGCCGATAGCGGCATTTTCATCCGTGAACCCCAGTTGCAATGCCGCGACTACCCGCTCGCCGGTCCCTACAAAACGCTCAAGAAGTACCGGCCCCAGGACTGGAATGACATCGAGGTGACGGTGAAGGACGGCGTCGCCCACTGCACCTGCAACGGGGAAGTCCTCGAGGCCGCCCTCAAGGTCCCGCCCACCGGGCCCATCGGGCTGGAAGGGGACCGCGGGCAGATGGAATACCGCCGGATCCGGCTCAAGGAATTGCCCTGAGCCGGTCCCGTTCAATCTCGGTCAGGCGCGCCAGCCCTTGCGATACTCGCGCTTGAGGAGGTGCTGCGCCTCGCGTCCTCCGCTGGTGAACCGGAATTTGGGTCCGTCCCATTCGAGCGGCACTCCGGCCTTGATGGCAACATTGCCCAGCAGGATGGTCTCGGTGAGCAGCGACGCATAGTCGAAATTGGAGAAGGGCTTCGGTCCTCCCTGGATGGCGAGGACCCACTCGTCCTTCATGCCCTGATCGCCGCGGCCGTTGCGGGGAAGGGTCGGATTCGGCGCGACCCAGTCCACAAAGCGATCACCCGGCAGCAGCTTCCAGTTTGCCCCGTAATCCGAGGGCGAATACATCACGCCCTTGTCGCCGACCATGAGCGATCCGCTGTCGGTCGGCTTTTCACCATGGAACAGCTCCATCGGAGGGAGATTCTTCTTCCCGCTGGGCAATTGGCCCTCGTACCAGACCATGCGTACCGGCGGCTGGCTTCCGCGCGCGGGGAATTGGTAGGCGACAGTGGCCCAGCCGGGATAGGTCTCGGGATTCGGCTTCTCGGATTCGGCCTTGATGGAGGTCGGGTATTCCAGTTGCAGCGCCATGAAGGGCAAATTGGCCGTATGGCAGCCCATGTCACCAATGGCGCCGGTGCCAAAATCCCACCAACCACGCCAGGCGAACGGATGATAGGCCGGATTGTAAGGCCGCATGGGGGCCGGGCCGATGAATTCTTCCCAATGGACGTTGGGAGGCACCGGCGGGGTCTCTGTGGGCCGGGAAGTCACCTTGGGGGCCTGTGGCCAGACGGGCCGGTTGGTCCAGACGTGTACCTCCCGAACCGGTCCAATGGCCCCGGCCCGGATGGCTTCCACGCCGGCGCGCAATCCATTCTCCGCTGTGCCCTGGTTCCCCATCTGGGTTACGACCTTGTGCTTGCGAGCCAGGTCGCGTAGCCAGCGCGCTTCCCAAACATCATGGGTCAGGGGTTTCTGGACATACACATTCATGCCCCGCTTCATCGCCAGGGCGGCGGCAATGGCGTGGGTGTTGTCCGGGGTGCTGATGGTGACCGCGTCAATCTTGCCGTCCATTTCGTCGAACAACTTCCGGAAATCGTAGTAGGGCTTGGCGCCCGAAAACTTGGCCAGCTTTGCTTGAAGCGATTTGTCGTCGCAGTCGCATAGCGCCACGACGTCGCCCAAGGAACCGGCCTGGTCGATGTCACTCGATCCTTTGCCGCCCACGCCGACGCCGGCGATGCGAAGGCGCTCGTTGGCACCCCAGACCCGGGCAGGCAGCAGGGTGAAGGCGAAGGCTGACGCAGTGGTGGCGCCGAGGAAATGTCGGCGGGAATAAGTCTTGGAAAAGGTAGGACGCATGCGCGGAAGTGTTTTCGGTGATCACCGGAAATCCTGCGGGGTCTCAAGGCGGCCGACAAGTCCCGGAATCCTATGGGTGACGCACCAGCATGCCCGCCGATTCAAACGGCCAAGGGATCGACCCTCATTCCGTCCCTTTCCCTTCCTCCCAAGGTCGGGAGGGGAGGGGGGGCGGCTCCAAGGCTGATGGCTTGGGAGGAGACCTAACCCCATGGGATTGCCGCCGCCCTTCCTTCGCTCCGCTCCGGAAAGGACATGCCCCCGCGGCCGCGGGGGCGGATGAGGCACCCAGTTCAAATTGGACGGAGGCTTGGCAGCGCTGCGGGCCGAGGGGTAGGGTCTGCGGATCATGTTTTCACACGTGGTGATTTTCTGGACCGATCCGTCCAATCCGAAGGCTGCTGATGCCCTGCTGGCGGGCGGCGAAACGTATCTCAAGGGCATCCCCGGCGTTCTTCAATTCCACATGGGCAAGATGGTGGGCAGCCATCGCCCGGTGGTGGACCAGTCCTATCAGGTGGCCCTGAACCTGGTGTTCCCTGACAAGAAGGCGCAGGACGACTACCAGGTGCATCCGGAGCACCTGAAGTTCGTGGAGAACTGCAAGGCCCTGTGGACGCGGGTGGTGGTGTACGATTTCGCCTGACCGACATGAGCGAAACCATTCCGACTCCGGTGGGTCGTCCCGATGGGCGCCAGCCGGACCAATTGCGTCCGATCCGATTCCAGAACCACATCGCGCCTCATGCCACCGGTTCGACCCTGATTGAGTGGGGCAACACCCGGGTTATTTGCGCGGTGATGGTGGACGAATCGGTTCCGGCCTGGATGAAGGCCAAGAAGGTGGAGGGCGGATGGCTGACGGCGGAGTATTCGATGCTGCCGTACTCCACTCTCGACCGGAAGGCGCGCGACATCGCCAAGCTGAAGCTGGATGGCCGTTCCCAGGAGATCCAGCGGCTGATCGGCCGCGCCCTGAGAGCGGTGGTGGACCTCGACAAGCTCGGACCCCGTACGTTCTGGGTGGATTGCGACGTATTGCAGGCCGACGGGGGAACACGGACTGCGAGCATTACCGGCGCCTATGTGGCCATCGCCCTCGCCGTCAAAAAGCTCCAGGCCGAGGGCAAGATGACGGGAACCCCCTTCAACAGTGCGGTTGCCGCGGTCAGTCTGGGAGTCGTGGGCGGGATTCCCGTTCTGGACCTCAATTACGTCGAGGACAGCGGGGCGTCGGTGGACATGAACTTGGTGATGAACGGGGCCGGGGAGTACATCGAACTTCAGGCCAGCGGGGAGGAAGCCACCTTTGGCCAGGACTCGCTGAACGAGATGCTCCGGTTGGGACGGGCTGGAATCGGCCAGTTACTCGAGCTCCAGAAGCTGGCGATTGGCGCGGCCGCATGAAGACCGCGGTCTACCTCATCCGCCATGGCGAAGTGGAGTCGCGGTACCACCGGATTTTCGGGGGAAGCCGCATTGACATGGAGTTGTCGCCGGTCGGGCACGAACAAGCCAACCGGACGGCGTCGTGGCTCGCGCGGACCGCATTCGACGCAGTATACGCCAGCCCCATGCGCCGGGTGTCGCTCACCTATGAACCGTTCCGACGTCATTTTCAGGGCGAGCCGGTGATCCTCCCCGGCCTGCGCGAGGTCGACTTCGGGGATTGGACCGGCTTTGGATGGAACGAGGTTGAGGAACGGTTCGGGATGTCCGCCTATGACTGGCTGGATCATTTGGAACAGGATCGGGTTCAGGGCGCGGAATCCCTAGCCCATTTCCGGGCGCGAATCGACGCGAGCATTGACCAGATCCTGAAAGAGCAGGCCGGAAAGACCGTGGCGGTGTTCTGCCATGGGGGGGTCATCCGCGGCATCCT
This sequence comes from Limisphaerales bacterium, assembly GCA_044221235.1. Taxonomy (GTDB): domain Bacteria; phylum Verrucomicrobiota; class Verrucomicrobiia; order Limisphaerales; family UBA9464; genus UBA9464. The sequence goes on from JBGAPN010000474.1 coordinate 3,914, forward strand.
TTCGCACCTGCTCCGTCAGCCGCTGCGCTGGTTCGAACACGTGGAGATCGACTACGCCAGTGTGACCTGGGTGGACATGGGCATCGTAAAGGCCGGGCGGCCGAGGAATGAAATCCAGCTGCTCAACTTCACCCCCTGGCGGGACCTTCCTTGATGGGAGGAGGGTGGAGCGCGGAGGTTGAAGGTGCCGGTTTCTCTGTGCCAGTGGGCAATGGAG
>JBGAPN010000475.1:0-4129 GCA_044221235.1 Limisphaerales bacterium
GACGCCAATCCCGAAGGACCGGGAAACCGGGTCAGGATGTCACCGCCGGGCGGATTCTGGCGCCGGAGAGCCCCGTCAGTGTGAATCGGCCGGGTTTCGGTTAAGCCGAATCCATGCGGCAGGATTTTCGGGGAGCACGCGCGCCCTCGCGTGTGCGTCAAGGGAAGTTGGAACAGAGGCTCGAACGGTTCGCTTCGCGAACAGCCCTCGCCTCGACCCCTGCGCGTGACTGATCACTAAACGGTGTAGCCTCCACACGCGCCTTGCGGACGGCGAGGGCTTGCCGCGAAGCGACACAGCCGAGCCTTTGTCCTAATTTCCCGTCCGCAGCATGCGGGGGCGCATGCGCTCCCCACTCTTACTGCATGGATACGGCTAGGCGATGAAGGTTGCAGGATGGAGTTAGGTTGGCTCCGGCAGCAGCATCCGCAACCGGCGCGTCGTCTCGTCGCGGTCAAGGGCACTCATTGCCACCGCGAGAGTGAGTTTCTCCCACTCCGGGCTGTCCGCCTTGGGCTCAATCCCGTTGAGCCGCAGAAAAACAATGCAGGATCCAAGCGCCGCCCGCTTGTTGCCATCGATGAACGGATGATTTTTGCAGAGGTAGAAGAGATATGCTGCCGCCATCTCCGCTAGATCTCTGAACGGCGATTCCCCACCGAAACTGGCCTGCGGTGCCGCCACGGCTGACTCCAGCAAGGTCAAATCCCGCACACCATCCGAGCCTCCAAAGGAAGCGATGGCTTCTGCGTGGATCTCACGCACGATTTCCACCGTGAGGTGGAAGCAGTTTTCCGGAACGCGCATCACGCCAGTCGTTTCATGGTGCGGGAGTAATCCTTCATCGTCGCCCGGATCACCTGCGATACCTCCGCAGGCGTTGGCCTCGGCCGAAGTGGGGTGAGTGTTATGGTCCCGCCCTCATGGACCGTGACATTCACCTCATCGCCCACCTTGAGCCGCGCCAGGTCCATCAACGCCGCGTCCAGCATCAGCCCCTGCGAATTCCCAATCTTGGTGATCGTCTTGACCATGTCGTAAAACTATGTTTTACAACCCCTTCCCGTCAAGCGGCCAGCCCTTACCCCTCCCTCTTACCCCTTACCGAGTCCCGGGAAAGACAGTGTCATCCGCTGAGGGCGGACGGGGCCGCCTTCCTCCTAAGCCGCTTGCCGCAACGTTCCGTCCGAGACCTCCCAGCGGATCAGTTCGCGCCCCAGTTCCCGCGGCCAATTCTCCTCAGTGCAGGTCATGAAGACCTGCCCCCCGGCCTGGTGGGACTGGTTCAACAACGGGATAAACCCCGCGCGACGATGGACGTCGAGCTCCCCCATGACGTCATCAATCAGCAGGATCGGCGGCGAGCCCAGGACGCCAGCCAGGTATTCGGCCTGGGCCATTTTCATGGCAATGGCGAGCGTCCGCTTCTGTCCCTCACTGGTAAACGGCGCCGCCGGACGACCATTCACCCGTAGCACGAGGTCATCCCGGTGCGGCCCCACCCACGTGGTGCGCAAAGTGCGTTCGCGGCCCCGGCTCGCCGCGAGCGCCACGGCAAAATCCCCTTCGAATGTCGGTCGATACTCCAGCGACAGCTCATCACGCCCGTCCGAAATGCGACGGAAGGCCAGCCGGGCCAGCGGCGAAATGCGCGGCACCAGCGCCGCGCGTGCCTCCATGATGGGTTGACCGAGACGGACCAACTCCGCAGAGAACCCGGCCAACTGGTCCTCGTCCGGGCGGGGCTGTTTGAGCAGGGCATTGCGGCTCTTGAGGGCCTGGAGATACCGCAGCAACAGATTGATGAAACCCGGCTGGGTCTGGGCCAACAGCAGGTCGATGAACCGTCGACGCACCCGGGCCGTACCCTTTACCAATTGGACGTCCTCGCTGCAAAACACCACGGCACGCAGCGTGCCCAGATAGTCCGCCACCCGCCGCACCGGGGCCCCGTTGACCGTGATTCTGCGTTCCTGCGCGGACCAGTAGGCTTTGATCTCGGCCTGTCCCTGCCCCTCCACCGTGGCCCCCACGAAATAGCCCTTGGCGCCCTCCCGGATCATCTGGATTCCGCCCACTCCCCGGAACGACCGCAGCGTGGCCAGCAGATAGATCGCCTCCAGGAGATTGGTCTTCCCCTGTGCATTGCGCCCGGTGAACAGGTGAAACCCCGGGCGGAACGTGGCGTCGAGCCGGACAAAATTCCGGAAGTCCCTCAATCGCAGCTGCGCCAGATGCACCGCGCCACCATGGGGCACATTGGACTTCCTGCAAAGGCCCGTGCAAATCCACGGTCGGTCGCTAGGTTCCCACCGTGTTCCAGCGACTGTTGCTGTCCGTGCTTTTGCTCGGTATCCCGGGCAGGAAGGTCTTCACCCAACAGGTGGAGCTCCGGACACCCCGGTTGGAACGGTTCGAGGTTCCTCCCGGTGAATGGACTCGGAACCCGTCGACCAACCGGTGGCTAACCCTCCACCGCCCCGGGTCCCTCCATCCGGTCGAATTCAGCCGGCGCCTGATCGTTCGCACCGGACTGCGCCAGCTCACCAACCTCCCGGCGCTGGTGCCCGAAGCCCGGCTCCTGCGCCGGACGGATGACCGGACCTGGATTCTCGATGCCGGTTCCCCGGAGGCGGCTGTCGCCCTTGCCGAACGCCTGGGCCAGCTTTCCGGCGTTGAATTGGCCGTACCCGCCAGCAAGCGGCGGGTCCGACCCCATGGTGCGCTCGCCCCAGTCCCCAACGATCCCTACTTCACGCGGCAGTACGCCCTGGAGACATTCGACTCCTCGGCCCCCTTTCTCGGCGCGACCGTGGACCTCAATGCGCGGTCTGCCTGGGCCTGGACCCGTGGCGAACACGTGATTGTGGGCGTTTCCGACGACGGCATCGAATCCACTCACCCCGACCTTCAGGCCAACATCGGCGGCCCGACCCACAACTTCCTCAACGATTCCCCCAGCGGCGAACCGGTCGACCGTTCCCTGTTCCACGGAACCGCCGTGGCCGGCTTGATCGCGGCGGTGGGTGACAACCGCAAAGGCCTTACCGGCGTGGCCCCCCACGCCAAACTGGCCAGCTGGGTGATCTTCGACCAGACCGACACCAATCAGCCGGACGAGGTGGGATTCGCCGACATGTTTGGCACCGCCAATGACACAGTCGGCGTTCAAAACCATTCCTGGGGCAATGCCGACTATTCGTTCGTGGTGGTGAGTCCGATCGAACACGACGCCATAGAGAAAGCCGTCACCGAAGGGCGCGGCGGACGGGGCGTCGTGATGGTCCGATCCGCAGGCAACACCCGCCAGTCCTTTGTCGGGGGCCGCGCGGGCGACGCCAACCTCGACGGCTACGCCAACGATCCACGCCAGATTTCCGTGGGCGCCGTCCGTACCGACGGACACGTGACCAGTTACAGCACTCCGGGTTCCTGTGTCTTGGTCGCCGCACCCGGAGGGGATTTCCGCGGCGGTTTTCCCGGCCTGGTCACCACCGACCGTGCCGGCATCAACGGGCTCAACGGGCTGGCCGAGGCGGGGGATCCCAGCTCCTGGGATTATCTGGTGGGCACCCGACTGTTCGTGGGCACTTCGGCGGCGGCTCCGCTGGTTTCCGGACTGGCTGCACTCCTGGTGTCCGCACGACCCGATCTTCGCTGGAACGAACTCCAGCAGGTCATCGCCCTGTCCGCCCGGCAATTGGACCTTACGGATACCGAGCTTCGCACCAATTCGGCTGGCCTCCGGTTCAGTCCCAACACCGGATTCGGGATTCCCGATGCCGGCACCGCCGTGCAACTCGCCCAGGCGTGGCCCCTGCGTCCCCCGTTACAGACCTTCCGGCAGACCAACACCGGCCCCTGGGAAATCCCGGACCCCTTGACGGCGTCGCTGACCGTTCCGCTGGCGCTGGAGTTCCAGGCCAACGAAACGTGGATCGTCCAACATGTGCAGGTTCGGGTGCATTGGTCTCATGCGCGGGGCGATCAACTCCGGGTCACCCTCAGATCCCCCACGGGACTTACCAGCCAACTCCTCCGGACCAACACGGCGGGCGAACCAGTGCCTAGTGATTGGACGTTCTCCACCGTCGCAAACCTGGGCGAATCGAGCCACGGGGCGTGGCAT
>JBGAPN010000476.1:0-4124 GCA_044221235.1 Limisphaerales bacterium
TGGCCGTCCCTCGCCCCCCTGCTCACCCCTTGCCGCTTGCCCTTGCCGCTTGCCCCTCACCGGCTCCCGCCATTCAACGCCCTCCCGGCACGGGTTGGGGCAGCACGGGAGAACTCCCACCGGCGGGGGACAGCTTGCCCAAGTAGGCTCCCACATAGAGCCCGAGGCCTCGGACGGCGCACACCAGGACGAGTGCGAAGAACAGACCAAACACCAAGTGCAGGACCTGGGTGAAGGCATAGACCACGGCGACGGCGACGCCGAACAACGCCTGCCGCGCGGGATTCAAGGGCGTCGTTGCCGGATCCGGGATCATGTAGAGCGTGAAAATGATGAAGGCCGCGCTGGTCATGGGCATGAGCGGAACCCAGAGAGGCGTGCCAAACACCGCAGCCCGCACCAAGGCTTGGACCATGAACGCGGCAATCCAGGATCCAACCAGCGGCAGTCTGCCGGTGAAGAGCCCGTGGACAACGATGCCGGACGCCAAAATCACCAGCGGCAGTCCCCAGTCCCAGAGGCCTGTGATGTTTTCCGTGAAGTGATAGGGTGGGGCAAAACTAACGTCCGGGAACAGCAACAGCGTGGCGGCGACGCCAAAATTGGAGGGATTGAAGATGTGCTGTGTATGGCCGTGTCCAACCGGTGCCCGCAACAGGACCTTGGACGCCATGGCCAGAACCACGGCAAACACCACCGGGGCCAACCGTTCGTTCGCGTAGAGGAGCATGCCACAGGCGAAGCCGGGAATCAGACACGCCGGAAGGAAGTTCAAAAAGTCCGGCACCGATCCCGCAAAGCGCAGCTTCCGGCCGGTCACCAGCGCATCCACCCACTCCAGAGCCATGGACGCCAGCACTGCGGTCACCACGGCCACCAGCGGCGTGGCCCAGGACTGTTCGAACCCCAGGAAGGTGTGCCCCACGATGTTCCACAGGATCATCAGCGTGGTGAAGTACCACAACGCGAACAGCCGAACCCGGGGACTGCCCTTCGGATAAAACAGCAGCGTCGTATTGAACATCGCAGACCTCATGGTGAGCGCAGGGGCGTCGATGCGGCGACACCAGTTTCGGTGGAGTCCAGGTTCAATCGGTGCCAGCCGGGCTTCAGGGTGCGGATGGCGCGGCGCACCTTCCCCGTCAAGTCCCGCCATTGGAGTTCCACCGTCACCGGGGTGCTAGGGTCCACCAGCCCAAGCCCGAAATGGATGTCAGGGCTGCGTCGGCCGGAATGGCCGCTGCCCCCGTCGACCTGTGCCACTTGCTTGCGTCCATCCGCCCTTGTCAGCATGGCCGTCGCGCCGATGGCCGGACTTCCCTTCCCGCGCACCAGGTGGAGTCCCAGGAAGGCACCGGGATGAGGCGCTTCATTCCGGAAGAAGTCGGAATCGCCCCACTGGTTGGCGCAGGCGAAATCCAGCCGTCCATCGCCATCCACGTCGGCAATGGCAAGGCCGCGGCTGACCATCGGGTCCGCCAGGCCCAACTGGGCCGACACGTCGTAGTACCGACCGTCGTGCGCCCGCACAAAAAATGGATTCCAGTCGCCGCCGCTGAGATCCGCACCCGGGCGAAAACTCGGCCAGAACCGGGGATTGTGGACGATCTTGTCATTGCTGGTCCCCAGCGCCTGGAGCTCAGGCCAGCGATTGATGCGGCCCTTGATGAACCCGCAGGCCTGCATTGCCTCCAGGACCCCGTCATTGTCGAAATCGGCCAACCTCGCATCCCACCCGAATCCGCTCCGGGAAAGTCCGAGCTTCTCGCTCACCTGGACATACGGCGCGATTCCGGATCGCATTTGCTCGGGGTGCCCGGTGCTCTGCCACAGGAAATGACTTTCGGTGAGCCCGAACCGGGTGGCGATGTTGCTGACATAAATGTCCAGCCATCCGTCCTCGTTGAGATCGGCAAAGTCACACCCCATGCCCTTGAAAGAATCCTGCCCCAGCACGCAGGACTTGGGCGTCGTCAAGTCCCGCCGCCCCGTCAGCTCGGCAAACTCCAGGTGACCGGGAACCGATCGATTGTGCAGCAGCCGGTCGGGACCAAAATCATGCGAGAAATAGATCTCGGGCAACAGGTCGCCATCCAGGTCGGCGGCCCCCAGCGCCACCGTCCAACCCCGGGTGGTCTCCTCGCGGAACACGCCTTTGACCTCCCGGTACCGGGCCGAAGGGTCCACCCCTCCGGAACCCTCCTGCCACAGGAAGACATGCTTCTGCCCGCCGTTCAGCGCCTTGGACTTTCCCTCGTGCATCACCACGATGTCAGTCGCTTTGGGATCCAGGATCCGGGCGCCGTCCTGGAAGTAGTTGCCGAACAGCAGATCCACGTGCCCGTCTCCATCCAGGTCGGCCTGGACCGTGCAATCGGTGTACCACCGTTCGCCGTCTCCCACGAGTTCGCGGGGCACAAAGGAGGACGGCGCCAGCGCGGCGTCTCCGCCGGATTTCCGAAGATACAGCACCGGCGTGCGGCCCCAGAAGTAGACCAAAATGTCCAGTAGCCCATCTTCGTTGAAATCGCCCAACAGGCTCCCCGTGGGTGCCAGGGTCGACGGGGTGTACCCCCCATTTGCCCAGAAGCCGGTCTCCAGGTAGAAGGGAGGGTATCGGGTACCGGTTCCCGGCACTGGGGCCACCATTACCCGGTCCGTACGGGGATCCACGTGGACGAGATCATTCGGGAGACCATCGCCGTCCAGGTCCGCCAGGGCCACGGCCGCCCCCACCGAGGAAACCCAGGCCGAGATCCGCTCAAGGTCAGGATGGACGCGGCGGACGAACTGGTGCGGCGGCGGATTCAGTGGCTCCGGGAGGACGTGTTTCTGAAAAGCAAAGCGACCGGCCATCGCGGCCAACTCCGTCGAACTCAGCGAAGGGGGCCGTGCCGCAAAGTAGCAGACCGCGATCAGGCCGATCGCGACGGCATAAGTCAGTCGTCGGGTCATCTGGGTTCACCGCGCCACCCTTCAGGCGGTGTTCTTTTGTTCCTCGAGCAGCGGGGAGGGAGCCGAACGTCGCCTCGGCAACAGCATTTGAACCACGGACCGGAAGCGGAGCACCGTCAGCCGGACCAGTCGGGTAAACTTGAAGTCCATGCAGTATCCCAGGGTATTCAGCACCCGGCCGCTGTAGAGGTAATCGGCGGGACGCATGTTCTGGACGCCCGACCCGTTGTTCCACGTGTTGTAGAACTTGAAGACCGCCGCCACCGTCAACGCGTCGTAAATCGCCTCCTCGCTCCAACCCGCGTCCTTCAGCGTCTGGACATCGGACGCCACGACCCGCTCCGGATGCCGGGCCAGCTTGCGCACGAACCGGAACAGCGCCTTATGGGCCTCATCCAACCGGGATGTTTCGACGTCCCGCAACACCTCCTCCACCACGCCCTCCTCCAGGAATTCGGCGGCCGCGGCCGCATGCGCGTCGCTGCAGAAGGAGCACTGGTTGTGCTTCGAAAAATAGGCCCCGATCAGCTCCCGCAGTCCCGGCGAAAGGGGTGACGGGCCATGCATCACCTCCTCGGTGAACCGAACCAGATGGTCCGTGCTGCGCCGCTTGAACCGGAACAGGTGGAGAATCTCCGGGATCGCCTCGCCGTCGTCACGAAGCTTGTTGAGGGCGATCTTGCTCATCCCCTGCGGCGGGTGACTTTCGATCTCTTTGAGGAACATGGGAGGAAGGGTCGATGCCTCGGCGGATGTGGTGACATTCCCCATTGGGGCCACCCATGTCCGGCAGGGTGCGCCTGCCTGCCATGTCGGCCCGGGGGAGTAGTGGAACAGGAGGCCAGTTGCGGCGAATTGGCCATAGGACGGGGGCCAAACGGCTCAAGACAGGGGCCAACCGTGGTTCCCGGCTTGCCTCTTGGCATCTGCAGTCCGGACAGTGTCGGCCGCGCCTGATCGACGTCCGCCCATGCGATCCCTCGTGAACTACCTCCGCAACCTGACCACCGGGCGGATCGTGCTCTGGTGCTACGCGCTGTGGTATTTGGTCAACGTCGCCCACCGCTTTGACGGCCGGCCCCGACTCTGGCTCACCTCCATGGGCCTGGCCGCCATCATTGGGACCGCATTGCTCATCAGCACCCGATCCTCTGGTCGCGGCACCACCC
>JBGAPN010000477.1:0-4119 GCA_044221235.1 Limisphaerales bacterium
CCAGTAGTCCCAGAAGGTCCCCTTCTTCAATGAACTGGTCGCGCAACAACCCGTCCATCGTCTGGACCCCGGCCGCCGGAATCTCAACCCACGCCTCCTTGCCATCGGTCGCCATGACCATGGTCATCCCGTTGCCGACCATCAGTCTCTGGGACAGGCGTTTAGGAATTGCCTGAAGCATCTCCATCGTACCATTGACGCCCAGGACCGGAGATTCAAACGACCCGATCGTCATACGGGTGGCGTTCTTCCGGATGGCGGCCTCGCCCCCGGACGCCTCGATGTAGCGTTGCAGCACCTGAACGGCATCCGCATGGGAAGTGGGCGAAGCGGCGACCTCAGAACTGCCGGGCTTGGCGGGTTTGGGTGCATCCGCGCCGAGGACCCGGGTGGCCGCAGCGAGCATCCCCACGGTCACCATCGGTGCCATCCACCGTGTGGCACCGTGAAAGATCCCTTGGATCCCACGGAAACGGTCGTTGGAATGCTCCATCGAGCAGAAGACACGGGTGGGACGGGAAAAGTTGCACCAAAACATGGGAGACCAGTAGCCCGTCCCCCAGGAACCGACAATGTCCAAAGTTGGCCGGATGCCGGCCTTGTTGGATGCGCCACAACCCGGTACACCACCCTCCGCCATGAGCGACGCCGCCAATTCGAACGCCCGGGAACTGCTCCGACGCAGTCTCGTCCGGGGACGTTTGGGGCACGCCTACCTGTTTGTCGGGGACTCCGCCGAAGTCCTGGAAGATGCGGCCCTTCACCTGGCACGCACTCTGGTTTGCCAACAGCCGGTCCAGAAGACCCCTTCGGGCATTGGCGTTGAACCCTGCGGAACCTGCCTGACCTGCCGCCGGGTGGATCACCAATCCCATCCGGACGTCACCTGGGTGCGCCCGGGCAAGAAATCGCGCATCATCTCGGTGGCTCAAGTCCGGGACCTGATCCACGTGGCCCAAGTCCGACCGACAGAGGCGCGTTACAAGGTGGGGATTGTCAGCGGCGCCGAGCGCATGCGGGTCGAGGCGGCCAATGCCTTCCTCAAGACCCTGGAAGAGCCTCCGCCCGATTCCGTCTTTATCCTTCTGACCACTGACGTGGAACGATTGTTGGAGACCATTCTGTCCCGCTGCCTCCGTCTCAACTTCGCCAGCGGAACGATTCGGGTGGATGACACGGTCGCGAGCTGGCTGGAGACGGTGGCGCAGGAACTGGCCACCGGATCGCCCACCCTTCTGCAACGGTACCGCATGCTCCAATCGTTGCTCGGTGCCCTGTCTGCGGCCCGGTCGCAGATCGAGGAAAACCTGGCGTCCATCTCGCCGCTCCAGCGCTTCCCCGATGCAGATGCCGACCAGCGGGACCGTTGGGAGGATGAACTCGAAGCGGCCGTTGAGGCGGAGTACCGCAAGCGGCGCGGCGAATTCCTCGCAGGCTTTCACGCCTGGCTCCGGGATCTCTGGCTGCTCAGCATCGGAACCGGGGCAGAACCCGTGCTGCCCCGCTTGGCCGAATCCTCAGGAACGATCAGCAGCCGCATTCCTGCCGGCGCTGCTCGGACGAACCTGGAACACTGGGAACGCACCCAACGATTGCTTCTGGGTACCAATGCCCAGGAAGCCCTTGTCCTGGAAGTGGGCTTGCTCCGTCTAAGTTTGTGACGGCTGCCCCTCCAGCGCGTCCGATGCCCTACGCCAATCTCTGGCGGCTGGCGTTTGGACTTTTCCTGGGACTGGCGCTGCTCAAATTCGGCAACCCGGTGGTTCTCGATCGGCAGGTGCCGGTTCCCGAAACGGGGTCGGAAATGTGGGCTCAACCGTGGCCACTGCGCTGGAGCTTCGGCCTGCTCGCGGCCTGGCTCCTGGCCGGTGTTCCCCTCCTGCTTCCCGTGGGATGGTCTCCGCTTCGACGCCTCCATTGGAGTTGCTGGGTACCGCTCGCGGGATGGCTGACCTGGCAGTTCATGGCGTCGAGCCGGACGGTCGACAGCGCTTTGACCACGCTCACCTTGACCCACTTCAGCGGAGTCGTGGCGTCGTACGTGGTCGGCCTGTTTCTGGCCCGCGATCCGGCGGCGCTGTCTCATGCGTGCCACCACGCAGCGCTTGGTGGAATTCCCCGCCGATCGCGAGATGCTGGTGGAGGGCCAGCGAACCGGGTGGACCAACTTTCCTCCCGCGGTCCTCGATACCCTGCGCCAGGAAGGAACGATCCTCCGGACCAATGGAGTTGACGTGGCCAATCCGCTGATCCTGGTGAAGCTGGAGCGAGGGCGCGTGCATGGAACGCTCGTGTATCCCAATGCCCTCGCGGGTGTCGTCCTGCTGCTCCTGCCAGCGGCCCTTCAACTGGTGGAATCGGTGACCCGCGGGCAGCGGCAGGTCATTCGCTATGCGGCGCTGGGGCTGCTGGGCGGTTTGGGATTTGCCGCCCTCCTCTGGAGCGGGTCAAAATCCGGCTGGTTGATTGCCCTGATGGTCCTGCTGGCCATTCTGCTTCACCGCCCCCTGCCCATCCCCGGACGCATCAAGTGGGGTCTGCTGGCCCTGGTGGCGTGCGGCGGTCTGGTGGTCTTTGGCATCCGGTTTCAAAGCTACTTCGCCTCGGGGGCGACCAGTGTGGGTGCGCGCTTCGATTACTGGCGGGCGGCTGCCCGAACGGCCATCGAGAATCCGCTCACCGGCTCGGGGCCCGGAACCTTCCAACGCCCTTACGCCCGCTTGAAATCGCCCGAGTCGGAGATGGCCCGCTTGGTGCACAACGACTACCTGGAGCAATTCTCCGATTCAGGGTGGATTGGAGGCGGATTCTATTTGCTCTGGACGGTTTGCTGGCTCGCCGTGGTGGGCTCCTGGGCCTGGCGGTACGCGGATGGATTCGCCTTTGCGACATTCCTCGGAGTCGCCGCCTGGCTGGCCCAGGGCCTGAGCGAATTCTCACTCTACGTGCCGGCACTGGCTTGGACGGCGTTTACGCTCGCCGGCAGCCTGGCCGCCCAAGCATCTGCCTTCGTCCCCCCAATTCCCCGATCCCACCAATCCTCCTCCGTGCCGAAACCCGCATGACCGAATCGCTCCGTCAAATCTCCGTGATCACCCAACCGGGAGCCGAAGAGGAAATTGGCGCCCTGCTGGAACGGGAATTTGGACAGTCCCCGGCCATTCACTTCGACGTGGCCACCGGACTGGTGACCGTCAGTGCCTATTGGGGACTGCCAGCCTCGGAAGTGGCCGCAACCCGGAGTTTGATTCGGCAGGGACTGCGGGACATCGAGGAATCAGGCATCGAGTTTGCACCAGCGCGGATCCAGATCCGGAAAGTCCCGGCGCGCAACTGGAGCGAATCGTGGAAGCGTCACTTCAAGGCCATGGACCTGGGTCCGACGCTCCTGGTCAAGCCCACTTGGAACCGTCGAAAGCCCCGGCCAGGCCAGGCCGTGGTGCTGCTGGATCCCGGGCTCAGCTTTGGCACCGGGCAGCATGCAACCACACGGTTCTGCCTCGAGCAGGTGGTTCAACTCCGACGCAAGAACCAACAACAGTCCCTCCTGGATGCGGGAACGGGCAGCGGCATCCTCGCCATCGCCGCCGCCAAGCTCGGCTATTCGCCCGTGAGCGCCTTTGATTTTGATCCGGAATCCGTCCGCATCGCGGCGGAAAACTCCCGGTTGAATGAAGTTGACGGAGACATCGAACTGCGTCAGGCGGATTTGACCCGCCTATCCCGAAAGAGCCGCGTGCGATACGACGTCGTCTGCGCCAACCTGATTTATGACCTCCTCATCGCCGAGCGGGACCGTTTGCTCGCGCGCCTGAAGCCCGGGGGAACACTGGTTTTGGCGGGCATCCTGGAAACCCAGTTTGATCAGGTCAAAGATGCCTTCACGGCCGCCGGCCTCAAGCTCGTCAAGGCGCGCACCCAGGGCGAATGGCGTTCGGGCGCGTTCCGCTGAACGGCTTGCCGCCCGGTGAGTGACCGACTGAATTCAGCCACCGACGACACAAGCCGCATGACTTTCCTTCAGGGAAGGTCGCGCCACGGGGTGAAGTTGAGCAGCTGGATTTCATTCCTCGGCCGCCCGGCCTTCACGATGCCCATGTCCACCCAGGTCACACTGGC
>JBGAPN010000478.1:0-4094 GCA_044221235.1 Limisphaerales bacterium
CAAAGACGTGGGCATGGAGCTGGAGGAGTATCCGGAAGACAAGACCGAGAAGGATCTGGAAAAGCACTGTGCCCCGGCCATTCGCGGCCACATGAGAAACCTTCTGGCATGCCGCGAGGCCCGCACGAAACCGGTGGCGGACATCGAGCAGGGACACATTTCGTCCGCGTCCTGCATTCTGGGCAATCTGGCGCTCAAGCTCGGCCGCGAACTGAAGTGGGACCCAGCGACCCACACCGTGGTAGGCGACACCGAGGCGAATCAGCTTCTGGCCCGACCGTACCGTGCCCCCTGGGTACACCCAACCCCCGACACGGTGTAAGGCCCCGTTGGAGTGCGGTGGCCAGGCCACCGTTTACACCGGTAGGGTTGGCGCGATGTCGCCGACCGCGCCGCAAGCGGATCATTGGGGCCTAGCGTGATAGACCCAGGAGCCCCAGCGGCACCCAGTCGCGGAACGAAACGCGAATTTGGAAGGCCGGAAAGCAGGAAAGAGCCGGCAGGCTGGTAGGGCTGGCTCACTGGGCCGGCCCCGACGCTCCGAGCGCAGCGATGGACGGCGGATCTTTGGGGCGTGGCGTCGATGAAGACCGCACCACAGAGACACCAAGGCGCGGAGAGAGACACAATTTGGAAGGCCGGAATCGGAACGCGAGGTGAGAAGATCGAGGGACAGGACACCTGTCGCCCGTACATGCGCCGGGCCAGGACCTCAGGCGTGTTCTCGCCGCGGCCGACGTCGGAAAAGATCAGGAGCGGCGCCGTTCCTCGACCAGGAGGGTGGGCAGTGGCAGAGAAAGGCCAAGGGACAGCGAGCGAAGGAAAGGGACAGGGCAGCTATTAATAGATGTGGCGATGGCCGCCGCCGAGCGGCAGGACCAGAGCGGAGACAAGGGACAGAGCATTACTGACTGTTCCCCAACGTTCGACCCACGCCCGGAAACCAGGTTATTTCCGGCGCACCCGATAGAACTGGGTCCATGGACTGTCTGCCAGCAGTCCTCCAAAGGTGCAGGTGCCATCGGCCTCCAGGCGGAATGTTCCGCCTACCGGTTGCCATTGGATCATGTCGGGAGCCCATTCGATGCCGTAGTACTCCAGCTCGGATTCGGCGAACACTCCGCCGTCCGGCGCCCGGCCGCGGATCAGACCGTCCGCAGGTGCACCCTTTGGATTCCATTCCAACCGGACACCTCCGAGCACCACCAGGCGGACCTCATCGCTGGTGACCGCTCCATCCGGGTTTTGCACCGTCACCCGGTAGCGCCCAGCGAGTTCGCGGCCCGCGGTTGGGACCTCCAGCGCGGACCCGTTTTTACCGGCCAGCACCTGATCCTCGTGGAACCATTGGAAAGTCACCGGCACCGGGCTCTCCACCTCTACGGAGAACCGGGCGGTCCCACCCGATTCCACGACCGCCGGCTCCGGCGCCCGAGTGATCCGTGGCGGCTTCAGCTGGGCCAGCACGCGGACAATCCCGTTCCCGATACCGGTTACGGAGAAATCTCCGGCAACTAGAACGGCTCCTCCGGGTGTCACCGCAGTGGCGGTGATGTTTCCGTTGACCGTTCCCGCCAAACCCCGCGGCGCCCCGTTGGACTCGAACACCTGAAAATCGCTGCCCACTGACTCTGCCGCCACCACGGTTCCCCCGGCGCCCACGCCCAGGGTGTTTCGCGACACGGTGCGCAGGAAGCCGGTCTCAAATCCCTCGAGCAGGACACCCTCCGAACTCAAACCCGCCAACCCATTTCGCGACCGTTGTCCCACGCTACTGAAGCTGCCGCAGATGAACACCCGGCCATCGGAGGTGGCGCGCACCCCGTACACCGCGGGGACGTTGAGGAACGGATTCAACAGGGGACCGGCATCAAGTGTCGGATCCAGATCACCGTTCTCTAGAAGCCGCGCGAGCCCCACACGGGCCGCCCCATCGACCCGGTCGAAGGATCCGCCAATGAGGACCCGTCCGTTGGGGAGCGCCTCGACGGTGTCGACCCGACCCAGATTGAAGCCCGCCAACAAGGACGGCCCCTGGAATGAGGTGTCCAACGCGGCATTGGTCTGAAATCGAAGCACTGCCGGACGGAGGATGGTCCCGGAAGTGCCCAGATCGCCGCACACCACCACGCCGCCGTCAGACGCTGGAGAGAGATCGTGGACGACCGATTCGCTGATGAGCTGCGGAAAGAAACCCGGATCAACCGAACCGTCCGCCAACAACCGTGCGAGTCCTCGTCGCTGGGAATTGCCGATGGAGGCGAAGCTCCCGCCCAGGAACAGTTTGTTGTCCGGCTGAACCCGAACCACCGACACCCCGCCGCGGACCGCGTCCTTGTTAAAAGCGGTATCGAGCGTTCCATCCGGATTCAGACGGGCGAGATTGGTCCTGGGTTGGCCGTTCACCGAAGTAAAGGCGCCTCCCAGCACAATTTGTCCGCCAGACTGCACCGCCACGGACTGTATCCCACCTGGCTGCTCCACCCGGGGATTGAAGGCAGCGTCGACCGCTCCGTTGACCCCCACTTTCAGCAGTGCACTGCCTCCGCCTCCGTTTGCCTTGAGATGCCCGCCGATCAAAACGCCGCTGGACACCGACGCCAGTGCGTTGAACTGGGTTCCATAGGTCTTGGGAAAAACCCAGGTGGCATCGACGCTGCCGTTGGCGTTGAGCCGGACCACCCGGCTGGAGTTCACATCATAAAAGTAGCCGGCCACCAAAACCTTTCCGTCCGGCAACGCGAGGAGAGAACGAACAGACACGCCGCTGCCGACCGCGGGATTGAAGGACAGATCCAACCCACCCGCGGAGTAAATGCGCGCAATTCCTGGACGCGGCTGCTCATTCACAGTTTCGAAATTGCCGCCAACTAGGATTCGGCCATCGGACGTCGTGGCGAGCGCCAGAACACCCACGGTCGAGGTGCCAACAAACCGCGGAACGAATTTGTCGTCGACCTTGCCGTTGGCGAGAACCCGCGCCAGATGGGGCCGGGTGATGAAGCCTCCTCCTCCTGGAGCAAGGGTTTTCTGAAATTCACCGCCCACCACGGCACTTCCGTCGGGCATTCGGGCCACACAATACGGATCGCCGTCATAGAATGGGACCAGGTAGTCCGAAGCGCCCGAATCACCGTGGATCCGAAAGAGATCGCGGGAGATGTTCATCACCCCGAAGTGGAAGGAGGTGAAATGAACCACCGAGTAGAATGCACTTCCTTGATCTGCGGCCTGGCCCACGACGGTGCCGGAGGGTCCGGTAACGACGCTGGGATGAAAGCTGTCGTCCAAAGTTCCATCGGCGTTGAGACGTCGGAACGCCTCCCGCACTTCCAGCCCGCTGATCGGGTCGGGTCGGCCCGTGGGAAAACTGCCGCCCAGAATCACCCGGCCATCCGACAGGACAAAGGCTGTCCGGGACAAACCGGCCATTCCCTCGGGAGGTTGGAACGCCGGATCCAAACTCCCGTTGGCGTTTAACCGCGCGAGGCCTGGCCGCGCCACGGTCCCCACCCGGTCAAAATCACCGAGGATCACGACCTTTCCATCCGCCTGCATGGCCATCACCCGGATTTCCCCGGGCTGGCAAACACTCACCTTGAACGTGGCATCCCAGTTCTGGGCAAAGGAAGCGAGTCCGGCCATTAGGCCGACACACGGACCCAGAACTCGGTAGCGAAAGTACGCCGGCAAAAAGAATGCAGTCATGGGGAACGGATCAAGGCCCGCGAAGCTGGCGACGGACAGGCATCGAATCAATCCCATTGGGACAATCCTGCTTTTCGTCTCGGAACGCCGTTTCGGTGAGTTGAGAACTGCGGCTATTCGACCCGTGCAACTAGGGACAGGACATCCATTATCGTCTCACGCAATTGACTTTGCGGAGCTGGACGAGGGGGTGGAAGAGCGATCCGCAGAGGTTGGAGGTCGCACGAGGGACAGGACAGGCATCGATAAATCTGGTGATGGCGGGGGTGGGTGTCGGGATGGGAGAGTGGGTTCATGCGTCAGCGACGGCTCAAGGCGCCGGCTTCCTTTCCGGTGGCCTACTATCATTGCATGTCCCGGGTGGTGAATGGCGACTTCGTCTTCGG
>JBGAPN010000479.1:0-4239 GCA_044221235.1 Limisphaerales bacterium
CCTTGATGCGGGAGTGGAATGCCAGATACCCGAACAGCAGGGCGACCAGGGCCGGGACCCACACCACGGCCGCCGCGGCAAAGGTGAAGTTGCGGAAGGGAATCCAATGGGGGGGAAGTCCTCCCGTCTCGGGAAACCGCTTGGGAAACTCGAGGAACACCATGAAGTCCGGAATCTCCGCCTTGTACTGCCCCAGGTTGCCAATCATCAGCATCAGGTACATTCCCAGACAGTACCCCCCGAGGGAGAAGAACAGGCATTGCCCCAGACTGAGCAGGCCGGTGTATCCCCACAGCAGGTTGACGCCCATGGCGAGGACCGCATAGCAAAGATACTTTCCCCAGATGCTCAGGCTGAACGTGCTGACGTGGAAGAGGCTCTCCGGCGGCAGGTACGCGTTGAGGGCGGGCAGGATGACAAGGCCGAAGAGTGCGGCCACCAGCAGCAGGCCGGTTTCGCGTGGAGAAAAGGACGATCGCATGCAGTGTCTCAGGCTCGCGTGTTGAGGGTCATTTCGGGGGGGGATCATCCTTCAAGGCTGCGGCCGCGCGTGGAAAAGAGACCGGACGGCCGCCATTGCAGAAACAGGATCACCGCCGCCAGAACGGTGATCTTCCCCAGTACCGCTCCCAGCCACGGCTGGAGAATCTGATCCGTCACGCCCACCCCGAGCGCGGCATAGACCGTCCCGAACAGGCTTCCCACACCTCCCAGGACGACAATCATGAAACAGTCCACGATATAGTTCTGGCCCAGACTCGGACCCACGTTGCCGATCTGGGAGAGGCAGGCACCGGCCATCCCGGCGAGACCCGATCCGAAGGCGAACGTGAACATGTTCACCCGGTCCGTGCGGACACCCACGCAGGCGGCCATGGCCCGGTTTTGCATGACCGCCCGGACCTGCAGTCCCAGCGTCGTCCGGGTCAGAATCAACCACGTTCCAACCACGATGAAGACGGCGAAGGCGATGACAAAGACCCGATTGTAGGCGAACAGCACATCCTGGACGACGAAGCTCCCGCTCAGCCAGGAAGGCGAGCTGACCTGAACATTGGCCGCTCCGAAAATGTGCCGGAACACTTGTTGAAGCAGCAGGCTGACACCCCAGGTCGCCAGAAGACTTTCGAGCGGCCGCTTGTAGAGGAACCGGATGATGCCCCGCTCGAGGAGCAACCCGACCGCTCCCGCCACCACAAAGGAAACCGCCAATGCCGCGATGAAATAGATGTCGAAACCGGCACCCGAGGAACCGAACCACTGTTTGAAAATATTCTGAACCACAAACGCCGTGTACGCTCCCACCATCATGATCTCGCCATGCGCCATGTTGATCACGCCCATGAGTCCAAAGGTGATGGCGAGTCCCAAAGCAGCGACGAGGAGGACCGCCGCAAGGCTTAACCCCCGGAATGCCGTACCGACCAGGTTGCCCAACGCCTGGTACTGCTCGATTTCCCGCACCGCCTTGTTCGCAGCTTTCAAGGTTTCGGGGTCCACCCGCCCCGGTTCCTTGACGCCCCGCGCCACCAGGTTTTGGAGGAAGCCGAGACCGCTGAGCGAATGCATTGTTCCCAGTTCCGCAATGGCCGCGACCCGCGTCGTCTCATCCGGGCTGGCCGCCTGAATCATCGCCACGGCCTCCCGAAGGGCCTTCCGGACTTCCGGGGAATCCTCCTTCCCGAGTCGGGCGTTGAAATGCGGCAGGTACTCTGCGTTTTGTTCCTGTCCCAGTTTGATGGCGGCATCCCGTCGCACCTTGGGAACCGGATCGGCCAGGGCAAACAGGTCGAGCGTTGCTTTGATCGCTTTTCGCAGACGCGAGGTCGTGTCAGCCGGAGTCAGCTCGGACGCCGTCAGTCGAACTTCCTTTCCGGCGGCGTCCAACAGCCACGAACCATCCAGAATGCGTTGTGCCCGCGCCTTTCCCTCCCCGTCCACCTGGGCTTCCAGGAGAACAGGAACGCGCGTGCCCGGCGGATCCTCAACCAGAAAAAGTTCATTCTGGCGCCAGGCACCCACCCCCCGCATCACCAGCGGGTCCAGGGTGGACACCAGCAGACCGATCAGCCGCGTCTGTTCCTCGGAGTCTTCTGACGTGATCGCAGTGACCAGCTGCCGCCGAGCCTCTGTCTCCTGCGCCTGGGCGGAAGGGCGGACCACGAGGACATTCGCCATCAACAGGAGAATCAGGAGCCAGTGGAATCGCATCATGGGCAGTCGGTCTGCGAGCGCGGATGGGGAAAAAGAGGGGCCGGACCAGCCTGTCCGGCCCCTGTGGGCATCAGGAGGAGAGAAAACCTACTTCGTCGACGTCAGGAACTTTTCGCTGAACGGTTCCCCGGCGACATTGTTGAAGGACTTCACCACCTTGAATTGTCCCGTCGGCAGGGTCTCGCCGATATACACATTGTTGATGAGGCGATGATTGGCCTGCATAGTGACTGGACGCGCTGGGCCCCTTGAACTTCTGGCCGACCAAGGCCGCACGGACCTTGTCGACATCGAAGGATCCCGCCTTTTCCGCGGCCTGTTTCCAGAGGTACACGCCGATGCGGGACAGGTTCATCGGACTGCAGGTCACCCGGCCCTTGGAGTCGACCCCGGTGACCTTGTAGTCGATTCCCGTGACGACGGGATTCTTCACCCAGCTCAGGAAGTCATTCACAAACTTCCCGTTCTCCGGGTTCTTGAGCGACATGAAGTAGGTCCAGCACCCGAGGTGCCCGGCCAATTCCTTGGCGGGCAGCCCCCGAAACTCATCCTCGGAGATGGAGAACGAAACGACCGGGCAGTTCTCGGAAGTCAGGCCCGCATTGGCGAATTCCTTGAAGAACGGGACGTTGGTGTCGCCATTGAGCGTGCTGATCACCGTGGCCTTTCCGCCGGCGGCAAACTTTTTGATGTCGGCTACGATGGTCTGGTAGTCGGTGTGACCAAATGGGGTGTAAATCTCCACAATATCGCTGTCGGGAATCCCCTTCATCTTCAGATATTGTTTGAGGATCTTGTTCGTCGTCCGGGGATAGACGTAGTCCGAACCCAGCAGGTAGAACTTGGTCTTGCCCTCGGCGAGCATGTAGTCCACCGCGGGAATCGCCTGCTGGTTTACCGCCTCAGCGGTATAGAAGATGTTCTTGGAGAGCTCCTCGCCCTCGTACTGAACAGGATAAAACAGCAGTCCGTCCAGCCGTTCGAATACCGGCAACACCGATTTCCGGCTCACCGAAGTCCAGCACCCGAACACCACGGCGACCTTATCCTTCACAAGAAGCTGTTCCGCCTTCTCGGCGAACAGCGGCCAGTTGGAGGCGGGATCCACCACCACGGGCTCGATCATCTTACCGTTCACGCCGCCCGCCTTGTTGATTTCGTCGAACGTGAACAGCAACGCGTCCTTCAGGGACGTCTCGCTGATGGCCATCGTTCCGCTCAAGGAGTGCAGGACGCCGACTTTGACCGTCTCGGCCGCCTGCAGCCCAGTGCCCAGGACGAGGGCGGCTGCCGCCAGCAGCGAGCGGAATGGTTTGTTCAAACTGTAAGTGATACGCGATGAGGGCATATTATGAATGAGAATAGGACTGGATCAGAAGAGATAGGACACACCGGCACCAAGAATCCACCGGCTCTCTTCACCGTTGAATCCGCCCGTGTAGGAGGTGTAATCATAACGGACTTCAGGCTGGATCCGGAGGCCGGGCAGCGGCATGTAAGTCAGGGTCAGGGTCAGGCTCCCGATGTTGCCGTCGGGATCCGCTGACATGATCGCGCTGTTGGGACGTCCCGGGAGGTTGATGCCGACGATGCCCACCCCGTCAGGCGCATTCACGAAGTCACCGCGGAAGCCCACGCTGACCTTGGGAGTGAAGTCATACCCGACCCATCCCCCGATTGAATACAGGGTGGCCGACGGCGCGTTGTCCGGATCAAAGTTGAAGTAATCGAACTCAATCCCTGTGGTCAGCTTCGGAAGGAATTTGTATCCCGCCAGTACGGATCCGCCTGAAAGGCCCTGGGGAGGCGTCGTCCCAATGGTTTCGTCTCCAGTAAACCCAATCAGCGTGACCCACAGGTCCTTGGCGGGTTTGAAGCCCAGCGAGCCCATGAAGGTCTTGTCCGAATTGTTGTCCACCGGACCGACGTACATTCCGTTCTGGACCCGGGCCTTCACATCCATCCATTCCGTGGGACTATACCCCAGCTGAAGTCCCGCCGACGGGCCGTTGCCGGTGTAGAACC
>JBGAPN010000480.1:0-4045 GCA_044221235.1 Limisphaerales bacterium
CCGTGGAGTCGCTGATCAAACGCATCGCGCAGAACGTCCTGGGCTCGCTCGTCATCGAGCACCGCAATGCCGATGGACAAGTCTACAAGACCATTGACCTGTCGAATTGGCGCCGCGTCCGCTACAAGGACCTGGTGCGGGAAAAGGCGGGGGACGATTGGTTCCGGATCACGCCGGAGGAACGTCGGCGCCGGGCGGTTGAGGATCTCAAGCTGGCCGGAGACATTGCTGCCGGCTATGAGGACTTCGAAGTCACCGGCGCGGTCTTTGAAAAGCTGGTCGAGCCCACCCTCATCCAGCCCACCTTCGTCACCCATCTCCCGAAGGAACTGGTTCCCCTGGCCAAGCTGTCCCCCGACGACCCCACCACGGTGGAAGTCTTCGAGTGCTGCATCAATGGACAGGAAATCTCACCCGGCTACACCGAGCAGAACGATCCGGTAGAACAGCGGGAACGTCTGGAACACCAGGCGGGGGGCGAGCAGCAGAAGCTGGATGAGGATTTTCTGGTCGCGCTCGAACACGGCATGCCCCCAGCCGGCGGCATCGGCATCGGCATTGACCGTCTGTGCATGATGCTTCTGGGCCAGGAAAGCATCCGGGACGTCATCCTGTTTCCGCAGCTCAAGCCCAGAAGCTGAGCGCCGGTCCGAATACTCGGGGGAGCCGGGCGGACGGGCCTCGACAGGACCCGTTTCGGGGGTTTAGTTCCCCGGGCAACCCCTGCCTGTGAATCTAAACGTCCATCCCGCGGAGAGGCGCCAATGCCATCCTGGATTGCCCGGCTTCACCTTGGTGGAGCTGCTGGTGGTGGTGGCGGTCATCGCTATCCTGGCCGCCCTGATTCTAACGGGTCTGCCGGGCGCCCGTGAGCGGGCCCGACGCGCCACCTGTAAATCGAACCTCCGCCAGATCACCATCGCGGCGCACCTCTATGGGGTCGACAACCGCGACCGCGTGCCGGAAGGACAGGATCCCGTTCGGCGGATTGACTACCTGCCGCTGGTCTACACCAACGGAGTCCGCGGCCTCGCCACCTATGGCGGATCGTCCAACATCCTCGACTGCCCCAATCTTCACCTACTTTTCACCCGCTCCAACGACTGGAGATGGCCCCATACCCGGAACGCCCTCCAACTCGGCTATCTGTACCAGGGCGGACGGCAGCAGACTTTGTGGGAGGGTCAGGGCGACCCGGTGACGAATTCCTGGAATTCTCCGGTCCGCCTTTCCGACGATCCCCAGTGGGTGGTCGCGTCCGACATCACCTACGCCGCACCCTGCGTCAAACGCATCGTGATCGCCCACGGGCGCGCCGGCCCCGTCCCATTGCAATCCAAACTGACGACCATTGACCTGACCGGGTTCGTTCGCGAAACGACCCGGAACCTGGCAGGTGGGCACACCGCACGACTCGACGGCTCGGCGGAGTGGAGCTCCGCCCGCGTGATGCGATGGTATCGGGGCGCCATGGAGGGACCGTCCGACAACTCAACGTGCATGGCGGTGTGGTAGGTCGTCTCCAGCCCCGGTTTCAGGCCCATGGCGTGATCCGGCTGTCGAGCTGGAAAACCTGCCCGGAAATGTTCCGAGTCCCGGCCAGAAACACGACAAACCGGGCCACCTCCTCGAACTCATTCAGCCGACCCAGCGCATTGGCCGACGCGTGCTGGGCCAACTGCTCCTCGGTCAGGGAGCCCACCAATCCGGTCCGAAGGAATCCCGGCGACACGGCGTTCACACGCACATTGCGCGAGCCCACCTCCCGGGCGAGCGACTGGGTCAGGCCAAACAGGCCGGCCTTTGACGCCGCATAATTCGACTGTCCAGCGCGACCCACCCGGCCTCCAAAACTGGTGATGTTGATGATGTGCCCGTCGCGCTGGCGGACCATTGGACGAATTGCAGCTTGGGCGCAGCGAAAGGCGCCTGACAGGTTGACCTCCATCACGCGTTGCCAGTCTTCAAGATCCATCCGGACGACGAGTTCGTCCGCGGCTATCCCGGCATTGTTAACCAGCGCGTCCATGCGTCCCCATCGGCCCATCACGGCGTCGACCGCGGCGGCGGGAGCCGTCGGATTCGTGACGTCCAGTGCCACTGGGAAAATGGAGTCTCCGTGATTTTGGATCGGGGACCGGTGCCAACCGGCCGCAACCCTCCAACCGGCCGCAGCGAAGGCGGTCACTAAATGGCTGCCCAGACCGCCGGCCGCGCCGGTGATCCACACCACGGGTGACCTATCGGTGCTCATTCCGTCACCATGGGCGGCCTGACCGCCCATTCGCCGCCGATCAGGCTGCCCTGAACGGCGCCCGTGTGGCTCACCACCGCCGCTGCAGCCTGAGCGACGGGACCGGAAAAAGGAATGGCGATCAGATCGGCCCATCCGCCCTCGCACAGTTCACCCGCCCGCCCCGCCAGCCCGAGGGAACGGGCTCCGTTGCAGGTCGCCCATTCCAAGGCCCGCTCGGGACGCATGGCGGCATCCACCGCCATCAATTCCCGGAGTTCGTCCAGCATGGACAGCGTTGGAAGCCGTCCACGAACCACCCGGGTGGACGCGAGACTGTCGGTCCCCAACGCCACATTGACCCCGGCGGACGTCAACTCCTCGGCCGGGAAGTGCCGATGCCCGAAATAGGCGTGGCTCGAAGGACAATGAGCCACGTGGGCCCCGGCGCGAGCCAGACGCCCGGCATCGCCATGCCAGAGATAATTGACGTGAACCGCGATGTGCCCCGGGCCCAGCAGGCCGCACCGCTCGACATGCTGGACCGGGGAACCGAGTCCACAGTCGGCCATCGACCGTTGATGCTCCAGCCATTCATACATAGGCCCCCGTCGGTACATGAACATGTCGAACTCCGCCTGGGATTCCGCCACGTGTACCGTGGTCCGCCAGCCTTCCGATCGCGCCACCTCCCCGGTCATCTGCAGGAGCGCGGGTGAGGTCGAGTACGGCGCATGCGGCGACAATCCGAACCCGCCACGTCCGGCTGGAAGTGAGGAGGCCCGGCGCAGCGCATCGTGAAGAATCGATGCCGGATCGCGTCCGCTGCGGACCCCGGTCATTTCCAGGAACGAGAATACCCGGAGCGGGGTCGCCGACCGGCAGTCGTGCAGCAATTCCGGCATGGACTCGATGTTCGCCACCGTCGTGGTTCCAGACTCGACCAACTGACGCGCACCATTCAGCCACGACGAGGCGTAATCCGAGTAACTCCACTCGGACTTGGCGGCGAGAATGGACTTGATCCAGTCCGGAAACGCCTTGGGCGGGGCGAGCCGTCCAGCCAGGTGGGTGTAATCGAGATGACAATGGGCATTCACGAACCCGGGCAGGAGGATGGATTCCCCCAGGTCCGTCACCGGCCCTGGATACTTTTTCCGAAGATCGCTGAAACGGCCAACCTCGCGCACACGGCCCTGAAAAACCAGAACCGCGCCATCCTCGACGGATGGCGCGGTGATGGGCAGGACAATGCGGGCGCGAAGAAGCACGGTCAGGCGCGGTGTTTTTCCTTAAGGCGGGCCGCAACCGTCTTCTTTTTCGCCTTCGCCCGGCTGTGCTTCTGCCGGAGCTGCTGCTCCAGTTTCTTCACGGCCAGGTCGATCGCGGCATACAGGTCGGCCTCCCGGTCTTCGGCGTACAGGTCCCGTCCACGGATCCCCAGTCGAATTGAGCACTTGAACGTCTTGTCGGGCGACTTTCCGGTATGATCCCGTTCCAGGCACACCCGGGCATCGATCAGCCAGCGGTCAATGTGCTCAAGCTTTTCGAGGCGCATAAGCACGTGCTGCTCGATGGCCTCGGTCAGGGTGACATTGTGTGTCGTCAGAATGAACTTCATGTCGGCCCCAATTTCGTGCCATGCCGAGGAAGTTTCAACCAGATTGGAGGCGTTATGAAATCGGATCATTCCCGCCCCCCGACTCCCTGCCCCCGACGGGATCCGCACCAAAGTCCACACTGGCCCCTTCCCCCCCACCTGCGGCAGAGTTCCATTCTCATGGTTCCACGGTGCCCGGGACTCCTCCTGGC
>JBGAPN010000481.1:0-4577 GCA_044221235.1 Limisphaerales bacterium
GCCCCACCGCTCCTTCGATCCCAATTCCGACATTCCCGCGGCTTGAATAGGAAGCCACCTGCCAGTCGGAATCGGACATGGGCATCAGCACCTCGTTCGTCAAATAGGGTCCACCGTTGGTCTCCCATCCCGGAACCAACACGATGGCGCCGACCTGGACTGGCTGACCGTTGGTATCGGTGACCACTGAGTTAGTAAAATTGCGGAGGCTCTCCAGCGCACCCACCGTGATGACGTTTTTGGCGTTGCCCGGGGAACTGATGCTGTCCGGAATGCCGCCGATGCCATTGTTGCCGCCGAATCCTTCGTTGCCGGCCGAAAAGACGTACAGAATGGGCTGATCTCCCGTGACCGCCGGCAATGCATCACGAACGGCGGCATCATAGCTGGCGGAATGAGAATTGTACTCGAAGGAGTCCAGCCCCACGTACCCCCAGGAGTTGTTCGAGATGAGAACATCTTCCAGGGAATTAAAGCGCTGGGGCGCCTTCGCCGCCGTCTCCTGGAGCCAGCTGTCGCGGCGGGATCGCCTGGCAGATCCTGAGCAATACATAGATCGAAGCCTTCGGCGCTTTCATGAAAATTGGCGTTGGTGACCGAGCCCTGCGGTGGAGAATCGTTGCACCTGGCCCGATTGGGATCCATTGCCCGCAATGATCCCGGCCACGTGAGTCCCGTGACCAACCGGGTCTTCGAGCACCTGCTGTTCGCTGGCGGAGGTATAGACCCGTCCCGAAAAGATCCGGACTGGTCGCATCCACACCCGAGTCGTTCACATTGACCAGCACGCCTTCGCCGGTGAGATCCTCGAACGAGTTGGTATTCTCCGGAGTGGTGGTGGATCCCAGCGAGAAGGCCGTCAGATCGTTCGCCAGCTTGGTCCGCAGCCGCGGCTCAACCCGGTGAACGGCGGAGATCGCCGCCAGAAAGGACAGAGAATCCCGCAGGGCCGCACTGTGATCGAGTCCCGAGGGGTCCCCGCTCGCGAGCCGCCAGTTCCTGGGCACCGACTGATGCCAGCTCCGTCACCTGGGCTGGGGCATCCGGTGTCAGTGAGGGATCGCATCAAGCCCTCGGGCAACGGGGTCCCGTTCAGAGCCAGAGTCAGGAGCGAAGGGGTGAGCTTGAAATAAGGTTCCAGTGGGAGGATCGCCGCCGCCCCCGGGGTGCTCAACAACTCCTGGGCCACATTCTCTGAAGCTTGAACCAGCAGAGCGTTGTTTGGGACATGCAATCCGACGACGCGCCGGAACGGACGAGGGCATCGCGAAACTCAGCGGTGATGGGTCCATTTGCCTGGACCACGTACGCCTCCGCAGGCCGCTGCGATCGCAAGGCGGCGGGAATGGCCAGCGGTTCGCCGTTCGCAGTATCCACCAATGCATTGCGCAGCAGGATGGCCCGGTCGTTATGCAGCAATTGCTGAAGAGTTGCCGGCGTATTCCGAAGACGATTGGTCATCTCCGAGTCCAAGAAGGTCGGACCGGTTCCGTCGGGCCGGGTGGTCACAGTCACCCACCTCGCAGGGGCTGGCTGACTGAACGCCGCGGGGCCGACAGGCTGGGGAGTTTGGCGGGCCAGTTGCCTCTCGCTGGTTGAAGCGGATCTGACGTCTCGCTGTTCTGACGGAAAGCGTCGCGCTGATGGGCGCGCGCTACCTGAGCTGGGCGCAAATCAGAACAGGACCCAACAGGGCCAGTTTTGTCGCAGTGAAAGGCGCATTGATAGCGGTGTTCGGCGTCCGGACTCGGTCTATGGGTTCGAAAGAATGACGCGCTGGTCTTCGACAACGGGCTGGAGGCGGCGCGGATCGCCGTCGATCCGCAGCACGGTCTTCGTCACGTACTCCCCAGTGATGTTGTAGTTGGTGACAATGCCGTCAAGGCGGACCCGGGCGGGTTTGCAGCGTTCGGCGCCCGGCCTGAGGGTCTGGCCGAAGGAAATAGATCACGAACCGCGGCTCATCCGTACGAACAGCAGAGGACCTGCTGGGGTACTGCTCCGCACCTCATCCGTGATGTTGCGGGCCGTGGACATGGTCGAAGCCCGCTGTCCGAGAACGAAAAGATCCGAGAACGATGGCACCTGCAAATGGAGCCGAGATTGGGCAAAACTCCATCCCGATTAATCTTGTGGACACCGCCCGATTGGTCCAACCGAGGACGATAAACCAAGCCCGGAACCTGCGCCTGCCCGCTGGTATCACAAGCATCTGGGCGATTTCAGGAGCATCGGCCAGAAGAGAGGCTTGGGATTGTCACTGCTCCCGTTGCTGGTGTTCTCGAGCAATGGAACTCCGGACAGCAGGGGCTACACTTCACGCCGCGATTCCCGCCTGTCCCACCGACATCTGGCTCCGGGCGGCATTCGTTGATGGCCGTGGTAAACAGGTCCATGTACTTCCAGTCATTGGTCGGATGGGTCCCAATGTTTCCGGACCAACCTCCCCAGGTCGGATTGCCATTGTTGATTCGATTCAGGAGGGGCGGTTCGCCGGTTTCCTGAGCCACCATTGACTTGAGGTAAACCGTCTGCCAGGGGGTCCCGCGATGGACACGCCCCAGCTGACCAATGCCAGCAAAACGGAATAGGGTGTTGGTGCTGATCGGGAACACCCAGTCATCCGAGGATCGGATCATGGGATCCTTGAAGGCGTAATTGAATGCGGTACTTCCGGATCCACCAGCCTGGGCCTGAATACCGATCAGGTTCCCGTTTGTGCCCCAGGGAGCGTAGGGGTTGATAAACTTCGATGATCGTCCCAGGTCAAAGCCGACCGAATTGGTGGCCAAGTGGACTCGGGTATTTACCCCGGGGATCTCAGTGTACTCCGCCTCCGTCATGAACACATAGCCCGGCGCAAGATCGTCCCGGGTGTAGTGGACGAGCGGATCATTTGCCATCCGCCGGTCGGACAAGAATACCCGCGGGGAGGGATTAAAGCCCACCTGCACGACCAAATTCGACCCGTACTCAGAACGAACGTTGGCGCTGACGCCTCCGGCCGGTTCGACCCCGTAGAGAAAATAGAGCAGTCCGGCGATGGCGTCGCGCTTCTGGTCTTCACGCACCGGAGCGCCGATGGGATTCCGCCAGAGATTAATGGGAGCCTGGATGTCACCGATGGAGACCAGCATCTGGTTGTCCATACCCCGGGTGCGATTGTTTTGGACGACGTTCGTGCTCCAAAATGCCGGCATCAACGTCCCCGAATTCCCCTGCGAACCGGCCTGCTCATTGAAATACTGCTGTTCAGTTCCGTTGGGATCCAGCGCCAGTGTCGAAATAATATTGGTCCGGACCATCGAACTCCGAAGTGTCACAATGTCCAGCAACCGGCCGGACTGTTCGTCGGTGATGGCATAGAGGAGGCTATTAGTGACGTAGGCCGAAAGGACCGGAGTCAAATAGCGGCGGTTGCCTTGGGAAATGACAACCCTGCCCTGGTTGGTCAGGCCCAGTGGGAAGGCTCGTCGGTTGATGGGGTCATAGATGAAGCCGGTGCCAATCGCCACACCTCCGGGAACCCGTACGGTTTGATTGGTGATCCCCGCTGGAAACTCCAGATAGGCCGGCGAGGTCGTGTCGCGTTGAAACCCAGCCGCCTCATACGCACGGGAAGGCCACCCTGCCCCTTTCACATAATTGGTCGAGAGCAGTTCCCGCCGTTGAAGCACCACGGCCGATTGGGCTCCTGGCGTTTCGTCCATGAGCGTGAACTCCAGCAGGTTGGTGGCAAAAATCCGCACCGGTCGCGGAAAATTGGTCAGGTACGAATTCCAGGCCTCCACCCCAACAATGTTGGTCACATTGAGGATGTACTGGTACTCGGTCCGGAACCCGGCGGAATTGGCCCCGGCGAACGGGAGTTCGGTCTGCTTGATATTGGACTTGGTCGACGGCCGGGTGACGATGAGCCGTCGTGTCGGCTGAATCACCGTCTGCCACAACGCCTGATTGAAGTTGGGTAGCCCCTTCTTGGCCCCGACAACCCAGGGAATTCCAAAGAGATTGAACCCGGCTTCGCGTGACGTGACCGGGGGACTCCGTTCCGGAAGGCTGAGGGTGAGTGTCTGGGACGGACTTCCAGCGACGCGCGGCGAACGGTTGGTGGCCAAATCCGGGGAAACCCACTCCCGCGACAGCAGAAAATTCGGCCGGCCATTGAAAATCTGTTCGAAGCTGTGGAGCCGGAGGATGCCCGGATAACGCTGATCCTCGTAGACCAACGGACGGAACACCGTGGGGGCTGCGATCCGCTGACTCACTGGATCCAGAAATTCGTTCGTGGTCACATCATAGATGTTGGCCGCGAGTTGCAGGGAGCGATGAACTTTGGCGTCGTAGATGTAGTTTGTGGGATATTCGAGACCGTTATTGTCCCGAGCCCGGGTTCCTCCGAAAATTCCCAGTCCCGGCACGGACCGGCCCACGTTAGGAGGAAAGAACGGAAGTCCATTGGTGAAGTCACTCAACAACATCCGGTGGGTGGCATTGGTGAACCATTCCAAGGCGCCCCACGGCCGGAAATTCGCCACACGGGCGGCATTCAAATCCGTGCTATATGGATCATCCGG
>JBGAPN010000482.1:0-4032 GCA_044221235.1 Limisphaerales bacterium
GAGATGTTCAGGAACTCCGGCCATTTCGACGGGTGTCCCACAAACTGGATGTTCTGGCCGGGAGAAAGCCTCTGGGGCGCGGCCAACCTGCTGGTCGCCGACGGTCACGAGGAAAAAGGCCGCTGGACCCACTGGCTGTCCGTTGGGAACCGCCACCGCTGGAACACCGACGGCCAGCCGCACCCGGAGACGTGGGGAAGGGAGTGAGGATTCCCCCACATCGCGGCAGTTTACTCCAATGGATGCCTCCAGCGCAGACCTGGAAAGCGGGCGAATCCACGGTCGAGGGAGATCCATTCGCAACCGTGCTCCATGGCCAGGGCGGCGTGGTAGGCGTCGGGGATCAGGTTCCCCCGGGCATCGACCCTGCGACAGAGTTCCGAGAAACGCTCCCAATGCCCTGGTCCAGGATTCAGGACGTGAACCTGGGAATGGGAACGAAACTCGTCGACGAACCGGAGCGCGAGGTTCAGTGGGGTGGGCTGCTTGAAGATTCTGGGGTGGGTCACCACCCGCAGGCATCCACTCAACGCGAGTTCTGAAACCGCAACCCGCTGATGGCCTCCGAGAGTAGTCTGGATCCAGTCCCGGACCGCATCATGCTGGTCCGCATCCTCCCGATGGAGGTGAACCAAGATGTTCACGTCGACCAACGTCATGGCGCTTCCATGGCCTCGAGAAGTTCAGAGGAGTTATTGAGATCTACCCCCGCGCGCACCCCGTCGCCCGAGAAGGTCGTCCATCGCGGAACCAGATCCCTTGGCAGCGACTTGGGTTGGCTCTCTAGAACAATCCGAAGTGCCTCCTCGACCACTTCACTCAGAGTGCAACCCCGACGAATCGACGCCTGCTTGGCCTTCCGAAGCAACGTGTCTTCAATCGTTATCGTCGTCCGCATGCATCAAAGTGTTATGTTAATACATCAAGATGTCAAAGAGGCGAATGTTCAAGGACCTGACTCGCGCGGGGAGGAAACTCCGTGTGGATCACTTCGCAGGTGAGGCATCGGGACGTCAAAGGAACCGGCTTCACCCGCCACCCGCCACTGCTGGAACAACGACGGCCATCCACACCCGGTGACGAGGGTAGGAGCGCAGTCCGCGACTCCGGCACAAGAAACCCTTTCCGATCCGGCCCCGAGCAGGCACAGTCTCCGCGGCTCGGGACGTAGCTCAGCCTGGTAGAGCACTTGGTTTGGGACCAAGACGTCGCAGGTTCAAATCCTGTCGTCCCGACCATCCCTGACAACAATCCCCCCTCCAGCGTAACCAGTGTCAATGAGGCAGAGTCTGCGGGAATGATCGGTGCCCGTCGCTTGACCGAAACTGGCGGAGCAGGAATGTTGGTCATCGATTACATATGCGAACTAGATCGCTTCCGTCGATCGGGCTTTCCCTTCTCCTCCAATTCCTCCCGCTGGTTCGGACGGTCACCAGCGAAGCGACCCTCGCCGCCACTCCCATCATTGCGATCCTCCGGACGCTGATCGGAGCGGCCGCGGTGGCGGGTTCGTATCATGCGGTCTCCGGGGCGAGCATTTCCGTCATCCAGCCTCCCAACAGCCAAGTCACCCGCACCAACGGGGTCGCCTCGTCCTTCCGGCTCAGTCTCACCTGGTCCGATGGCCGCAAAACACTCTCTCCGCAACTGTATACCGCGGAGAATCTTCCTCCCGGATTCGATCAACCGACCAAGAGCGGCAGCATCTGGCGAATCACGTGCAATCCAACCCAAACGGGGGTGTTTGATGACGTCCGCATTACCGGCTGGGAAGGGGCCACGATCGCGAATTCGGAGCACAGCGCCACCATTGTGATCCAAATCACCGTAATTGATGGCGCCCCGGTCATTTCCAGTCAGCCGGTCAGCACCTCGGTATCGGAGGGGGCGTCGGCAAGCCTTTCGGTCTCGGCCACCGGCAGCAATCTCAGCTACCAATGGAGGAAGGGGGACCTGGAGCTGAGCGGGGAGACGGGGCCGACTTTGACGTTCAATCCGGTGAGCAAGGATAATGAGGGAACTTATCAGGTCTTTGTCTCGAATTCGGGTGGCGGTGTACTGAGCGATCCGGCGGTCCTGACGGTGACCGCCGCGGTGGAAAAGCCGACCTTTACTCTCCTTCCCCTGGACACCACCGCCTATGAATCGGAAGCCGTGGTGCTCAAGTCCGCCGCTTCCGGTCCGGGAACGCTCACTTACCAATGGTTTCGGGGGAATCAGCCCATCGATGGCGCGACGGGGCAGAATCTGACGATTCCTTCCGTCAATCCGGACGATGCCGGAAACTATTCCGTTGCCGTGACTGGATCGGGTGGGACGACAACCAGTCCGACGGCAGCCCTCGCAGTGATCGGACCCCTGGCAATCGGGAGTATTCTCCAGGATGCCAACACGTTGAGAGTCAGCTTCAACGGAATCATCGGCCGACAGTATGTCCTGGAGGGTTCCGGGAGCGTGATCAATCCCCAATGGAACGAGAAGGCTCAAGCGGTCGGTGGAAATGGAGATGTTCTGGTCGCTCCGGTCGACGGAACTGACTTGGAAGTTTACCGGGTCAGGTCGCCGCAACCGTAGACCTCGCTAGCCAGGAAGGGGCGGGCGCAAGAGGTTCTCGAACAAGGGGCTGACTTTGGGGTGGGTCATCACGGTCCCCAACAGGGAGGGCTTCCTGGATCCAGTCGACCGCTGGCGGAAGAAAAAACCTCTTGTGAAAAATTTCACACACGACAGACTCCGCGTCTCCTTCGGGGTGGCCAAGGCGAATTTACGGCGATTTGTCGTCGGGATTCACTTTGGTACCGGGACACGAACATGCGTCTATCGCGCTTCATTCTGGCCATCATTTTGGGAATCGTCCTGCCGGCTCTGGGCTGGGCAGCGGAAGCGGCGCATGAGGGCGGGCACGAGAGCCACGAAGAGGCCAGTGGACTGCCCAACGCCGCGCCCGTTCTCTTCCATGTGGGACCCCTGCCGGTGACCAATTCCATGGTTCTGACTTGGGGGGTCGCCATCACCCTGATTTTTCTGGCACAGATGGCCATGCAGGGTGCCCAAATGGTGCCGAAGGGAGCGCAGAATTTCTGGGAGTGGCTGGTAGAAGGGCTTTATAAATTTCTGGAAGAACTCATCGGCCCCCACCTGGTTCACAAGACCTTCTGGTTCTTCGGTTCCCTGTTTATTTTCATCGTTGCCACCAACTGGTTCGGATTGATTCCCGGCGTGGGAACCGTTGGTTGGGGAGTTCCGGGTGATCACGGCTTCCATGTGACCCATCCGCTGCTCCGAGGTGTCCACGCCGACTTCAACATGACCTTCGCGATGGCGTTGGTCTTCTTCGCGCTGTGGACCATTTGGGCGATTCAGGAAAACGGATTCATCGGCTTCCTGAAACACCTCTTCGCCCCCAAAGGCGAGACCAGCGGGCCTCTGTTTGTGTTGATGGTGGTCGTTTTCTTCGCGGTGGGATTGTTGGAAGTCGTTTCAATTCTCTTCCGCCCCGTTTCGCTGAGCTTCCGTCTCTACGGCAATATTTTTGCGGGCGAAAACATGCTGGAGTCCATGACCCATCTCGGTGGACCGATCCTGGGATGGCTGACGGCGCTTCCGTTCTATTTCATGGAACTCATGGTCGGCTTGGTTCAAGGGCTCGTCTTCATGCTCCTCACCGCCGTCTTCACCCTGCTGATCTGCACCCACGATGAGGGGGAAGGTCATGGTCATGGGAAGGGCCACGCCGAACATTGAATTTCCAAATTTCGACCGTCAGACGGTGGCACGACTGCCGGGGCGGCCGGACACAACACAACAGACAATACTATGATGCTCGCAGACATTACCGGTAATATTCACGTCGCCGCGGCGTGCTTCGCCGCCGCCATCGGCGTGGGCATGATCGGCAAGGGCGCTTCGGAGGCAGTCGGCCGAAATCCCGGCGCCGCCACCAAGATCCTCGTCCAGGCGATTCTGAGCACGGCCTTCGCGGAAGGTATCGTGTTCTTCGCGCTGTTCCTCTGGAACGGCAAGTGATCGCCG
>JBGAPN010000483.1:0-4020 GCA_044221235.1 Limisphaerales bacterium
GTGGTTCCTGACGGGTGACCGACATGCCCTTCGCAACCTGATCGAGGAGAGTTTCCTCAACCGGGCAGGAGCCACACCGGGCCTGCGACGGGAGCCCATGCCAGGTGGCTTCGAAGGGACCAGCCAGCTCGTTCTGGTCGACCGTCGGGGAAAGGTTCGCGGCTATTTCGACGGCCTCAACCCGCAGGTCCCTGACCTGATCCTCAGAGCCGCCCAGCGGCTTCTTGCGGAACCACGATTCTGAGGCCGCGGGAAGAATGCCATGAAACAGCATCCCAACATGAGGCCCGTCGCTTCCAAGCGAGCGGTCCGCCATCTCGGCCAGAGACTACACCGATGGCTGGGGCTCACCTTCGGTGCCGTGCTCGTGGTCGTGGGACTGACGGGAACCGTGTTCGTGTTTCACACCGAACTGGGGGAATGGCTGGAACCCGAGTTGCGGACGGTCAACGTCCCTGCTGGGGCCGTTAGGATGCCGGGTTCGGAGCTGGCGAAACAAGCCGAAGCTGCGACGCCACCGGGAACTCGTCTCCGGCACCTCGCCGGTCCGGAGTCCCTGCATTCCGTCGTCACGGCCACCTATACCTCGGCGCCTGGCACCCCGGAGCGCGAAGTCGTGCTGTGTCTCGATCCCTACACCGGACGATCCCTGGGGCAAAGCCACCTGAATGAGGACCGCCTCTGGAGGGCGTGCGAGTTCCTGTTCGAACTGCACTACTCGCTCGCGGTTCCGCGCGCCGGAGGCGTCATCGTCGGGCTGACCGCCGTCTTCGGACTCATTTCCATCGGAACCGGAGTATTCCTTTGGTGGCCTGGAATCGGCCGGTTGAAATCCGCGCTGGTCATCCATCGCCGCGGCGGACGAGTGCGACGTCACTTCGACATCCACCGCGTTTCCGGGGTGGTGTTCAGCCTTGTCCTTGGCGCGCTCCTCCTCTCGGGAGTCTGGATGAACTTCAACGGACCGTTTGTGACGGTGGTCCAGTGGTTCTCTCCCGGAACCTGTGAGCAACCCGATCCCCAGGATTTCCCAGCCGACGTGCCGCCAGCCGGCAGG
The DNA here is from genome assembly GCA_044221235.1 of Limisphaerales bacterium. Taxonomy (GTDB): domain Bacteria; phylum Verrucomicrobiota; class Verrucomicrobiia; order Limisphaerales; family UBA9464; genus UBA9464. Next base: position 1,058 of record JBGAPN010000483.1, read on the forward strand.
ACGGCCGCAGAGATCCTGCACATGTCGGAATCCGAGTTCCCCAATGGGCGCCTGAATTGGTTGAGCGTACCGACCGAACCCGGTGACATGTATGTGGTCAGCCATACCCATGTCCCCGGCAGCATCGTGTCTCAGTGGTCCGAGCGGATTGAATGGCGCGACCCGGTCTCCGGTGTGGTCCGCTTCGTCCAATCTCCTGAGCATCGACGCACGCGCGGCGAGGCATTCCTCGGATGGCAGTGGCCGTTACACAGCGGGAAGGCCTTCGGCTGGCCAGGACGATTGATGGTCGCACTGGCCGGCTTTATCCCACTGATTCTGTATATCACCGGCCTGGCCCTTTGGAACCGTCAGCGGCTTGCCCAACGGAAACGGGAACCAGTTAGAGAAGCGAAGGTGTTGCCATGAATCCGACGTCGCCCAGCGCGGAGGTGAATCCGAACCTCACCCTCCCCCTGCTCCGGAAACTGCGGTGGACCGCGGTGGTCGGCCAGGCGTCGACGGTTGCAGTCACCATTGGACTGCTCGGAATTCCCCTGCCGACGATTCCGGTGGGTGTCTGCATCGGCTTGACCGCTCTCAGCAATCTTCTCTTGTACCGAATTCCGCCAGGTGACGGCACAAGACCGACAGTATTGGCCGGGATCTTGGCCGCCGATGTGGCCCTCCTCCCAGCACTGCTCCACTACACGGGCGGGGCGCACAATCCGTTCACCTCATTCTTCTTGGTACACGTGGCACTGGGCTCGGTGGCACTGCCTCCGGCCCTGGCGCTGGGCATCACCGCGGAGTGCTGCGCGGGATTCGGGTTGCTGTTTCTTGGGAGCCCGTCCTCCCCGCGTCCTGGCGACACGTTTTGCGGGGTGGGACCGAATCTTCCGCTGTCCCTGCATCTCAAAGGCATGCTGGTCGCATTCGTCCTGACTGCCGCCGCCATCGCTGGCTTCGTGAGCCGTCTCCAGCAGGCCTGCAGGCGGGGCGAGGCGGCCGTAGCGACGGCCAAGGCCCTTGCGGCTGACAAAGAACGATTCGCTGCGCTGGCCACTCTCGCCGGCGGTGCGGCCCACGAGCTTGGAACCCCACTGGGGACCATCACCATTGCGGCCTCGGAGTTGTCCCGCGCCGCGGCGCGACATCCGGAATACACAGAATTTTCCGATTACGCGCAACTCATTCAGGAGGAAGTCAGACGTTGCCGTTTGATCTTGGATCGATTGGGGGACCCTACGGGCGACCTTCCGGAATCCGTCCGCATCGGGGAAATTCTTGAGCATGTCGCCGCCCGATTCAGCGGCACGCCGCTGATCATCACCTCTATCCATCTCGGTGCGAGCCTCGTCGTTCCGCGTCAGGCCCTCGTCCAGGCGCTGGCGTCCCTGGTCAAGAACGCTCTGGACGCGAGCCCCGCCCAGCAGGCGGTCCGGCTGTCAACGGAGTGGAAGGCGGGCCGGGTGGAATTCATCGTCGCGGATCAGGGCAGCGGCCTCAGCCCGGACGCCGATCGCCACGCGGGTGAACCTTTCTTCACCACCAAGCCCCCCGGAAAAGGAGTGGGACTGGGACTCTTTCTCGTGCGCCTCCTCGCGCAACGACTAGGCGGGGAGTTTTTCCTGAACCCCCGACCGGAGGGAGGGACCTGCGCCATCCTCCGGCTTCCGCAGACACTCCCCGGCGCCTCCTCATGATCCGTGACGTTCTGCTGGTGGACGACGATGAGATTTTCCGGGAGCGACTGGCGCGAGCCCTCCTCCATTGGGGTGTCCACTGCGTTTCGGCCGCCCGGGTAGAAGAGGCGTTCCATTTCGCATCTGCCCAGCCGTTCGATGGGGCGGTGGTTGATTTGCGGATGTCCGGTGAATCCTGACTCGAACTGATTCCCGGGCTGCTGACCCTGCATCCAAAGCTCTGCATCGTCATACTGACGGGTTACGGCAGCATTCCGACGGCCCTGGAGGCCGTCCGCCTCGGCGCCCGGGATTTCCTGCTGAAACCCGCGGACCCTGACGCGGTTCTCACCGCTTTGCGCGGCGTGCGGGCCGTCCGGGATCCTGAGCAGCCTCCCGAGATTCCCACCCTGGACCGCGTGGAGTGGGAACACATCCACCGGGTGCTGGCGGAGACCGGAGGCAACATCACGCGGACAGCCCAACTGTTGGGGATCGATCGGCGATCGTTGCAGCGGAAGCTGGGCAAGTACCCTCCGACACGCTGAAACGTCCACGCGACAAAATGCCACGGGGTACCTCTCTTGTGGGGTTGGCACCGCGGAGGAAAATGGGAGTTCATGAAGAGACACTTCAATCACACTTGGTTCTTCGTGGTCTGCAGCCTGGCCGCGAAATTGTCCCTCCACCCCACGCTTGGCATCTCGCCGGAGGACGTCCGGAAGCAGATCGATCCCACGACCGGTATCCCCCGGGACACCAACGCGGTGGTTTCGTGCACCGGAGTCGTGAGCGCCCGGGCAACGATCGACGGAAACCAGGTCATCGCCTTTGTCCAGCCCGTGGGCGGCGTAGGTTTCCCGCTTCTCGTGCGCCCATCCGATGCCGACAAGGTGATTCCGCGCAACGACATCTCCGTGTCGGGAACCCTACAGGAAGGGCCTCTGGGATTTGCGGTGCTCGCCGTAAAGGACGGCTCGATCACCCTGAATCAAACCAACAAGGCCTTCGGCGCCGCCGAACCGCGGGGCACTGCATTCTTCAAGGATGCGGCCTCCCTGGAAGGCCGCTACGTCTCCCTGACCAACGTGACCTTCGTGGGTCCCAAGTTTGACGGCTCCGGCAAAGCCAAGGTGACCGGGGATGGGGCCCCGGTGACACTCTGGGTAAGCCATCACCTCAAGGACCGGGAGGTTCCTGAAGGGCCGGTCAACGTGTTCGGGGTCCCCGTCCGTCTCCACGGCGAGTGGGTTCTGCTGGCGGCCCGATTCCTTTCGGTAAACAACAAGAATGCACAAG
>JBGAPN010000484.1:0-4017 GCA_044221235.1 Limisphaerales bacterium
AGAACCGTTCCCATGATCATGGGAACGTCGAGGTTGAAGACGCTCTGAACGGCGAGCATGCCGATTCCCGGGAGGGCGAAGACATTCTCCACGAACAACACCCCTCCCAGGAGGAACGCGATGTCCATGCCCAAAATGGTCACCACGGGGATGAGGGCGTTGCGCAGCCCGTGCTTGAACAGGATGGCGCCTTCGGTCAGGCCCTTGGCCCGGGCCGTCCGGATGTACGGACTGTCGAGGACTTCCACCATGTTGGTGTGGATCAACCGGGAATAGTAACCCACGGCCAGGAGGGCCAGCGTGGCCGCGGGGAGGAGGAGATGGGTGAAGCCGCGGAACCCGGCGACCGGAAACAACCCCAGTTTGTAGGACAGGGAGTACTGCAGCATTCGGGCGAGCCAGAAGGCCGGTAACGACAGGGTGAGGGTGGCGATCACCAGGGAGATCCGGTCAAAAGGCGATCCCCGGTACTTGGCCGTCAGGACTCCGAACGGAACCGCCACGACCATCCAGAGCACGATGGCGAGGCCTGCCAGGGCGGCGGTGTAGGGAAACCGAGTTCGAAGTGCCTCGGCAACTGGCTGCTCCGTGACGAAGGATTGTCCCAGGTCGCCCCGGCCCACCTGTGCCAGGTAAAAGGCGAGGCGCTTCCAGACCGGATCGTCCAGGTGATACCGCGCGTGAATCTGCTGGATGACTTCCGGGGAGGCCTTCGGGCCGGCAATGACGCGGGCGACATCGCCCGGAACCAGATTCGTCAGAAGAAACGTTAGCACCGCCGTCCCGACCAGGGTGGCCACGGACCAGAGCACTCGATGGAGGAGGCGGGAAAGCAAGGGCTGGAAGCAGACTCGGGGTTGCTCCGGACCTCCGGGTTTCTCCAAAGGCCGGGTGTGGGCCCGTTTAATCACGTCGTCTCCACCGGCTCAATCTGAATCTCTGGAAACCCATCAACCCAAGGTGCCGATGGCTTGCGCCTCGCAAGGGTCTGCCCATGCTGACGTCATGTGTTTTCGAAGGTGGCGCCTCCTGGGGGTTGTCGTCGGGCTCGCGGCGGCCGGACTGGCGGTAGGGGCGGAGGTCGAGGCCTGGAGGGCGGGGCTGCGTTCGAGGTTGGAGCAGGTAATGGGGCCGTTGCCCGGGGACGAAAAGCGGGTTCCGTTGGAGGTCCGGGTGGAATCCGTTTCGGACAGGGAAGGATACGAACTTCGCCTGCTCAGCTATAACAGTGAGCCGGGAAGCCGGGTTCCGGCCTACCTATTGGTTCCCAAAGTCGCCTTGGCGCCAGGTGTGGGGAGACGATTTCCTGCGGTTCTGGGCTTGCACCAGACTCATCCGGCGGGATCCAAGGTGGTGGTGGGACTGGGAAATTCCCCGGACGACGAATACGGGGTGGAACTGGTCCGCCGGGGATTCGTGGTGTTGGCGCCGCCCTATCCCTGGCTGGCTGGATACGAGCCGGATCTGGCGGGGTTGGGATATGCCAGCGGCACCATGAAAGCGATTTGGAACAACATTCGCGGGCTCGATCTGATGGCATCCCTGCCCTTTGTCTCGACCAACCACGGTTTCGGATGCATCGGCCACTCCCTGGGCGGTCACAATGGATTGTTCACGGCGGCGTTTGACCCGCGCCTCTCCGTGGTGGTGACCAGCTGCGGGTTTGATTCGTTCCGCGACTATTACGACGGCAATCCAGCGGTGTGGGAGCCAGAGAAAGGATGGTGCCAGACCCGTTACATGCCCCGACTTTCCAGCTACCGGGGAAAACTCGCGTCGATCCCGTTCGATTTTGTGGAGGTCCTGGAACTCATCGCGCCTCGCCGGGTTTATGTGTCGGCCCCCACGGGGGACTCCAATTTCCGCTGGCGGAGCGTGGACCGCGTCGTGGCGGAGGCCCGTGCAGGCGCGTCGGCGGCGGGGGTGGAATCCCACATCGAGGTGGATCATCCGGATAGCCCTCACCGGTTCCCACCCGAACAGCGGACCAAAGCCTATGATCTGATCGAGTCGGTGCTCCGTCCCGGTCCATCGTCGCAGCGCCCGCCGCCGTAACGCCCAATGGCGCGTCAAGACGCCGCGGTCGTGGGAGGCGAAATCCGGTCGGTACGCAGATAGGGGCGTAGCGGCTCCGGAATGTGAATACTGCCGTCGGCCTGCTGGTGCGTCTCCAGAAGGGCCACGAACAGCCGGGCGAGTGCGGTTCCCGAACCGTTGAGAATGTGGGGGAACCGGTTTTCGCCGGTGGATGACTTGAATCGCAGGTTCATCCTGCGGGCTTGGAACTCCTCCGTGTTGGAGCAGCTCGAAACTTCCAGAAACGTTCCCTGGCCGGGGGCCCACACCTCGATGTCGTAGGTTTTGGCCGAGGCAAATCCCATGTCGCCCGTGCAGAGGCAGATCACCCGATAGTGAAGTTCCAACAACTGGAGCACCCGTTCGGCGTTGAGGACCATGTGTTCGAGTTCGGCAAATCCAGTCTCAGGCGTGGTGATCTTGATCAGCTCCACCTTGTCGAACTGGTGGACGCGGATCATGCCGCGGGTTCCTACACCCGCCGCCCCGGCTTCGGCGAGGAAGCAGGGAGAATAGGCGCAATAACGGACGGGAAGCTGCGATTCAGCGAGCAGTTCCTCGCGGTGGATGTTGGCCACCGGGGCTTCCGCTGTGGGCAGGAGGTACAGTTTCCCGAGGGTGGAACCGTCGAGGCCCTCCTGGACCGCGTACGCCTGGTCCTTGAACTTGGGAAACTGGCCTACGCCCACCATGCAATGTTCGCCAATGATGTAGGGTGGGGCGACTTCGCAGTACCCGTGTTCATCCTGGTGCAGATTGAGCAGGAAATTGATCAGGGCCCGTTCCAGTCGAGCTCCCCAACCCGTGTAGAGCAGGAATCCGGAACCGCTCAGTTTCGTGCCGCGCGCGAAATCGACCAGGTGAAGGCGTTCGCACAGTTCAATGTGATTCAGGGGCTTGAAGTCGAATCCGCGCTTGGAGCCGTGGATGCGGATCTCCGGGTTGTCCGCGGCATCCTTTCCCAGCGGGACGGTCGCGTGGGGCAGGTTGGGAATGGTCGCCATGACGGCATCCCGCGCGGCCTCGGACTCGGCCACCTGGCGGTCGAGTTCGGCGATCCGGTCGCCGATGGTGCGGACCTCCGCCTTTCGGGCTTCGGCTTCGGCGAGCTTCTTCTGCCCCATCAGGGCCCCGATTTCCTTGGAAGCGGCATTGCGCCGGGCCTTGAGGGTCTCGGCCTCGGACAGCGCCGACCGCCGCTGCTCGTCCAGTTGCAGCACCTCGGTGATCCGATTCTCGTCGCCTCCCTGGCGGGTGGCGAGGCGTTCGCGGACGAAGTCGGGCTTTTCCCGGATCAGTTTGATGTCGAGCATGAGGGGGAAGGGTAGCCGTCGGCCTCTGGAAAAGTCGAGTTTCAGGCGGTCCGCGCGCCGGTGTTATCCCCAATCGATCCGAGGCGGGGAGAGGTGTAATTTGGAACTCAAGAAGCCAGGAAGGGGACCCGCAGGTGGGAGAGTGGGTGGGGAGGCGGAGCGGCAAGCGGCAAGCGGTAGGGTCGGGGCGGTAGAGTCGGTAGGGCTGGCTCGCTGGGCCGGCCCCGGCGTTCCGAGCGAAGCGATGGACGGCGGAGGATTGCGGCGTGGCGTGGAAAACCCCGGACTCAAGCGGCACGCAGACGCGGAGAGGGATAATTTGGAAGGCGGGAAGGCAGGAAGGGGACCCGCGGGTGGGAGAGGGGGAGAGTGAGTGAGTGGGATGTAAGCCGGACGGACGGCGGACTTCAGTCCGCATCGGTTCGGCCGCGATTGTAACGTGTGGTGTTCTCTTCGCAGTGCTGGGGTGCGGGTGGGCACGAAGCGCCCTGAAGGCCGAGGTCCGCAGTTCCCCGATCCTTTCCCTTGCCGTGGCTCCACGACGTCAGTAAACGTTCTCACACGTCAGCGTTTAGACAGATTCAGAAACCCCAGTTCATAATCACCCTGCCTACCCCCCTTCCCCATG
>JBGAPN010000485.1:0-3992 GCA_044221235.1 Limisphaerales bacterium
CTTCTCGAGAACCATTGCCCCGAGTCACCCAAAACCAAGGCTCCATCGCAACAGGATTCGCCAAACTTGAAGGGGCAGCCTGGTCCCCATTTCACGCCCGCCACTCGGAATCAGTGACGGAAATGACGGTGTCCGGTAAAAACCATCGCGACGCCCCGTTCGTCGGCGGCCGAAATCACTTCGGCATCCCGCACCGATCCGCCCGGCTGGATGGCCGCAGTGGCGCCGGCCTCCGCCGCCGCAATCAGACCGTCCGGGAACGGGAAAAACGCATCCGAACACACCACGCTTCCCTTGAGGGACAATCCAGCCTCCCCGGCCTTCCACACTGCGATCCGACTGGAGTCCACCCGGCTCATCTGCCCGGCTCCCACGCCCAGGGTCCGGCCCCCACCATCCACAGGATCCGCCCCCACATAGACAATCGCATTCGATTTGAGATGCTTGACGACCTTCCAACCAAACAGCATCGCCCGGAGTTCGACCGAAGACGGTGCACGACGGGACACAGTCTTCACGTCGGCCTCCGCCGTCTGCCGCAGGTCGCGCGATTGCCAGAGGTACGAACCGGCACCGACGCTACGAACGTCGGGTGAGCCATCGCGTGCCGGATTTCGCAGCATCCGGAGGAGTCGAAGGTTCTTCTTCTGCTGAAGCAGGGCCAGGGCATCCGGGGCAAAGTCGGGCGCCACGATGACCTCACTGAATATCTCCGCGATGGCGGCGGCGCATTCCCGGTCGAGGGGGCGGTTCACGGCGATGATTCCCCCGAAGGGTGCCTGACGATCGGTGGCATACGCCTTGTCCCATGCCTCTTTCAGGGATGCACCCTGCCCCACACCGCACGGATTGGTATGTTTGAGGATCGCCAGGGTCGGCATGTCTCCATCGAATTCACCGATTAACGCGGCCGCCGCCGTCAGATCGAGAATGTTGTTATAGGACAGTTCCTTCCCGTGAAGTTGGGTGAAGAAGTCCCGAAACGCCCCGAACAGGGCCGCTTTCTGGTGGGGGTTCTCCCCATAGCGGAGCGACTGCGCCAACGGGGCATCAATCCGGAGTGTCGGGGGGACTTCCGACTCGGCGGCAGCCCCGGGCACACCAAACACCGCAGCCAGATGTCGGGCGATCGCCGCATCATAGGCCGCCGTTCGGGCGAACACCCGGGCCGCCAGACGACGTCGAAGCTCCAGGGTGGTTCCCCCGGTTTCGCGGATCTGCCGGGACACTTCTTCATAGTCCGAAGGATCCACCACTACGGCCACCGAATCATGGTTCTTCGCCGCACTCCGGAGCATGGACGGCCCGCCAATGTCGATGTTTTCAATGGCGTCGTGCAGGGAGACGCCGGGTTTCGCGACCGTCTGCTCAAAGGGATACAGGTTCACCACTACCAGATCGATCGGTGGAATTCCGTATTTCTCCGCCGTGGCGACATGCTCGGGGTTGTCCCGCAAATGAAGCAAACCGCCGTGCACCTTTGGGTGCAGCGTCTTCACACGGCCATCAAGCATCTCGGGGAACCCCGTGTAATCGCCCAACTCGATGACATCGAGTCCCTCCGCCCGCAGGACCTTGGCGGTCCCTCCGGTGGAGATCAGCTCGACACCCGCGTCCGCCAGCGTTCGAGCCAGGGGAACGAGACCGGTTTTGTCAGAGACGGAAAGAAGGGCTCGGGCGATCTTCGGCATAGCGAAGGGCGGAGGCTCGACAAGCTGGACCCAACCCGTCAACGCCGGAATGAAAAGAGGGCCGGGCGAACGCCCGGCCCTTTGTGTTGACGTACAGACTCCGTTAACAAACCAAATTCACGAGCAGCCCAGACTGGTGCCACAGTTCAGGCAGGTGTGACAGGCACCCGTCTTCTGGATCTTGGTGCTGCCGCAACTGGGACACGCCTTACCTTCTGGATTCCCGGCGAACCCGAGTTCGACGATCCGGTTTCGGCTGGTGGCGGGGGCCGACTGCACAATCCCCGGGCGGGCTGAGTGAGATCCAGTGGCACTGACCTCGGTGGCCTCTTCATCCACCCGCGGCAAATCCGGCACCGGCCGGTTCAGATTCCGCTTCTCCTCGGCGTCGACACCCGGCAGGCCCAGCTCCACCTGCTTGGACTGCGGCGAACTGACCTCCCGATATCCCTGGATGAACTGGCACGCCATCCAGCGGACGACATAATCAATGATCGACGAGGCGCTGCGAATATCCGGATTGCGGGTGAATCCGCTGGGTTCAAATCGCTGATGGGCAAATTTGCGGACCAGTCCATCCAACGGCACACCGTACTGAAGCGCCATCGAGGTCAGTGCCCCAATCGTGTCCATGAGGCCGCCGATGGTGCTGCCTTCCTTGGCCATGGTGACGAACAGTTCGCCGGGTTGGCCATCTTCGAAGACCCCCACGGTCATGTAGCCCTCGTGGCCCGCGATTTCGAATTTGTGCGTGTAGGCGGCGCGGGTGTCCGGGAGCCGGCGACGCGAAGGATGCCCGGCCACCTCACGGAGCCGGCCCACTTCTGCCTCCAACTCGGCCAGGCGAAGTTCAAGCGTGCGCACCTGCGGGGTAGTCTCCGGGACCGCCGGAGCCTCACCGGATTTCTTGGTGTTGAGCGGCTGGCTGCGCTTGGAGCCGTCACGATAAATCGCGACGCATTTGAGTCCCATTTTCCAAGCGTCCACGTAGGCATTCCGGATGTCGGACACGGTGGCCTCGTTGGGGAGGTTCACCGTCTTGGAGATCGCACCCGAGATGAACGGCTGGGCGGCCGCCATCATCGCAAGGTGCGCCTTGTAATGGATGCTCCGACGTCCCTTGAAGGCCTTGAAGGCACAATCGAAGACGGGCAGATGCTCCGGTTTCAGTCCACTGGAGATGACGGCGCCATCGTCGGCCGTGACATCCTCGATGGTGTCGTGGGTCTCGATATGTTTCTCGATCGCGGCCACCTCCTGGGCACTGTAACCAAGACGCCGAAGTGCCTCGGGAACCGTCCGATTGACGATCTTCAGCATACCGCCGCCCGCGAGCAGCTTGTATTTCACCAGGGCGATGTCGGGCTCGATGCCGGTGGTGTCGCAATCCATGAGGAATGCGATGGTCCCTGTTGGGGCCAGCACCGTCACCTGGGCGTTGCGGTAGCCCACTTCATGCCCGCGTTCCAGGGCCCGGTCCCAGGAGCGGCGTGCCTCGTCCTTGAGGTAGGCGAATTCCGTGCTCGGCTGGATCTGTTCCACCGCATCCCGGTGCTGACGGACGACACCGAGCATCGACTCGACGTTGTCGCGGGTGACCGGCTTGGAAACACCGGCACAACGGGCATCGCGATAGCCCGCAAACGCCCCCATGATGCCCGCCACCTCGGCACTTTGTTCATAGGCCTCTCCAGTCATGATGGAGGTGATGGCCCCGGCCAGCGCACGGCCCTCATTGGAGTCATAGGCCAGCCCGTAGCTCATGATGAGAGAGCCCAGATTGGCATAGCCGAGTCCCAGCGTGCGGAAGATGTGGGAATTCTCTGCAATTTGCTGGGTCGGGTAACTTGCATTGTCGACCAGGATCTCCTGGGCCGTAATGTAAATCCGGACCGCAGCCTTGAACCGCTCCACGTCAAACGTGCCGTTCTCCTTCTTGAACTTCATCAGATTCAAGGAGGCCAGGTTGCAGGCGGTATTGTTCAGGAAGACGTATTCCGAGCACGGATTGGTGCTGTGGATGGGTTCCGTGCCCTTGCAGGTATGCCACTTCTGGATGGCACCGTCATATTGCAATCCGGGATCACCGCAGACCCAGGTCCCCTCGGAGATCTGGTCCAGCAGTTTCGAGGCATCCTTTTCCTCGAGAACCTTCCCGGTCGTGACCGAACGGGTCTGCCACGGACGCCCCTCGATCGCCGACTGCATGAACTCGTCCGAAACGCGAACGGAGAGATTTTCATTCTGGTACATCACCGAACCGTAGGCCTCCCCGTTGAAGGAGCCGTCGTAGCCCTGTTC
>JBGAPN010000486.1:0-3985 GCA_044221235.1 Limisphaerales bacterium
CCATACTCCAGACCGACTGTGGATCAACGTATCCACAAACGGGCGGGCTTCCTTTCGCGCGATCGCCCACACGGCACTCCGGAGCAACAGCACGTTTTCCATGGGGGTCGATTTTGGCGATCTGAACCGCGACGGTGCCGTGGACCTGTTCACGGTGGATATGATGGCGCGGCATCGCAAGGACCGCGCGCGCCAGATGGCGGGACTATCGCCGAAGTTCCGGCAGCCGGGCGAATTCTTGGACCGGGTGCAGCTGATGCGAAATGCTCTGCAACTGAACCGGGGCGACACCACCTTTGCCGAGACCGGAATCTTCAGCGGTGTGGAAGCCAGTGATTGGTCCTGGGGACCCATATTCCTGGATGTCGACCTTGATGGCTATGAGGACATCCTGATCACGAACGGCCAGCTTAAGGACTATCAGGACAGCGACGGAGCCGAACGAATTGCCGCCGCGCAGTCCGGAGGGCGGGCGTTGACCCCGGCCGATATTGAACGTCTGGTCCGGATGCTTCCGGACTTTGCGACTCCCAATGTGGTGTTTCGCAATCTGACGGGAGCCCGGGCATCGGCGAACCGTGGCCCTGCCCCCATCCCTGCGTTTGACGATGCCAGTGCCGTCTGGGGTTTCGATACACCGGGGATTTCCGAGGGCGCAGCCCTGGCGGATCTGGACCTGGACGGGGACCTCGACCTGGTGGTCAACAACCTCATGGGGACACCTGGATTCTATCGAAACGACACGGCTGCGCCCCGGGTCTCCGTTCGTGCGCGGCGTCATTCCGGCAACACCCGCGGAATCGGCGCCAGGATCACCGTGCATGTCCCGGCTGCAGGAGCGGGTTTTCCGCATGAGCAATCCCAACATCTGATTGCCGGCAGCCGTTACCTGAGCGGAGACGATGCCGTACGAACCTTCGCCACCGGCGGAGCTGCCGAAGTGGACATTGAAGTGCGCTGGCCCTCGGGCAAGGTCCAGTCTCTTTCCAAGGTGCCCGCAAACTCCATCATCGAAGTGAACGAGGAGTCCGCCCGGGAAACGAATGCCCATCCAGCCCAAGCTCGCACGGGACGACTCCTATTTGCAGACATGTCCGGGCTGATCCAGCACGAACATCAGGACGAGCCTTACGATGACCCGGTGAGGCAACCGCTGCTCCCGATCAAGCTAAGCCAACTGGGTCCGGGTGTGGCCTGGGCCGATCTCGATGGTGATGGCTGGGACGATTTGGTCATCGGGGCGGGGCGATCGGGTTCCATCGCTGTGTATGGCAATGACGGCAAGGGCGGTTTCCGGCGTCGCACCGAGCCGTACTTGAACCGTCCACTGGCTCGTGACTTGACCACCCTTCTCCCCCTGGCAACGACGTTGATGGCGGGTTCCAGCAATTGGGAGGATGGCCAGACCAATGGTGGGGCATTGAGGCTCTATGATCTGGCCTCCCAGCGCAGTGGCGAAGCGGTTCTCGGTGTCGGGTTTTCCGTCGGACCGCTGGCGGCCGCGGATCTGGATGGCGACGGCACCTTGGAGGTGTTTGTCGGCGCGCGTACGATTCCAGGCCATTGGCCCGCACCAGCCCCGTCACTCTTGCTTCGAAATGTTGAAGGTCGGCTGACAGTCGCAAAACAATTGGAATCCTTGGGACGAGTCAGCGGGGCTTGTTTTACGGACCTGGACGGTGACGGGGATCCCGATTTGGTGACGGCGGGTGATTGGGGGCCGATCCATATCCTGAGAAACGACAAGGGAACGCTGGTTGAAACCGACCCTCCGGTCCAGTTCGGCGGAAAGTCCACACCCCTCAGTCGGCTGTCAGGACTTTGGAACAGCGTGATCAGTGCAGACTTTGATGGCGACGGTCGTCTGGATTTGGCTGCCGGCAATTGGGGCCTGAATAATGAGATGGTGGTCCCCTATGGCGAGGGATGGCATCTGGACATCCCAACGACTGCGTTTCCGCCGGATCCCCTTCGTCGGATGTTTTATGGTGATTTGGGAGGCGTGGGCGGAGCAGATATTGTGGAGGCCATCCCGGGTCCGTCGGGGAATTTCCCGGGACGCGAATTGCCCATGTGGTCCCGGGCCTTCCCGTGGCTCCGAAGCGAGGTTCCCACTTATGCCGCCTTCTCAGAGGCCACCGTTGAATCCATTTTCGGAAAGCGGCTGGAGTCGGCTCATTCGTTGGAGATTCGCTGGCTCGCGTCCACCGTCTTTCTGAATCGGGGTGACTTTTGGGAGGTCCGTGTTCTGCCGGATGCGGCACAATTGGCTCCTGTGTTTGGCTTGGGGATTGCCGATGCCGATGGGGATGGCTCTGACGATCTTTTCATCGCTCAGAATTGGTTTGGAACGGATCCACTGACCCCGCGCCAGGATGCCGGACGGGGCCTGTGGCTATTGGGAGACGGTCATGGGTCGTTCGAGCCCGACTGGTCTTCCGGCGTGGCGATATACGGTGATCAACGGGCGGCAGCCATCGCCGACTTCGACAACGATGGCCGGCCGGACCTGGTGGTCTCTCAGAACGGAGGAAAGACTGCGCTGTACCGAAATGTGAAAGCGCATCCAGGGATTCAAGTGGCTCTGCGTGGCTCGGGCCAGAATCCGACCGCAGTGGGCGCATCGGTCCGCTTGGTTCGAGGATCGGATACGGGTCCCTGGCGAGAAGTCCGACTGGGGGGCGGCTACTGGAGTGTCGATAGCGCCAAGTTGGTCCTGGGGAGCTTAGCGGCTCCATCCGGAGTGGAGGTTCGTTGGCCGGGGGGCCAGCGGACTCGATACGCATTACCGCCAGGCGCAACTTCGATCGTGGTGGACGCAGGCGGTCAGATACAGGTGGTCAAATAGCCTGGTTGGGACCGGCATGGAACCGGATGCGGCGCCAGTTCCATCTTGAAATCAGACGGGGAATCGCTCGATTGAGCGTCGGCAGGGCCGTCGTCAATGACGTGCGCCATGTGGACGTCCGTGCGTTCTCGGGGGCTTCGTATTGGATCGGTGCGTGATTGGAGTACATGGGACGACTGCCGCGGAGCATGCAATCCCGAGGGAAAAGCTTGGATTGTCGCAGGGCCGACTTAGTTTACGCAGCGTTGGCATGAAACGATCGTGGTTGCTTCCTGCGCTGGCCGGAGCGGAGTTAGTCTTCGCAGTGGTGTTGGCGGCGCTGTGTGCCCTGCACATTTATTACACTGTGGTGAACAACCGACAGGCTCGCCGCCTATACGAGGCGAATCAGAATCGGCAGGCATTTTCGGCCCTGGTCCGGGAAAGTGTGTCGTATGGTTCCCAGAGCAATCGCGCCGTGCTCCAGGCCCTCGCCGATGCTGGCGTCCAGTTTAACGTGTCCTCCAATGCAACCGTGGTCCCTTCCGGACCGGCGGCGCGAAATCGGAAGTCGCCCTGAGCCATGCAAGATTTCCACGACGCGGACACCCCGATGGAAACCCCGTACCGGGACCTTGCCCAAGTGCGGAGGGAACTGGAACAGTTGCATGGAATCATCCGTCTCCTGCTCATCGGACTGATCATCGCCACCACCGGCTTGTGCCTGTTCATGTACCGGCAGACCAAACTGCTCCGGTTCCAGATCATGGCGCAGCAGGCTGCCGTGCTGGAGGCGTACAAACAGCAGGAACCTCTCCTCGGCGTGCTCCCACTGTTTCAGCAGATCGGTGGTCGATACCCGGACTATGCCAGCAATGTCCTGAGAAAGTTCAATCTGCCGTCGATGGCTCCATCGAATGCCCCAGCCGGACCGAAGCGCTAAGCCGCGTCAGGAGCCTTCGGTCTCTGTCCGATTTTGAATTCAGCCATGGGGCGAAACGGCGTTTCCGGGCTCCACCGGCAGCAATTTGCCGCAGCCCATGCAAAAACATGCCTGGGGCGGATTCACCTTGCTGCAGGCGGGACACTGCATATGGGCTTTGAGGTGCCGCCGGTGAATGACCAAGTTTCGCAGGTAGGGAATCCAGTTGAAGAGGT
>JBGAPN010000487.1:0-3951 GCA_044221235.1 Limisphaerales bacterium
CCTTGTTCAAGCCTTCCGGGCTGTTGTTGGTTCCCCACTCGAGCTTTTCAATCTGGGGAATCTTGGTCTTCAACGCCCGAAACGCCTCTTCGACATCCTTGATCTGCTGTTTGGAGGCGGAGTCCTTGAATTTGAAGGAAACAACGTGCTGCACACGGGCTTTGCGGCCGGATTTTTCGGGAGATGACGCCGATTTCGGCGCGTCTTTGGCATTCATGGGAGCGGGCAAAACAAACGCGAGCGCGATTCCAGCGACCAAGGCTGGGAGAAACGGGCGGTTTTTCATGTTCAGAACGGACAGCCGTAAACGCTAGGGGGCCACCCACCGGGCCTGCAAGCGTCCGCCGAACTTGTACGGAAGAAAAATCGGTCCTGGTCCGGGAAGACCGGCATTGGAGACGGTTTGAACTTTGAGTGGCGGCCGCCTTTCGCCAATTTCCCCGCACGTGCGCATCCTCATCACCGGCAATCTCGGATACCTCGGACCCGCAGTGGTTCGCCAGTTCCGAACCACCTGGCCCGACGCGGAACTGATTGGTTTCGACACGGGATACTTTGCCCATTGTGTCACTGGAACATCACACTGGCCCGAAATCAGGCTGAATTCCCAGCATTTCGGGGACCTGCGCCGGTTTCCCAAGCAGCTCCTGGTGGGAGTCGACGCCGTGGTGAATCTCGCCGCGATCTCCAACGACCCGATGGGCAACCAGTTCGAGGCCGTGACCCTCGACATCAATCATCGCGCGGGAATTGAGCTCGCTCGTTCGGCCCGGGAGGCCGGCGTGCGCTCCTTCGTGTTCGCGTCAAGCTGCAGCGTTTACGGGTTTGCCGAGGATGGTCCACGGACGGAAGCGTCTCCATTGGACCCCCTGACCGCCTACGCCCGGAGCAAGGTGATGACGGAACGGGACCTCGAATCGTTGGCGACGCCGGGATTTCAGGTGACCTGTCTTCGATTCGCTACGGCGTGCGGCTGGAGCGAACGCCTCAGACTTGACCTTGTGCTGAATGACTTTGTTGCCAGTGCCCTCGCGGCAGGAAGGATCACCATCCTGAGCGACGGCTCTCCCTGGCGCCCGCTCATCCACGTCGCGGACATGGCCCGCGCTGCGGAATGGGCGGTGTCGCGCAGGCCCGACGCCGGAGTCTTCGTGGTGGTGAATGCCGGTTCCGATGGCTGGAACTACCAGGTCCGCGATCTGGCCCATGCCGTCGCAGCGGCATTTCCTGGAGCGGAGGTGTCGATCAACCGGGATGCCGTGCCTGACCGCCGGAGTTACCGGGTGGATTTCGCCCGGTTCCGCCGGCTCGCGCCCAACCATCAGCCCCGGGTCAGCCTGTCCGACGCCGTCCAGGGACTGAAGCAAGGACTCGAAGGCATGCGTTTCGCCGACCCCAATTTCCGGCAGTCGCCCCTGATCCGCCTCCAGACCCTCCGGAGGCATCTGGAAACCGGACTGCTGGATTCGGAATTGAACTGGAAATCATGACTCCCTTTTGCTGTCGATCCTGTGGGTCCGGTAATGGCGAACTCGTCCTGGACCTGGGCGTCCAGCCCCTCGCCAACAATCTCCTCCTGCCGGAACACCTCACGCAGCCCGAGCCCCGATTTCCCTTGAGGGTCGCCGTCTGCCGTGCGTGCTGGCTGCTCCAGATCACGGACATTGTTCCGCCGGTGAAGCTGTTCTCCGACTACCTCTATTTTTCATCGGTGTCGGATGCCCTGCTGGCGCATGCGAAGGAGGCCGCGGAGCGTTACCTGCGGGAATTCCATCTGGGATCCCAGAGTCTGGTTGTGGAGGTGGCCAGCAACGACGGTTATCTGCTGAAAAACTTCGTGGCGGCTTCCGTGCCGTGTCTTGGGGTCGAGCCCGCCCGGAACATTGCCGAGGTGGCCCTCGGTCGCGGCATTCCCACGCTGAACCAGTTTTTCAACCTGGAGACCGCCCGCCAGATTGTTCGCGAACGGGGCCGGGCCGACCTCATTCTGGGCAACAACGTTTTCGCGCATGCGCCGGACACGAATGACTTTGTAGCCGGTCTCGCTGCCCTGGTGAAACCCGATGGCCGGATCGTCCTCGAGTTTCCCTACGCGTGCGATCTGATGGAACACCTCGAGTTCGACACGATTTATCACGAGCACGTGTTCTATTTCACCGCGACCGCCCTTCGCCCGCTGTTCGAGCGACACGGACTGACCCTTTTTGCCTGCGAGCGAATTCCCATCCACGGCGGTTCGCTCCGAATCTTCGTTGGCCCCACCCATGCCCACCCGGTGGAAACCAGCGTCCGCGTCCTGCTCGCCGAGGAGGAGAGCAAGGGAGTCAATACATCTCGCTATTACGCGGATTTCGCGCGCAAGGTGACCCACTTGAAGGAAGCCCTCCTTCAACTGCTCCGGGAGCTCCGGGCGCAAGGACACCGGCTCTGTGCCTACGGGGCATCGGCAAAGGGCAGCACTCTTCTAAATTACTACGGTCTCGGACGCGACGGCTTCGACTGCCTCGATTTCGTGGTGGATCGGAGCCCTGCCAAACAGGGGCGCCTCACGCCGGGAACTCACCTTCCCATTCTGCCGGTCGAGGAGCTCATGTCCCGCCGGCCACGTCACGCGTTGCTCCTGACCTGGAACTTTGCCGAAGAGATTCTCCGGCAGCAGCAGGCCTGGCGGGACGCCGGCGGCAAGTTCATCCTGCCGCTGCCCGAGGTAAAACTGGTCTGACTCCTCGTCGAAATGCGGTACTCCCCGACTCCTTTGACCGGTGCAACGCTGATCGAGCTTGAGCCTCGGTCGGACGACCGCGGCTGGTTCAGTCGGACTTGGTGCGAATCGGAATTCGCCGCCGAAGGCCTGAACACGCGATGGCCCCAGGCCAATGTTACCCGAACGCACCGGGCGGGGACGGTTCGTGGACTCCACTGGCAGGCGGACCCCCATCCTGAGATCAAACTGGTCCGCTGCTCGGCCGGCGCCATCTGGGATGTCATCGTCGACCTGCGCCCGGACTCCCCCACCTTCCGCCAATGGTCGGCGTGGGAGCTGACCTCTGGGAATTTCCGCCAGCTTTATATTCCCGCTGGCTTTGCACACGGGTTTCAAACCCTGACCGACGAGGCCGAAGTCACCTACCTCATGTCGGAATCCTATCGACCGGAATTGGCCCGCGGATGCCGTTGGGATGACCCCAGCCTGGCCATTCCTTGGCCCAAACCTGTGTCCTGCATATCCGACCGCGACCGGGCCCTTCCCGCCCTGGCAGACCTTTTCCGCGCGTCCTGACCACCGCGGTCCACCGTGTGCCGGTGCAGACCTCAGATCATGAAATCTAGCGCCCCGTCGGGTTGGGCACGCAATTGCACCGCCCGCGTGACCAAATCGGCCACCGTCATCTTCTCCAGGATCTCTGCAATGGCATCCCGGACTTCCTTCATGATGGAACGGAGCGGACATTTCATTTCGTCCGGACACGTGCATTTCTCATAAAACTGCTGGCTGATACACCCAACCGGGGCCAACGCGCCTTCGAGGTGGCGGATGACCTTCGCCAGAGGGATCTTGTCCGGCGGAACCGCCAGTCGATAGCCCCCCGCCACTCCGCGGCGACTTTCCACAATCTGCGCGGACTTCAGGTCAAACAGGATCTGCTCCAAAAAGCGCTTGGGAATGTTCTGTTCTTGGGAAATGGCCTGAATCCGAACCACATCCGGTCCATACCGTTCTCCCAGGACCGTCAATGCCCGTAGCGCGTATTTTCCTCGGACTGATAACTTCATGTGCTGATCCGCCTTGCGGCGCTTTACCACCGATCAAAGCCGCCTAAATCTTGATGACGCAACTCGATTTTCAAGTAACTGCTGACCAATGCGCTTGGTTTAAAACTACAGTACCGCTATTGACTTTATGTTCTTTATGCACACTGTTCCGCCGCCGTTCCTGCGGCTCAGCGTGGT
>JBGAPN010000488.1:0-3952 GCA_044221235.1 Limisphaerales bacterium
GTGGACGGACCGCTCTCTCGCGGATCATTCAGGCTCAGGGACGCCCCGGGGCTGCACCGGGGAGCATTCTGACCTCGATCTGGGAGCAGGAGATCGCCGAGCGATTGTCGTCCTCGAAGGCTTGTTCCAGCAGGAAGCCCAAGTCGGGCTTCACCCGAGCATTGAAGCTCTCGGCGCCGTTGGTGACGACCTGGATGGGCTGGTCGAGGTCGAACATCCCGCGGCGAATCAACAGGGTGTAGCGGGCAATCGCGCGGTCCGTCACCTCAATGCGGTTGCCTTTGACGTCCACCTCGAGCCGGCCTGCGAGCCCTGTCGGCTTGAAGATCGGCACACGGGGTAGTTCCGGGATTTCGAATCGAAATGATTGGGTCGCGTCGCCGCGACGGTACTCTCCGGCGATTGTGTCGCCCTTCTTCACGGCATTGATCTGGGTAAGACCAACCTTCTGGAAGTCGCCCAGCGTCTTGATCTCAACACCGAGGATACGAGTGAAGATATCGCCTGGCTTCAGGCCGGCGGTCTGGGACAGCGTTCCCGGTGGGACTCCTCTTCGCCCCTCCACAGGAAAAGACCCTGCGCCCGCCCTAGGCATCGTCGAGCTTTGACCTTGTCGCGAGGAATGGGGGCGGCCAAGTTTCGGAAATGCAGATGCAGATTGATTATCCGGACTCGCTCCCGGATCTCCTGCAGACGAGTCGACCGGAGTTCGAAGCTGAGGCCCGCATGGCAATGGCAGTGAAGCTGTTTGAATTGAAGCGGCTGTCATCCGGACTCGCGGCCCGGATGGCGGGTGTTTCGAGGGTGGAGTTTCTGATGAACCTCCATCGCTACGGTGTCCCGGTCATCGCCCACGACGAAACCGAACTCGCTTCCGACGTGGCCCATGCCTAGTCCGTCGCGGTTGGTCATCAACACCAGTCCATTGTTGGCATGCGTCGCTGGGTGCGGCTCGCTGGCACCCTTGGAACGACTTTATGAGGAGATCTTGGTGCCTCGGGAGGTGATCGAGGAAATTGAAGCCGGCGACCCGCAGGGCTTTGGCGTCGTGGAGATTGCCGCAGCCACCTGGCTCCACCTCTGGCCTGTTGCGGTCCAGCCCTCACCGTTGCTCTGCAACACTCTGGACAAAGGCGAGGCTGCCGTCATCCAGTTGGCCTTGGATGAGGGCGTCGGCACGATCTGCATTGATGAAACCGTCGGTAGGCGACTGGCGAGGCTGTGTGGCCTGCAGGTTACCGGTTCCATTGGCCTCCTGCTTCGGGCAAGACGCGAGGGCCGAATCGATTCTCTGGGAAGGGTCCTGGCGCAAATGAAGGCCCGCGGTATTTGGTTGAGCGACGCGGTGGTAACCTTCGCCTTGCGCGAAAGCGGTGAGGCTTGAATCGATGACACGCGGATAGCGCAGTTGCCGACAGTCGATGTACGGCTCAAATCGCCGACAGCGTCAGTGGTATCCATCCACCCTCGGTTTTGCAGGATCTGAATCTATTCGCTTCGACCAAGGATTGTTCTTCTGCGTCCTCGAACGCCTGTCTACAGCGAAGAATCAAGTCACGCAGTGGTAGGGAAAGTGAGAGGGAACCGATTGGATCCGATGCGGCAGGGCTAGCCTCGTTCCATCCGGGCTAAACACCACGTCGAGAGCCCCGGCTTCGTGGCGAGAGGGCTCGGAGTGTAACTCTCCCGTTTTCAGGTCGAACACGCGCACATTGCGGTCCTCAGCCACCGTGGCGATGAATTGACCGTCCGGGCTGAAGCGCGCCTCCGTAACACGCGCGGGATGTTTGCTGTGAAACAACAGTCGGCCGGATCCAACGTCCCACACCCTGACATTGATATCCTCGGAAGCGGTGACCACCTTCTGACCTTCGGGGCTGAAATGCGCAACGGTCACTTCCATTTGGTTGGTCAGAACCTGCAGCAATTGGCCGCTCTTGGCGTTCCATAGACGCCCAAACCCGCCGCGCGCCGCGGTGACGAGGCGCGCGCCGTCCGGACTGAACTCCGCCCGGAACGTACGATCCACGTGGGGTAGGTCAGCCAGAAGGCTACCGGTCTCTGCGTTCCAAATACGCACGTGCGAGTCAAAACACGATGTCGCGACCCTCCGGCCATCGGGACTGAACCTCACGCTATGAACGTGATTGCTGTGCATCAGTGTCCGTTGCAAATGCGCCTCCCGGCCGTCAAAAGACCAGATTTCGGCCCTGCGATGACGTCCGGCGACAGCGAAGGAACATCCGTCGGGACTGAAGGAAAAGGCAGTCAGCCCACGGATGTCGGCAAAGGGCGCAATTCGACCGAAACCCACATCGGGCAATGTCTCGGGCTTCACGGTTTGATGAGGTGGCGTCACCGGTTCGGCGGTTCCCACATTCCAGATGCGCGCCGTCAAATCGGCGCAGGCTGTCCCCAGGAACTGGCCGCTCGGATCAAAATCCAGCCACCACACGGGACCGCCGTGAATGAGCGTGTGCACCAAACTTCCGTTGCCCGCATCCCAGATTTGCGCGGTGCCGTCGGCCGAAGCGGTGGCAAGCCAGCGGCCATCCGGACTGAATCGAAGGTGATGGACCATCTCGCTATGGGCCATAGGCGCCGTCACCAGGAGGAGATACAACCGGTGGATCAGGGCCGACATCAGGCGTTGGGATGCGACCGCATTATTGGGATCGCGGCGCAGGACCTGCGCGAGCCGGGACAGTCCTCCTGAAATGTCACCGCGGGAAAAACTGGCTTCCGCCAATTGAAACGCCTGTCGCTCGGAAAGGGACTGCGCCTCCTGCCGCTGGCGCTCTGATTCACGGTTTGCGCGCGCCAGCCAGGCGGCGGACAAGGTGGAGATCACAGCCACTGCGATGGTCAACAGGAGGACCGTAACCCCAAGTACTGCCAGTGCTGGTCGTCGGCGGGCCCAGCGGGCCATTCGTTCCCAAGAGGGTGTAGGTCGGGCGGTAATTGGCTCTCCATTCAGCCATCGGACAATTTCCTCCCGAACCTCTCCCACTGTAGGATACCGGTTCCCTGGCTCTTTCGCCAGGCACTTGAGACAGATCGTCTCCAAGTCTCGTGGTAGTGCCTGATTCAGAGTTCTGGGTGAAGCAGGTTCTGCATTCACGACCTGATCGACGGTCTCCGAGAGCGAACCGGCCTGGAATGGAGGTCGCCCGGTGATTAGATGGTAGAACAGAGCGCCAAGCCCATAAACGTCGGTTCGCGCGTCCACCAGGCCCATCTTCGGTGACAACTGCTCGGGTGCCGCGAATCCCGGAGTTCCCAATGCTTGGCCCGAAAGCGTTGGCGAGGCCAATTGGTCCAACTGCTTTGCGAGGCCAAAGTCCGTTACCCGCGGTTGGTCGTCGGTGTCGTTCATGACGTTTCCCGGTTTGAGATCGCGATGGATAACGCCGTGTTGATGGGCATGCTCCACCGCATCGGCAACCGCCCGCATGTAGCGGGCGGCCTAAGATGCCGGCAGCGGACCGTTGCGGGTCATGGCTGCCAGGGAGGCCCCCTCGACGTAGTCCATGGAGAGCCAATGATGACCGCCGGATTCGCCAATCTCGTGGACGGTGACGATGTTGAGATGTCGCAACCGCGCAGCTGCCTCAGCTTCGGTACGAAAGCGGGTGATGGTTTCACGCCCGGCAAATGGCCCGGCCAATACGACTTTGACTGCGACGTGGCGTCGAAGTTCGGGTTGCCGCGCCCGATAGACGACTCCCATCCCTCCCCGCGCAATCTCTTCCAGCAAAGTGTAGGGGCCAAGGGAGAGCAGCGGTGGCGGAGTGGATGGGTCGCCCCGTCCGACCTGATCACTTTCTGAGGCAAGGTCCGAGGCGAGGACCGCCGCGAGGCACCGGGGACAATGGCCCTTGTCGCCAAGGAGAAAGCCACACTGGAGGCACCGTTCGTTAGAAGGGTCAGAAGCCATGGTGGACTTCCCGCA
>JBGAPN010000489.1:0-3943 GCA_044221235.1 Limisphaerales bacterium
ATGCCACCGCTGACGGGGAATCCCTTTCCCAGTCCGGCGGCTGCGTTGGAGGCGGCGAGTGCCAGGAATTCCTGGTTGGGGTCAAAGCGTCCGCCGTGCTTGGCACTGAACATCCGTCCGATGGCCGCCGTTTCGATGGCGCCGAGGAGGAAACACGCCAGTCCCAGCGGGAGCAGTTGGTTCAGGTCAGAAACTCCGAGTGCGGGAAGACCCAAAGGCGGCAACCCACCGGGAATGGCTCCGAGCCGTGCAACACCCCGCGTGTCGAGATGAAACACGGCGGACCCGACAATGCCGAGGACCACCACGGCGAGGGAGACCGGCTGATTCTTCAGGAACACCTTGCCGAAAATGAGGAGGGCCAGGGCAGATCCACCCACTGCCAACGATGCCAGATTGGTTTCGTGAAGGTGGGTTAGGAAATGGTAACTGTTGACCCAGAACGAACCGTGGGAACCGTGAAATCCGAACAATTTGGGGAGCTGGGTGCTGATCAGAAACAGCGCAACCCCGCACTTGAATCCGGTCATGACGCTCTCGGAAATGAAATTCACCACGGACCCGGCGCGGGCGAGCCATGCGGCAAGCGCGATGACGGCCACCAGCAGTGCCGTGCCGGATGCCAGGGCTCCAAACCGGACGGGGTCCCCGCCGGCGAGGTCGCCCAGCGAGGCTCCGATGAGCAGTGAGATGGCGGAGGTGACGGAGATGGCGGTATGGCGTGCGCTGGTAAACGGCCAAAATACCAGCACCCCGAACAAACAGGCGTAGAGACCTGCCTCAGGCGGCAGTCGCGCCAGCGATGCGTCTCCTAGGCCGGCCGGGAGAAGGTAGGCCGCCAGTGTGATACCTGCCACCAGGTCGTGCTTCCACCAGCTCCGATCATATGAACCCATCCAGCGCAGCGCCGGCACCATTCGCTGCAGACGGGAAACGGGAGCGGGACTGGTTGGGGAGGTGGTCATGAATGAAGGACCGGATGCAGGTGGCCGGGCATGGTCCTATCCCGCGGACTTCCCCGACTTGGGTTTGCGGGATGCAACCCGGCGCGCTTCGGCAGGAGGCGCGGTTTCCGATACTGCGGCGACCTTGCCAAGCTCCAGCACCTGTTCCGAGGTGGTGGTGGCAAACAAATGCAGACTCCGGGCGATGAGTCCGGTCCAGCCCGTCTGATGACTGGCTCCGAGCCCGGCTCCGGTGTCTCCGTGAAAGTATTCGTAAAAGGGTATGTACTCCTTCCACAGAGGGTCTTCCTGAAACTGCTTCTCCGCGCCAAACACCGGCCGGCGGCCCTGCGCATCCGCTAGAAAGATGGAGGCGAGACGTCCCGCGATCGCATCCGCCACCTGATAAAGGTTCAGTTTCCGGCCGGAGCCGGTGGGAAACTCCACCTGGAAGCCATCCCCGTAGTACGCGTGGTATTGAAGCAAGGCGCGGATGAGGAGGGCATTGACGGGAAACCAGATGGGTCCCCGCCAGTTCGAATTGCCGCCGAACATGCCGGAGTCGGATTCGCCGGGCACGTATCCGACACGGTACTCCTGCCCGCCGGCATGGGTGACGAACGGGTGGTCGGCGTGTTCCCGTGAAAGGGATCGGATCCCATATGGACTCAAAAATTCCTTCTCATCCAGCATCCGGGCCAGCACCCGGCGAAGTTTGGATTCGTCCAGGATTGCCCCGAGTCTGCGACCCTGGAGCCCAGGTTTGAGAGGGTCATGGATGAAGGTGGTCAGTTCCGGTCGGGCCTCCAGAAACCGCCGGAGGCGGGCGCTGACTTCAGGGTATTTCTCCGAGAAGCCCGGCTCGAAGACAGTGACGGCGCACAGGGGCAGTAGTCCGACCATGGAACGGACCTTGAGCCGTTCGGCCTGGCCGTCGGGCCGCTGCAGGACGTCGTAAAAGAACCCGTCCTCCTCGTCCCACATGCCGGTATTTCCCCCGGCATGAATGGTCGCCGAGGCAATGGAAACAAAATGGTGGACGAACTTCAGAACCATGTCCGCATAACCGGGCTTCTCCATGGCGAGCTCGCCCGCGATCTCCAGCATGTTGAGGCTGTAGAGCGCCATCCAGGCCGTGCCATCGGCCTGTTCGAGATACCCCCCGGTGGGCAGCGGCGAGCTGCGGTCAAAGACGCCAATGTTGTCGAGACCCAGGAAGCCTCCCTCAAACGCGTTCCGGCCCGAGCGGTCCTTCCGGTTCAGCCACCAGGTGAAATTCAGCAGCAGCTTCTGGAAGGTCCGTTCGAGCCAATCAATGTCTCCCCGGCCGGTGCGGACCTTCTCCAGCCGGTAGGTGAAGATGGTCGCCCAGGGATGGACGGGCGGGTTCACGTCACCGAAATTCCATTCATAGGCGGGAATCTGGCCGTTCGGGTGCAGGTAATTCTCCCGGAGCATCAGCCCGAGCTGCTCCTTCCCAAAGTCCAGGTCGACCAGGGTCAGCGGAAGGACATGGAATGCCAGGTCCCAGGCCGCGTACCACGGGTATTCCCATTTGTCGGGCATGGAGATCACATCGGCATTGTACATGTGATGCCAGTGTCCGTTGCGCGGGGCCTGCTTGGATCCCGGCAGGTACGGATCCGCACCCCGCTCCTCCAGCCATCGATTGACGTCGAAGTAATAGAATTGCTTGGACCACAGCATGCCGGCGAGTGCCTGGCGCATGACGTTGGCCGCATCGGGACTCAACGCCGGAGGAATGACACCGGCGTAAAACTGGTCCGCCTCATTTCGCCGCTGTTGGAACACCTCCTCGAAATGGGATCCGAAGGCGCCGGAGGCGTCTCCATACGTTTTCCCGAGCTCCGCCGGGGCGACCGGGGTCAAGCGCAGGCGCAGCGTGGAGGCCGCCCCAGGTGGTACAGACAACCGATGATGGGAGGACACCTTGGTTCCGGTTCCGGCCGGGTTGACGGCGTCGGCCTTCCCGTGGACGACGCAATTGTTGATGCCGTCCTTTACGTACGCAGACGCATTCTCGCGCCCAAAGATCCGCTTCTCGTTGGTGTCGTTTTCGGTGAAGAGGAGCGGGGCCGGAGACTCCACGTAGAGGTACCGGTCGCCCAGTTCGGCTTCCCGGGCATGGATGGCGCCCGGAGGACTGGAGACGGCCGTCGCTGAGGGGCGGGGATTCTGGCGTCCCCACGACCAGCGGTTTCGAAACCACAGCGTCGGGAGGAGGTGAATCTCGGCCGCCTCCGGACCGCGATTGTGCACGGTGACTTGGACCAGGATGTCCTCGGGTGATTCCTTGGCGTACTCGACCACGACGTCGAAGTAACGGTTCTCGCGGAAGGCGCCGGTGTGGATGAGTTCAAACTCAGGTTCGGTCCGGCTGCGTCCGTGGTTTCCGTTGACCAGTTCGTCGTAGGGAAAGGGGGCGTGTGGGTACTTGTAGAGATATTTGAGGTAGGAATGGGTCGGCGTGCTGTCGAGGTAGAAATAGTACTCCTTCACGTCCTCCCCGTGATTGCCTTCGCTGTTGGTGAGGCCGAAGAGCCGTTCCTTGAGGATCGGGTCGCGCCCATTCCAGAGGGCGATGCCAAAGCACAGGCGCTGGCGCTGGTCGGAGATTCCAGCGATGCCGTCCTCGCCCCAGTGGTAGGCCCGCGAACGGGCCTGGTCGTGGGAAAAATAATTCCAGGCGTTGCCGTCCTCGCTGTAGTCCTCGCGCACGGTTCCCCATTGCCGTTCGCTGAGGTAGGGTCCCCATTTCTTCCACGGGGTGGCGGGATTTACGGAGTCCTGAAGTCGCTGTTGTTCTGGATTCATGTGTCAGTCTCACGCAGGGGGCGGATCAAATCTGGACAGGTAGAGTCAACAGGCGGAGGGCCGCGCCCAGGAACAGGGTCAGACCCAGTCCGAGCACCGTACGGCGGATGGCCAACCGATCGAGCCGTGAGGCGGTGCCGCCGCAAAACAACGCCGACGCCAGG
>JBGAPN010000490.1:0-3933 GCA_044221235.1 Limisphaerales bacterium
CCAGCCACGCCCGCTGGATCGTGCGCGAGGCAACGCCCAGCGAACGGAGTACGGCAATCTCCTCGCGCCGGCGCACCACGGCCCCGTCGAGAGCCTGGAACACGAGGTACAGCCCCACCACCAGGGCGAGCATGGACAGGATCGTCAGGTTCAGGCGGAACGCCCGGGTCATCATCTCGCCGCTGGCCCGACGATCGGCAGGCGACGACACCTTCCAGCGCGGACCGGAAGCGCCAGGTGGCTGGGACAGGGACTCCAACCGGTCACGGATTTCGGCCCACCGTTCCGTCCGCCGCGGTCCGTCCTCGAGCACAAACTCCACGCGGCTCAGTTGTCCGGTGAATCCGGTCCAACGCTGCAGCGCCGGAAGATCCATGACCAGCAGGCGGGTGGGAACCTGGGGTTGACCGGGGTCGTTCGGAATGATGCCACCGATGCGAAACGTCACGATCGACTCGTTGACGACCAACGGCAGCGGATCCCCGAGTTTCAGCCCGTCACCCCGCGCCAGAGACTCGCTGACGTACACCGCGAGCGGATCCCGCCAGGAATCCCAGAGCGTTCCCGGGGGCGGTTCCGCCGCGGCCCGTGCGCCGGAACCAACCGGTCCGCTCGTTGCGGGAGCGGATTGTCCCAGCCACGGACGGTCCGTCTTCCGGCGATCCGAGAGATTGCCCAGCGCCATCAGGTCCACGCCCAGGATCTGGAACGAACCGCGCGTGCCGATGCCTTCATCGTCCCGGGTCCGGGGATGCGCGGCGGTGGATTCCAGGACGGGAATCATCCGGACCGGAAGATTCCCCAGGGCCTGCCGCAACTCGGTCAGCACCGATTCCGGGAGCATTCCCGACGGCGCGGCGATGAGTCCGTCGCTCTCCGCGGTGAGGAGGTCGGTGAAGTTCTGGAAGCTGGCAACGGCGGCACGGTTGGCGAGACGGATGGAGAGGAATACGCCGACCCCCAGCGACAGCAGCGCGACCAGCAGCGCGGACTGGACCGGTGCGAGGAGCCAGTGGCGCCAGGAGAACCGCCGCCACAACAAGCCCAGCAACCGCGGCGACTCGGGCGGTCGGCTCATGCGCGGAAGCCCCTCCGTTCCGCGACCACTTCGCCGTCGCGCAATTCCAGCTCGCGGTGGCAGATGGCCGCCGCCTCGGTGCTGTGCGTGACCAGCACCAGCGCGGTTCCCGATTCCTCTGACAGTTCCCGGAGCAGCGCCAGGATATTGGCTCCATTCCGCGTATCCAGGTTCCCGGTGGGTTCGTCCGCCAGCAGCAGGTCGGGCCGGTGCGCCAGGGCCCGGGCGATGGCCACCCGCTGCATTTCGCCGCCCGAAAGCTGGGCGGGACGGGCCTCCGCCCGGTGCGTGACGCCCACGCGCTCCAGCAACCGGGTCACACGGGCCAGGCGTTCCATCGCGGGCACTCCGTTCAGTTGCAACGGCAGTTCCACATTTTCCGCGGCCGTCAGCGTGGGAAGCAGGTGAAAGAATTGGAAGATGGTGCCGATCCGGTGCCGGCGCAGCGATGCCAGACCATCGGCGTCGAGTGTTCCCAGGCTCATCCCGGAGAACTCGATACGCCCCTCGTCCGGGCGGTCCACACCGCCGAGGCAGTTGAGCAGCGTGGTCTTCCCGCTGCCGGAGGGCCCAAGCAGGGCCAGCCGTTCCCCGGGCGCGAGGGTGAGCGACACGCCCCGGAGCACCGGCCGTCCACCGAGCCGACGCACCACTCCTTGGGCGCGCAGCACAGCAGGACGATCGGCATGGGGCGACGGAGCGAGCACGGACGAGGTCAATGGGCCCTCCAACTCCACCATGCGGGACGGATTGTCAACCGGCGGACCTTCCCCGACCGGGCGAATCTCGCCCCACGCCGGCGGGGTCCACCGGGAAAAGCCGGCCAGCATCTCGTTCCCCCGTCGTCTACGGTTCATAGCCCCAATCCGTTCGTGTGGTTCGTGTGGTTCGTGGTTCAATTCCGGAGAGGAACCACGAACGACACCAACCACACGAACCTTAGAAAGTCGGCGGAGAGGTAGAGTTAAGAGTTCCTCCGCGACCTTGAGGTCGCATCGGCCCGGGATGCGAATCAGGGGTAAGGTGCAATCCTCGGCGGATAGCGCGAATTCTCCCGGTCAGTTGTCCTGTCCCCAGTCTATTCCGGTCAGTTGTCCTGTCCCCGGTCTATTCTGTGTGGACCGTTCAAAACAATTCCTGTAGGCGCTCGTCGAGCGACACAAATTCCTCTACGTGCCAATCCCACGCGGACTGCTAATGATTGGTGATGTTACCATGTCGGCGCTGAGTACAAGAGGCTGATGTGATTCAATAGCATTAAATGACCTGTTCTTTTATTTACTTGGTGGATTTGCATTCTGGAAAAAATAAAGGGGCAGGTCCTCTATATGGTCTCGCTTAAAGCATTATGGACATCAAA
Source organism: Limisphaerales bacterium (assembly GCA_044221235.1). GTDB lineage: Bacteria > Verrucomicrobiota > Verrucomicrobiia > Limisphaerales > UBA9464 > UBA9464. The sequence goes on from JBGAPN010000490.1 coordinate 2,439, forward strand.
ACATTGAACTTGGCAAACAACGCTGAAGTCTGGGGGATTATGGCCCAGTTTGGAGCGGCGCTTGATCAGATTTCGTTGGCCTATCTCAAAGAGAAAGGCTTCGGAGATGGGAGAACGCGTTCGGTCGGGTGCCTTGGATGGATTTGGATGCAATGGCTGTCGAAAACGCCACCCGCTGAGATCCAGCGGCAGGTCGGACCGTTCGTGGATCGTGGAATGGAGATGCAGACCCTTTCGACCAAGTTTGAAAAGCGGCCTCTGCACGACCTGCTGCTTTTGCACTGCGCGATCTTCTCGTGCGGAGACGCCCGCATCAAAAAGTTGGCCGAGCGGGTGGTCGATTCCGCTGGAGCCAATGGTCATCATCCACGGGACGATGGCGAGCTGTATGCGAGTGCCTGGACGGGGATGCTCAAACATTCGATCCTCGGAGACCGAGCCAAGGCGGAAGCAGAAGCGGAGATCATTTGGAAGGCCCACAAAGACATTGCGTTCAAAGCTTCCACCCAACAGTTGGTCGCACCGTGGCTCAAAGGCGATTGGGACGCATTCCGCAAGAACCAGAAGAAGGATTTTGAGAAGCTGTGGGAGCAGGCCAAGAAACACGGCGCGACCGAGGCAAATGATCGGGAATGCGTGGTCAATCTCGATGGCTACTCCTCTGTCCAACAATCGTGGTGTTGGGCACATTGCGGGTTGGCCTTGCTGGCTCGACGTCAGGGCGTAGAGGTGGCGACCGATCCCATCTGGTTTCCTCCACACGCAATCCAGTGCGTCGATGCTCTCAAGTAGCCGGTGAACTTGTTCCCGTTCTGCCCACGCCCGGAGGGGTCCAAAACGGGATAAAGAACAGTGTCCAAAGATTGGAGCTAAAGCGTGGCGTATAGGGTCCTGAGGCGAGGCGTGACGGCGTCCCAGGAAAGTCGTTCGGCGAAGCTGGACCGTAGCCAGCGGAGCAGTTTGACGGAGCGTTGTGTGAGGCGCTGGAGGGCCACGACGGGTGTGGGCAATGTCCGACCCGCGGCCGCGGCCAGCGCCTGGGTTTGGGCCAGGGTCTTTTGCCTGCGGGCCATCTCGGCCTGATTCTCGATGCCTTCGCCTTTCAGCCGGGCCTCCACGATCTGGAGCAGGTTGTGGAGCAGACAAATCAGTTGTCCTTGCGCCGCCTTGGCGGTGGGGGAACTGGCCCAGGCCTGTTGTTCGCCCAGCTTGTTTTTGAGTTCGTCAAAGACCTTCTCCACGTCCCAGCGCAGTTTGTAGAGGAAGGCGATCAGACCGGGGCGCAGGGTCATTTCATTGGTGAGATACGCGTACTCGGTGCCGCTGGCGGGTTCCACATACCGGATCCGCCGCACCAGGACCCCAGCACTCCCGCAAACCAGCTCAACACTCTACCCCAGGTAGGGCCGCAGTGCCCTGGGGCCCCGTCTAAACCCTCTTCGTCCCAGCCCACACCTTCACGCATCGCGGGGAGCTTCTCCCGCCAGCACCTTCC
>JBGAPN010000491.1:0-3923 GCA_044221235.1 Limisphaerales bacterium
ATAAACGTGCCGCAATAAGCGGACCCGGGTGATGGGATAACTCTGGTAGATGGCCTCGCACAGACGCCCCAAGTCCGCACCGGCACTGACCAGCTTCGACGCCACTTCCAGCGTCTCGGGTGTGGTCGTGGAGTACTGAAAGCTGCCGGTGTCGGTGCTGACCGCTGCAAACAGGCAGTCGGCCATCGGTTTGTTTATTTTCCAACCCGCCCATCCGCACAAGTCATAGACCAATTCCCCGGTACTCGGTTCCTTGGGGGAGATCCAGTTGATGTCCGCATATCGCGTGTTGCTGGCGTGGTGGTCGATGTTGATGAAGACCTTGCGATCCTTGGTTTGCTCACCACACCGTCCAAGACGTTCAAAACTCGCGCAATCGGTTGCCACCACGGCGTCGAAACGCTGGCCCGACTGCGGCCGCTTCACCCGGCGCTCGGGATCGAGGATTCGCAGCTTGTCCGGACAGCCATCGTCGTTCCAAACGGTCACGTCCTTCCCCGCGCCCTCCAGCGCCAGGGCCAGTCCCAACTGTGAGCCGATACAGTCCCCATCGGGGCGAATATGACCGACCACACAAACGGTCTGGGCACCCGAAAGGGCTTCCAAAAGGTCCCGAACGGGCTTGGGAGCGGATTTCATGAATTCAGAAATGCACCGAGGATCATCGCCTCAGCGCTGTCCGGACTCCGGTGAGCCGGCACGGGGATGCTCGAGTTCATCGAGAATCGCGAGCACCCGGTTTCCCTGTTCGATCGAGTCATCAATCTGAAATCGAAGTTCCGGCGTAAACTTCAACCGGATGGTCCCTCCAACGCGGGACTGGATCCACTTGGCCCGTTCCGCAAGCGTGGCCAAGGCCTGCTTTCGCTGGGCCGGTTTGCCGACGAATCCCAGGAAGACGATCGCCGAGCGAAGGTCGCGGGCCACGCCAACGTCATTAACGGTCAGGAGTCCCACCTCTTCGATGGACATCTCCTGACGGATCACCTCGGCCACTTCCTGTTTCAGAAGTTCGCGGACCCGGGCAAGACGGCGGTTGTTAGTTTCCATGGCGGCATCCACGAACGGAATGGGAAGGCTCCCCAACGGTGAGCCATCCCGTCCAAACAGTGTTACGACAACTTCTGGGCCACCTTCTCGATGGTGTAACACTCGACCAGATCTCCCTCCTGGAGGTCATCGAACCCGTCCAGGCGAACACCACATTCAATGCCCGAGCGAACCTCGTTCACCTCGTCCTGGAAGCGCTTCAAGGTCAGGGAAACACCTTCGTAGATGACGTGGCCCCGGCGTCGGACACGCATCTTGCCGCGGATCAGTTTCCCGGAAGACACATAGCAGCCGGCCACTTTGCCGCCCTTGGAGAGCTCGAACACCTTCCGGACTTCGGCCTGACCCACCACCACTTCCTTCTGCAGCGGGTCGAGAAGGCCCGCCATGGCCTCCTTCACTTGGTCGATCAGTTCGTAAATGATGGCATACAGTTTAATCTGAACACCCTCCCGCTTTGCCGCTTCGGCAGCGCTGCTGTCCACCCGGGTATGGAACCCGAGAATGACGGCGTCGGCAGAGCTCGCGAGCAGCACATCGCTCTCCGTGATGGCACCCACCGCATCGCGGATGATTTCCAGCGAAACCTTGATCGACTCAATCTTCTCCAGTGCCTCGCAAATGGCCTCCACCGAACCCTGGGTGTCGGCCTTGACGATGACCTTGAGTACTTTGGCGGATTGGTCATCGATGCGGCCGAAGATATCCTCCAGCGTCTGGCGCTTGGGCCGGCCACCGTCGAGGCTGGACTTTTTGCGTTCCTGCTGCCGCTCTTCCGCGAGATCGCGGGCCGCCTTTTCGTGCTCGACCGCGCTGAATTCGGAACCGGCCTCAGGCACACCGTTTAATCCTAGGACCCGGACAGCAACCGACGGTCCCGCTTCCTTCAGACGGCGTCCCTCTTCATCCATCATGGACCGAACACGGCCGTAGTGCTCGCCGCAGATGATCACATCGCCCTGGCGCAGGGTTCCTTTGCGGACGAGGACCGTGGCCACTGGACCGCCCGGTTCAATGCCGGATTCGATCACGTTGCCCTTGGCCTTGCGGTTGGGATTGGCCTTGAGTTCGAGCAATTCCGCCTGAAGCAGGATGCTTTCGATCAACTTGTCGACGCCCACACCGGTGAGGCCTGAGCAATCCACGTAGAGCGTGTCGCCGCCCCAATCGTCCGGAACCAGTCCCTTGTCTTGGAGTTGTTGTCGAACCTTCAGTCCGTTCGCCGCAGGGTGATCGCATTTGTTCACCGCCACGATGATGGGCACACGCGCGGCACGGGCGTGGGACAAGGCCTCCACCGTTTGCGGCATGACGCCATCGTTGGCGGCCACCACCAGGACAACGATGTCCGTGACATTGGCACCGCGGGCCCGCATCGCCGAGAACGCGGCGTGACCCGGAGTGTCGAGAAACGTCAGTTGTTCCACCTTGCCGGTGACCGGATGGGGATACGCGATGGTGTAGGCACCGATGTGCTGGGTGATGCCGCCCGCTTCCCCGGCAGCCACGTCGGACTTCCGGATCCGGTCCAAGAGCGTGGTTTTTCCGTGGTCGACATGCCCCATGATCGTAATCACCGGAGCCCGGGGACGCAGGTCCTCCACCGTGTCGTCCTGGTCGAGCTCGATCTTCGGCTCGCGGGGCTGGATGTTGGTCTTGTGGGTGACCAGGTCGCGACGTTCGGTCTCGAACCGGAAGCCATTCTTCGCGCACAGGCGTTGGGCCACCTCGGCGTCGATGGTTTGGTTGACCGTCACGAACACCCCCATGCTCATGAGGTCCGCAATGATCTGGAACGCCCGTCGATTCATCTTCTCCGCCAATTCGCGAATCGCAATGGGCGGTTTCATGATGATCACCGGGGCATTGGCGGGCATCAGAATCCGCGGCGGCGCCGGTCGGGACGCCGGAGTAGGCGAAGGTCGGGCCGGACCGCCCTGCCCAGGTCTGCCACGATCGCGATCACGGTCGCGGTCTCCAGGGCCCCGTCCCCGGTCATCCCGTGCGGGCCCCTGCCCCTGGCCACTGCCGGAAGCCCCTGAGCCAGGTCCACCTCCTCCGCGACCTCCCCTTTGAAAACGATCGAGGTTGACCCGACCCACCAAGTCGCCAACCCGGGGGCCGGGAGGAGGTGTCGGGGGCGCGGGGGGAACCGGAGGCGTCGCCGGAACCGTGGGAGGGACCGGGGGTGCCGGGGGAGGTGGAGTGGGTGACGCCGGGAGGGCCGCGGTGGGCGCCGCCGTTGGCGGAGTTGGTGCGGAGGGAATCGGGATCGCAGGCGGCGGCGAAGGGGGCGTGGCCGGAACCGGCACCCGGGGTTCCACTGACGGAACGGCAGGAGCCTCCGGAGCCGGAGGAAGGACCGGAGTCAGCTCAGCCGCCACGGACTCCTCGACAACCTCCTCTACAGGTGCCTCCTCCGGTTCCTCGGCGACCGGACTCGGCGGAGCTGGAGGCACAATAATGACTGGTTTATCAGGCTCGGCCGGAGGCGCGGACGGTGCCGGCTCGGCTGCAGGCTGTGCATCCGTGGACGAAACCATCGGAAGCAATTGGTCCCGGAGATACTCCGCGGTGATCTTGTCCAGCGAACTCGATGCGACCTTGGCCGCGGCAATGCCCAGTTCCTTCGCCTTGGAGAGCACCACCTTGTTCTCCAGCTTCAATTCCTTGGCGATTTCGTAAATGCGAACGGGCATAGTTTGTTTCTCTTCAAATCCAGCATGGTTTCGGCCCGTAAAACCGGTCCAAAACCGTCAACCGAACAATACCAGCAGAGTTATTGGGCCGGAGCGGGAACTTCAGCCGCCGCTCCGGAGGCCTGGCGACGCACGAGCTCGCCACGGATGGCCTCCAGGATCAATGACGCCGAC
>JBGAPN010000492.1:0-3921 GCA_044221235.1 Limisphaerales bacterium
CTCAAATTGGAGGCTGAAGGGCGTGTGGGGATTGTAGGGCGAAGATTGCGCGCATTTAGCGATGTAATCGGCGGGAACGAGCTGGTGTCCGGCCCATTGGCCCTGGTGCAACAGGCAATAGCCGAACCGAAGCGCGTCAGTGGCGTGCACTGCGATGCTGCCGGCGCCGTTGGCGTGCGGCATGCGGAATCCGTCACGATTCAAGCAATAACCCCACGGGCCCCAACCCATGGGCCGGGCCAGGCGTTCCTGGATGTAGTCCTGAAGTTCCATCCCGGTGACATGACGCAGCACCATGCTCGCGATATGGGGGGCAGGTGAGGAATAGGAGTAGCCGGCGCCGGCATTGGTCCACAGGGGCACTTTGAGCGAGGATTCGTCGAGGTTTCGGATGTCCTGGCCCGGAACCGCCTTCAATGACTGAACCTGTCCCATCACGATTGCCGTCGGCGCGCCGCCTTCTCCCCAGTAGCCGGCGCTCATGCAGAGCAATTGCCCGAGCGCAATGTCGGCGCGCCTCGGATCATCCAGGGCCAGGGCCTCGGGAAGGTAGGCGGCGGTGAAGACCCGCGTGTTAAGCCCGTCCGGAATCCGGTCGCGGAATTCCTCCAACATGATGCCGCAGGCGATGCTGGTGTAGGCCTTGCCGGTGGATGCCATATCCGGATTCACGTTGCGCCCGGCGCGCCCGAAATAGCGTTCGAACGCGAGATACCCATGTCGGACGACCAACAGGCCGCCGTTCTGTGAACAGCGTTCGGTAAAACGATAGGCCAGGTCCAGCGCCGCCGCATCCAGGCCGGCGCGCTGGCGGGTTTCTTTGGCGTTCTTCGTGGTGCGCCAGCCACCCTCGCTGTCGGGCGGCGGAAAATAGGTGGACCCGGCCGCCGCCCGGAGCATTCCCAGCACCAAAGCGAGCAACAGAGCCGTTCCCCGGCACAGCGACCTCGAAATCAAACGGATTTCACCGGCTTCCATTGAGTGTGGAATCGCATTCAACCGCGGCGAGCGAAAGGTGGACACGCCGTCAGTCTCCGTCGGAGCAGGACTTCGGGCAATCCCAGGGAAAGTGGAACTCGGGGAAAGGGAACGCCGGTGGGAGAGTGGGCGAGGGAGAGGGGGGCTGCGGTCGGTGGAGCGCGGCGGCGTAGCGGAGCGAAGGTGACGCTTTGGATGGTTAAGCTGTGGGTGAAGGGGAAGTGAAAAGGACGTTCACCGGGTCTCGACGAGGGCACCGTACAGCAGATTGTTGAAATGCTCGTACAGCTCGAACTCCGCGTTGGGCTGGTGCTGCGCCCAGATCAGGGCGATCAGTTTTTCCCGGGGATCCCAGGCGCAGTAGCAGGTGGTGGCACCATTCCACCCAAAGGTTCCCTCCGAGCCCAGCCACTGGCCCCGGGCCAGGTCGGTGCGGACTTCCACGCCATACCCGAAGCCGTCCGACGCCGGGTAGATTCGGGTCGGCTTCGACAGACCGTGAAGATGATCCTGCGTCATCAGCGCCACCGTCTTCGGACTCAGGATGCGGACGCCGTCGAGTTCGCCACCGTTGAGCAGCATTTGCGCGAACCGGAGATAGTCGGACGGCGTGGAAAACAGGCCGCCTCCACCGGAAGGCCATGCAGCGCCAATTCGCGGAGGCTGCGTCTGGAGCGAGCCGTCCGGCTGCCGCACATCCATGGACACCTGACGCGACTGCTTTTCCGCGGGAACGGAAAAGCCGGTGTCGAGCAGGTGCAGGGGTCGGAAAAGCCGCTGCTCCAAGAACCGGTCAAACGGCATTCCGGAAACCTGCTCGACGAGAGCTCCCACCAGGTCGGTGGAGGGACCATAGATCCATGCCTCGCCCGGCTGGGACTGCAGGGGAAATGCAGCCAGGGATTCAGCCATGGCACGCAACGTGGCTGGGGTCCCGGGGCGACGGCGTCGGAGTTCGGCAAGGACCGGGGCGTTGGTGGGATCAAAGGCGCTGAAACCCGCCGTGTGGGTCAGCAGGTGATGCAGAGTGATGGGCTGTCGGGCGTCCACCAGTTCCGGGGCATCCGCTGTGCCGCCCACCAGCACCTTCATATTGGCAAACTCCGGCAGGAACTTCGCAATGGGTTCCCGCAGGGTCAGCCGTCCTTCCTCCACCAACATCAGGGCGGCCACTGAGGTGATGATCTTGGAGAGCGAGGCGATGGCAAAAATACTGTCCTTCTCCATGGGAGCGCCGGAGTTGCGGTCGAGAAATCCGGTGCCCCGCCATTCCACAATCCGGCCGTCCCGTGCGATCAGGACCACGAGCCCGGAATACCGTCCCGAGTTCACCAGTCCATCGCAGTAGGAGTCCACAGTCCGGAGCCGGTCCGCAGAAAAGCCGGCGCGGGACGGAGAGGTCTTGGGAAGCGGCGGCCCACCGGCGAGCAGGAGCGGAAACGCCAGGAGCATTCCGATGACGGAAGCGATTCGGCAAAGCATGGGGAAGAATCCGATGTCGGTCAGGCGCGGTAAGACGGGGTGGATGGAAACGAACTAATTCAGTCCCTCTGTCGGGGTGGAGGTGTCCGTGACAGGACCCGCTCCCTCGAGCTGGGTCCGGGCCTGGCGATTGACGAGCCGATAGGCAATTCCCCAGGCACCCAGCAGCGCCGTGACCAGGGCGGTGATGACGGTGACTCCAATGGCCGCGACGCCGCGCCACCCGAAGTCCTGAGGAGCAGCCGCGATTTGTCCGCTGGCGCAGACGATTGCCGCCAGGATGCCCAGCACCGCGGCGCCGCTGGCAACAAACTTGATCAGGGACAGCAGGCAGGAAACGGCCGGCAGGACCCTGCTGATGGGAAGGCCGTGCTCGTGTTGTCGCAGAAAACGTAAGTGGCAGGCGTCCTCGAAATAATCCGCGGCGGCGGCCGTCAGTGGAACCAGCCACCAGAGCGTGCTCAACCACGGCCAGGCGTGGCTCCATTGCAGCGGAACGGCAGCGTACCAGAGTCCGAATGCGAACAATGCGGTGTAGAGCGGGATGAAGCCGATGACATCCCGCCACAGTGCGAGTCGGACAATTTTCGCCATGCCGCAGGATTTGCCGTCGACACCGTGCGGTTCGGACAACATGCGGCACCAGCGATCAAGACATGCCGTGACCCGCGCCGGGGAAAAGGCCGCCTGGAGCCGCGCGATCCGGCCGAGATGGGCCTGGATCAACGGCTCATCCACCCACGACAGAGCATTCGCGAAATAGGCGAGCCCGAGTTGGAGCAGCAGGAGGAGTCCTCCGAGCGTGGCCCGGGGCGGCAGGGATTGTGATGCGGGTGACTGCGGAATTCCGAGTGACTTCAGGATGACGTGTCCACAGACGTGGGCCACCAGAATGACGGCGGGAATCAGCAAGAGGATTGAGACCGGGCCGGCGACAATTCCCAACAGGCGCGAACGCGGTGGCCGAAGCAGTGTTCCATTTACGGCACTGGCGAGGAGCACTGCGGCGGTGGCACTGAGGGAGGCAGGAAGCCAGGTCTTCAACAGCGTGAGGATGCCGTCACGAACGGCCTCGGCGGATCCCGCGTGCCATCCGGTGCTCACGACGTGGACGATGGCACCGACGAGCCCCATCCCGAACAACAGCACGCCGAGGGCCCGGGTCCAATAGATGGAGTCGAGGAAGGCTTGTTTGAAGGGCGTGGCCCCTTCACTGGAAAGTTTCGAGTTGAAACGGTGTTCGAGAAAATCGATCCAGGGAAGCAGTCCGGCGACCAGGCAGCTCAGCCAGAGGGGCGGGCTGCTCTGGGCCCAGGCGGCAAACCACGGGGCCGCCGCGGAGACTCCGGCGGCGGCGAGGGTCGACCAGAGCACCAGGGCAAATGCCGGGAAAAACCCTTTGCCGGGCCAGTGGCTCGCGGGCGAACGGCGCGCCATATCGGCCAGCGGCGGGGGTGGGTT
>JBGAPN010000493.1:0-3914 GCA_044221235.1 Limisphaerales bacterium
TCGACCTCAACGTCTATGCCCAGGTCGGCCTGGTGATGCTGATTGGTTTGGCGGCCAAGAACGCCATCCTGATCGTGGAGTTTGCCAAAATGCGACGCGAAGAAGGCAAGGAGCTGCTGGACGCCGCGGTGGAGGGATCGAAACTCCGGCTCCGGCCAATTCTAATGACGTCCTTCGCCTTCATCCTGGGCTGCGTGCCGCTGATGCTGGCCACCGGTTCCGGCGCTGCCTCCCGCAGCACCATGGGCACGGGCGTGGTCTATGGCATGACCGTCGCCACGGTGGTGGGACTGTTCATCATCCCGGTCTGTTACGTTTTCGTGCAGCGGATTGTGGAACGCGGAAGTCCGCCGCCCAAGCCTGTGGTTAAGGAAGGAGGGGCGCACTGATGAAGCCGTTCTCTCCCCTCCGACCTGTCCTGGGCACCCTCGCCGTGCTGGCCGTCCTGTGGGCCGCCGGGTGCGCCGTGGGCCCCGACTACAAGCGGCCCGCCGTGGATGAGCCTGCCGCATACCGGACCGCGGAGACCGGACCGGCCCTGTCGGGCGGCACCAACACGTTTGCCGACCTCGGTTGGTGGGACGTTTTTGGCGATCCCCAGCTTCGCGGGTACGTACACGAGGCCCTCACCAACAATTGGGACATCCGGATTGCCGCCGCGCGCGTTCTTCAGGCGGAAGCCACTGCCCAGGTGAACCGATCCCGGTTTTTTCCCAGTGTCGGAGTAGGCGGGAACGTCACCATGTCCCGCGGTTCCGAAGTCGGACCGACGCCGATCCCCCAGGGAACCGATCCCACCGCCAACTACGGCACGGTCTACGCCTCCATGTCGACCTACGAGGTGGATCTCTGGGGCAAGATCCGCCGCGCCAACCAGGCCGCCCGTGCCCGTCTGCTCGCCACCGAGGCGGCCCAACGGACGGTCCGCCAGCAGTTGGTGGCCGCCGTGGCCGCGGGATACCTCGAATTGCTGGAATTGGATTACGAACTCGAGATTGCCCGCCGGTCCTATTCCATCCGGACCAATTCCCTGGCCCTGACCACCGCCCGCGAAGAAGGGGGCGTGGCGTCGCTCCAGGACGTCGTCCAGGCCCGCGTGCTCGTGGCCACCGCGGAGGCCACCATCGTGGACGTTCAGCGCCGGCAGCAGCAGAAGGAAAACGAACTCTGCATCCTGATGGGGCGGAACCCAGGCCCCATCCAGCGCGGCATTGCACTTCGCGAACAGCCGTTGCGCGCCGATGTGCCGCCCGGAATTCCCTCGTCACTGCTGGAGCGACGTCCCGACATCCAGGCAACCGAGGAGGAATTGATCGCCGCCAATGCGAATGTCGGTGAGGCCAAGGCCGCCTTTTTTCCGGAACTCACCCTGACCGGTGCCTTCGGTTACCAGAGCGTATCGCTCAACGACCTGTTCACCGCCCCGGCCAAAGTCTGGCAGTTCGGCCCGGCCCTGACGCTTCCCCTGTTTACCGGGGGACGACTGACGGGGCAGTACAAGTTCGCCAAAGCCCGCTTTGACGAAGCCGTTTCGCAGTACCAGAAGACCATCCAGGGGGCGTTCCGGGATGTGTCGGACAGCCTCATCCAATACCAGAAATCGAAGGAGTTCACCGTCCGCCAGGAACAGAGCACCCAAGCCCGTCGGGAGGCGGCCGACCTGGCCAACATCCGATACACCGGCGGCGTCACCAGCTATCTGGAGGTTCTCTACAGCGAACAGGAACTGTTCACCGCCGAACTCGAACTCGCCCGCGCGGTCGGAACGGAATTGATCAGCGTCGTCCAGCTGTACCGGGCCCTGGGAGGCGGATGGCAGACTCCCGATGCCAGCTCCAGCCAGGCCACGGCCTCCTCACCCTAGACTTTCCCACCATGAGCAACCTCAATCTGCATTCCATCACCAACGATTTCGCCATTGTGCGACTGGCCAGCCTCGCCACCTGGAAGGGCGCGGCGGAGTTTCCCGACAAAGATCGCGGTGGTCCCTATGTTGTCATCCAGGAAGCCTACGACCCCGAGGATCCCAAGCTCACCGCAGACGAGTTTGTCCTCGGCCGGTCAGGAAAATGGCTTTCGATTGGCTTCTTTTACCGGATGCCGGTCCCGGAGCGCCGCGCCGAATTTGTCTTCAGCACGGCGGCGGAAGTCATGGAGATGATGGGCAAGCTGGGCCCCAAGGCACAGATCCTCCGTCCCGAAAAACCAGGAACCGTAGAAGCCGCCGCGGAAGCCGAGGACGAAATGGTCGCCGCCATCCGCGCCGGGGAATCCCCGGCACCGAAATCCTGAACCGCGTACGCTCATCACCGAGCGCTCAACACCACCTCCCCAGGAGCAATCATTCCGACAAATCCGAACCCTCAAAACTGAAGCGGAAGAAATACGAAAAGGAGTTAAGGCGCCTCCAGGCGGAACTCTGCCGGCTCCAGGACTGGGTCAAGCACAAGGGGCTCCGGGTCATCGTGGTGTTTGAAGGGCGCGACGGCGCCGGCAAGGGCGGCACGATCCGCGCCATCACGGAGCGAGTCAGCCCGCGCGTCTTCCGTCTGGTCGCCCTTCCCGCCCCGTCGGACCGCGAAAAGTCCCAGATGTACATCCAGCGGTACATGGCGCACTTCCCCGCGGCCGGGGAGGTCGTGATCTTCGACCGCAGCTGGTACAACCGGGCCGGTGTGGAACACGTGATGGGATTCTGCACGCCCGAGCAGCACGAGCGCTTCCTGGAGCTGTGCCCGATGGTGGAGAGGTACATCGTTGATGGCGGCATCCTGCTCATCAAATACTGGCTCGAAGTGAGTGACGCCGAACAGGGGCGCCGTTTTGAAGCCCGGATCACCGACCCCCTGCGGCAGTGGAAGCTCAGCCCCATGGACCTTCCTTCCCGCAGCAAATGGTACGAGTATTCGCGGGCTCGCGACAAAATGTTCCGGGCCACCGACACGAAATGGGCGCCCTGGCACCCGATCCGTTCCGACGACAAAAAGCGGGCGCGGCTCAACTGCATCTCCCATCTGCTCGGCATGATTCCGTACAAGAAAGTACCCCGGGAGAAGATCGAACTGCCGGAACGCTCCAAGAAGCACGCGTACGACGACGTGGCCTCCCTCAAGGGCCGCCGGTTCATTCCGGAGAAATACTGATCGGACACCGCCGCACCTCCCTGCCCCCATGACATCCATTCCAAGTCCTTCGGCCTTCCGATCGACGCCGCGGATTCTTACCCCCCTGATAGTGGCGCTCGCGATGGTCTCCTCCTGGGAAAGCATCCAGGCCGGACTCTTCGGTCCCAGCGGGGACAACGTTTCCGAAAAGCGGTCGACCATTCTCCAACAGCGGGATCAGATGGTGGCGGAACTGTACGCCGCCAAACCGGAATTGAAGGAGAAGATCAAGAAGGCAGCGGGCTACGCCACATTCAATCAGAAGGACATCAACCTGTTCCTGCTCGCCTCCGGAAACGGATACGGCGTCCTGGTGGACAACAAGACCGGCAAGCAGACGTTCATGCGGATGGCGTCGCTGGGCGGCGGGCTGGGCATGGGGGTCAAGGACCTGCGGGTGGTGTTCATTTTCAACGACGCGAAGGTCATGGGACAATTCCTCGAGTCCGGCTGGCAATTTGGCGGCAAGGCGGATGCCTCCGCCAAGGTCAAGGACACGGGCGTCTCCGCGGAGCAGAACGTGAAGGCCAATGTCAACTTCAAGGAAGGGGCGGTGTCCGCGGGCGGTTCCAGCGATGCCCGCACCGGAACCGGAAGCGCTGACAAGAAATCCGCCGCAGCCGCCACCACCGGCGGCATGGAGATCTACCAGTTCACAGAATCCGGGCTGTCCCTTCAGGCGACCGTTGCCGGGACCAAGTATTGGAAGGACTCCAAGCTGAACTAAGCCCACTCCACCATGAGACCCTT
>JBGAPN010000494.1:0-3894 GCA_044221235.1 Limisphaerales bacterium
TCCTTCTTCAAGATCAACGGGCTGTCTGGCGATGAATTCCCGCCCGTCAACGCGTTGCGACAGGCCCGGGCGGTCACCCTGCCGCAGGAGACGTTGAAGGCGATGCTGAAGAAGACCAGCTTTGCGGCGTCCAGTGACGAAGCCCGCTATGTGTTAAACGGTATCTTTTTCAGCTTCAAGGAACACAAGGTGACCTTGGTGGCCACCGATGGCCGACGATTGGCGATGACGGAAGAAGACGCCGATGTGTCCGACGAGGCCAAAGCGGAGTTCATTGTGCCGACCAAGGCGATCAATGAATTGAACCGGCTCCTGACCGGAAGCGGGAAGGTGGAGATCCAATTCTCGGAGAACCAGGTGTCGTTCACGATAACGGGCGAAAGCGTCCTGTCCGTCTTCCTGCAATCCAAGTTGGTGGATGGAAACTACCCGAATTATCGCCAGGTGATTCCCGGGGAATGTCAGGAACGAGTGAACTTGAGCCGGGAAGAACTGCTCGGGGCGTTGCGCCGGGCGGAACTGATGACCAGTGACAAGAGCAACTCAGTCAAGCTGTCGTTCAGTCGCAATCTGCTGGCGATCACGGCAAATACGCCGGAGATTGGTGAATCCCGGGAAGAATTGGCCATCAACTATCAGGGCAAGGATTTCGCCATCGCCTTCAATCCGGCCTACCTGATGGAGCCGTTGCGGGCCCTCGACGAAGGGGAAGTGGCTCTCGAGCTGATTGACGAGCTGAGTCCGGGAGTGCTCAAGACACTGAAGCCGTTCCTCTACGTCATCATGCCCATGCGGATGAGCTGATAAGGCTCAATCCTCCGATCCTTTGAGCGGTGGCGGTGCGCGAAGATGGAGATAGATCCAGGTCTCCAAAGGCCGCAAGGGTCTCAGCCATCGATATAGCGGTGAATAGAGAAGCCGGAGCCGGACGAGGGAGAGGAGCATGTTCAGCGATGTACGGAAATTGAACACCACGTGGGAACCACTCTTGTCGTTCCAGACGGTGGGAACCTCGAGAACGGAGAATCCGGCACGCTTCAGCGAATAGAGCAGATTGACGTCGAAGGCCAGGTCGGCCAGGCGAAGTTTCCCATGCACCGCTTCAACCGCGGCCCGACGCATGACCTTGGCGCCGCACTGGGTATCCGCGATGTTCATCCAGAAAAACCCCTGCACAAAGAGGTGGAACAGGCGGCTTGCAAAACGCCGTTTCTGGGGCTGAGCGTGGGTAATTCGGGCGCCGGGCAGCCAACGGGAAGCAATGACGCAATCCGCTTCGCCGGCGGCACAACGGGCCACGAGGTCGAGAAGGGCACCGGGGGGAGTCGCACCATCTGCATCCACATATCCCACGAGGTCCGCGGAGGGGGCCTGTTTGAGCCCTTCAATCAAGGCACCGCCCTTACCGATGGGAGCCACGAATTCCACGTGGGTGACGGAGGGTTCCTCGCGTTCGACGGCCTCAACGACTCCCCGTGTATCGTCGACGCAACCGTTGAGCACGACCAGAATCCGGGCCCTTCCGGGGTAAAACCGCCGGAGATGATCCGCATAGGCCCGGAGAACCGGACCGACCCGGTGTTCCTCGTTGTAGGCCGGGATAAGCAGCAACAGGCTGGGCGATGATTCCGTCAATTGAAGTGGAGGATTTAAGCCGAGGGTGGGGCAAGAGTCCAAGGTGAATGGCTCGAGACAGCGGTCCAAGGGCCGGGCACCGGCAGGAGAATTGGACTTTCCCGCAGTTGCTTCGTAGCGTTTCTGCCATGTGGAGGCAGTTCACCATCATGCTGGGAGCCATTCTGGGCCTGGGTCTATTGGCCACCCGACCCGCCCTGGGTCAGTCGGCACAGCCGGGAATTCCAGTGTCCGGGATGGCGGCGATCGTGAACGACCACGTCATCACCTTCCAGGAAGTGCAGCTCTCGGCACGGCGGGCGATGGAGGCTGCGGTGCGCCAGATGCGCATGACCCCAGATCAGCTGAAAAAGAAGGAGCAGGACATCCTCCGGGACAGCTTGGAGCAGTTGATCGACCGACGCCTGATCCTGGATGAATTCATTTCTGCGGGTTACAACCTGCCCGAAAGCATCATCAATGACGTGGTGCAGGCACAAATCCGCGACGATTTCGGGGACCGGGTCACCTTGATGAAAACCCTTCGGAAAATGGGTCAAACCTATGAGGAATACCGGAATGACCAACGGGACGCGTTCATCATCCACAGCATGTCGATGAAGAACGTGAACCAAAACGTCTTCATCTCCCCGAAAAAGATCGAGGTCTATTACGACGCCCACAAGGACCAGTTTCACCAGGAGGAACAGGCCAAGATCCGGATGATCGTCATCGACAAGTCGAAGCATGCCCTGGGCGAACCGGCGAAGATCGCCGAGGAGGTCCAACAGAAACTCGCCAAGGGCGAAGACTTTGGAAAGGTGGCGGATGAAGTCTCGGACGATGCGCGCCGGTTCAAGGGAGGAGAGCGGGGCTGGATTGAAAACAAGGACTCCGACTTGCGGAAGGAATTGCGAGAAATCGTGTTCTCATCGAAACCGGGAGATGTCAGCGCACCCAAAGATCTCGATAGCGCCATCTTCATCATCAAGGTGGAGGAACGGAAGCCGGCAGGGATGCGGTCGTTGAGCGACGTGCGGACGGAGATTGAGCAGACTTTACGCACGGCGGAAATGGAACGGTTGCGCAAGCAATGGGTTGGCCGCCTGCGGAAAAAGGCCTTCATCCGATATTTCAATTGATTCATGGCCGCGCCGCTCAAGGTGCTGGGCCTGTGCTTGGGGGATGTCACCGGCATTGGGCCTGAGGTGACGGCGAAAGCCCTCCGGTCGAGAACGGATTCGGAGACGGCGTGGGTTGTCTTTGGGGATTCCGGATACCTAAGACGAGAGGCGAAGACCATCGGCTGGAGCCCGGATCTGGCCGTCTGGCCGGGTCGGAATTCCGGGGCTCCCGGTCTATGGCTTGGGAGCTCCGGGGCGAACAATTTGCCCCCAACCTTGAGTCCCGGCGAAGCTCCGGCAGCCCGATCGGCCTATGCAGCGTTGAAGGCAGCAGCGGACTGGAGCGCGGCCGGCGAACTCGATGGCATGGTCACGGGTCCTGTCAACAAGGAGGCCATCATCCGGGCAGGGATCCCATTCGTCGGCCAAACGGAAGTGGTCACGGAGGCGGCCGGCAATCCGTCGACGGCGATGATGCTTCTCGGGACCGACGACCGGGGACGCTGGTTGAGGGTCTTGCTGGCAACCGTCCACATTCCATTGAAGGACGTACCGGCAGCGCTGTCGCCCGGGCTGCTGCTTGACCGGATGGTCCTCGCCGATCTGGCCTGTTCCCAACTGGGACTGGCCCGGCGGCGCATCGGTGTGTGCGGGCTGAATCCGCATGCGGGCGAGGGCGGGTATCTGGGACGGGAGGAAGTCGAGTGGATCGGAGCCACGGTGGCGCAGGCCCGCGCGCACGGACTCGATGTCGAAGGGCCGCTGGCGGCGGACACCCTGTTCCGACGCGCGATCCAAGGGGAGTTCGATGTGGTGGTGGCGATGTACCATGACCAGGGACTGGCCCCGCTCAAATTGGTAGCCTTCGACACCGGGGTGAACTGGACGGTCGGACTGCCCTTCGTACGGACCTCGCCCGACCACGGAACGGCGTATGAACTGGCAGGCCGAGGCCTGGCCAGCGCCCGGAGCATGGAGGCGGCCATGGACCTAGCGGTGACGCTCGCCGATCCCGCGAGGCTCCGGGCGCGACCGTGAGCTCCAGGTCGGACGAGCCAGGAGACGCGGTGCGACCGCCGGCCGACACCAACGGCGCCGTTCGCGAACGGGGCGAATCTCGGGCTCGGCGGCTATGCATCGGGCGGGGGCTGGAACA
>JBGAPN010000495.1:0-3916 GCA_044221235.1 Limisphaerales bacterium
GGGCGCCAGTCACTTGTCCCGCCAACAGCCCGGCCAGCAGATTTCCCAGGGAGGCCGCCAGGAACCAGACCCCCATCATCTGTCCCACCCATCGGCGCGGCGCCAGCTTCGTCACCGAACTCAGTCCCACCGGACTCAACATGAGCTCGCCAAACACCTGAAGCAGATAAGTCGCGACCAACCAGGTGGGCCAGACCCTGCCTTCGGCCAGCGCCCTTCGCGAACCGGGTACCAACACCAGGAAACCCAATCCCAGCAGCACCAATCCGCCGGCGAGTTTGGTCAGCGGGGAGGGATCGCGACCCCGGCGCGCCAGGGCCGTCCACAGCCACGCGAAACCCGGTGCAAACGAGATCACGAAGATCGCAGGAAGGGACTGGAAGGTTCCCGCAGGCACCTCGAATCCCCCGAGACTCCGGTCCGTGTATCGCTCGGCGAACAGGTTCAGGGACGACCCCGCCTGTTCGTACCCGCTCCAGAACAACGTGGCCGCGAGGAACAGGATGAGGATGACCCCCACCCGTCGCCGCTCGTCCGGCGCAAGCCGCGCCACGGACAGGGCCCAGACAAAAAAGGCCACGGCCAGACCCAGGATCACCCCGGCGGCGTGCCGGGCCATCGGCTCGGGACGGAAGGTCCAGACGCCCGACAATCCCAGGGCCACCACGATGGCTCCCGCGGTCAGACACAGAACCATCACGCCCCACGCCCGTTTGGGTGCGGAAGGCGGATGCGACGGTGCGTTCCCGGCGTCATCAAGATGACGTCGGGTCAGGGCAAACTGGACCAATCCCAGCACCATGCCCACACCTGCCGCCGCGAAGCCATAATGCCAGCCCACCCGTTCGCCCAGGAAGCTGCACACCAGCGGCCCCAGCGCCGCTCCCAGGTTGATCCCCATGTAAAACAGGGTGAAACCCGCGTCCCGGCGCGCTCCCCCCTCCGGATACAGGGTTCCAACCAGCGCACTGATGTTCGGCTTGAGCAGTCCCGTTCCGAGGACGACCAGCATCAACCCGGCAAAGAAGGAATGGGTCGAAGGAAGCGCGAGGCAGAAATGTCCGGCGGCGATGATCCATCCACCGATCCAGACCGCCCGTTGACCGCCGAGCAGACGGTCGGCAAGCCATCCGCCCGGCAACGCGGCGAGATACACTCCTGCCGTGTACAAGCCATAGATGGCCGTCGCCACTTCGTCCCGGATTCCAAGTCCTCCCTGCTGAACCGGCGCCACCATGAACAACACCAGCAGCGCCCGCATGCCGTAGTAGCTGAACCGTTCCCACATTTCGGTGAAGAACAGCGTGTACAAGCCGCGAGGATGCCGGCCGGTCGACGGGTCCATAAACCCAAGGATACAGGGAGCGACGGGGTAATGTCTCCCCTGGGAACTTTCCATCGCCTGGGGAATCGGGAGACCCGGTTTCACGGATAGTGGCTCCGCCTCTTGAACTCTTCCCGTTCTCAGGGATTCTCACCGCGTGAAACCTCCCCGGCCCCAGGAACACATCGAGTATCATAAGGACTGCTCCGTCTGGGCCCGGGGTCCCATGGTCCTCGGCGTTCCCACGGGTTACTGGGAGTGGTTTCGAAAGGATGGCACCCGGATGCGCTCGGGGCATTTCGAAGACGGCAGACAAGTGGGAGAGTGGACAACCTACGACAAAGCGGGAGTCGTGTATAAAGTGACCCGGATGAAGGCCAAATCCTAAGGTTTCACCCGCCCATTGGACTCCCTGGACTCCCGCTTCCAGCAGGGAGGCAGGAGGTTCCTTTACCCGCCCTTTACAACTTTTTGCCGGACCGTGGCGCAGGTTTTGCTAATGTTTACCCATGTTCACGCAGAGGCGATGCCGGCCGCTTTGTCCGGAAGACCCCGGTATCGCGCCATGAATCTGAAATCCCGCCGCGCGGCATTTACCTTGATCGAATTGCTGGTAGTGATCGCCATCATCGCCGTCCTGGCCGGCATGCTGTTGCCGGCGCTGGCGAAGGCCAAGGCCAAGGCCCGGCAGGCGGCCTGTCTCAACAATCAGCGCCAGATCAACCTCGCTTTCCGCCTGTGGTCCAATGACAACCGGGATAAGTACCCATGGAACCTGGCCGTGACCAACGGAGGCTCGCTCGGCTCCCCCGATTGGGCGGACCACCTGCGTCTATGCTCGAATGAGCTGGGTTCGCCCAAAATTCTGGTCTGTCCCACCGACAAGCCCCGCAAACTCGCGACCAACTGGGTCAACCTCGATGGCGGGCTCAATGTGAGCTATTTCATCGGCACGCGCGCCGATGAGTCGAAGCCACAGACCATTCTGGGGGGCGATGCAAACGTCATCGGCGGAGGAGGGGGATTGGATCCCCAATGGAGCATTTTCCTGGGAAGTTCCATCGATGCCGCGTGGAACGCCCAGATGCACGAACGGAATGGCAACCTCTCCCTGGCCGACGGCTCGATCCAGAATACGAAGACGCCCGCTCTCCGGGCCCAGATCACGGCAGCCCTCGCGAGCGGACTGACCAACGTGGTCTTCTCCAAACCTCGGGGCGTATTCTAGGCCAACATTGCCGCTGCGTTTCTATGGCCTCCGTCCTCCGATGAAAAACCGTCCCGTCATCAACTGGCTGGCCGGGGCGGTTCTTGCCGGTTCGGTCGCCGCGGTGTTGGGTCCACGGGGTATTCCTCCGCGGTAGACCGCACGGTCCACGAATCCGTGGGGAGCGCCCTCGCCCGACAGGCCGCAGCCCTGCTGGGTCCCGGCGGTTCGATCACCCTCCTCACCCGCGACACCACCAGCTTTCCCCAACCGGCATTCGAGATCGCGAGGGCGGCCTTTGAAAGGGAGATTCAGAAGTCCGGCGCCGTGCTCCAGCCCGTGCGCGCCCTCGAGGAGGATCCGCTCCGGCCGCCCCAGGTTCCCCCGGGAGATTTTTTTGAGCTGATTCGAAGGGTGCATCCCGGCGACGTGATTGTGTCCTTCCTCGGCCCCCCGTTGTTGCTCGAAGAACAGCGGTCCGAATTGGGTCCGGTGAAGCCGAAGGTTGTGGCCTTCTGCCCGGGCGATCTCCCGCGGCAAATTGACCTCCGGCTCCTGGCCAGCCACGGGCTGCTCCACGCCGCCGTGCTCAGCAGGCCGTTGAAGGACATCCGTCCCGGAGCGTCCACGTTTGACGAGTTGTACGTGGTCGCCGATTCCAGTCGGTGGACGCAGCCCGTGCCGGGTACGCCATGAGGCACGTTCGCCGCCATCCTTGCAGCGATTGGAACGGTTCCCACGCCTTCACGGCGACTGACCTGTTGGTCACCCTTTCCACAGTCGCTCTTCTGGGGGTCCTGGTACTCGTGCCGCTCCGAAGGTCCCGGGAAACAGTCCGGCTGAACCGCTGCCTATCCAATCTGCAACAGGTGAACCGCGCGGTCCTGTCCTTCGCCAATGAACATAATCAGTCCCTTCCGGCCCCGGTGTCCGGACAGCCCGGTGAACTCCAGTGGTGGTACAAGGAACAGGTGAAGGGATACACCGGACTCACCGGTCCCTCATCCACCAACGATGCTGTCTTCGCGTGTCCCGATGACCGCGGCTACACCGACCCGCGACCGTTCTGGCGCAGCGAACGATTCGATTTCGGCAGCTACAATTTCAACGGGGTCATCCTGCCGGGGGCACCCACTCTCGCAGGTTGGCCGCTCGACTCCATTCGCGAACCGCGGAAGACGTTGCTGACCATGGAATGGACCGCTCACGGTCCGCTGTCCTGGCATCGCAGCCGCACGGGAACCCGCAATGCGCCGTTCTACCGCGATGCCGAAAGCGTAGTGGGATTCGTCGATGGACAGGTGCGCCTGACGCGAATCTATTTTGACGGTTACACGCCGGCCTATTTGCGCGACCCCATTCCGGGCTACGACTATCGGTACAGC
>JBGAPN010000012.1:0-26448 GCA_044221235.1 Limisphaerales bacterium
CAATCGAATCGGTTCGAACCAGCAGGATGCGTTTCACTCCATCCATCGGGTTCGAGAGCCCCTTGGGGTCAGAGCCAAACCACTCGTCAGGGGCGAGGCGCTGAATTCCTTCATTGTGGGGAGTCGATACCATGGCTCCGTCCTTCACCCACTGAAGGTAGTCGCCCAAGCGTGCCGGAGTGTCCTGCTGTTGGAGTTGGCGCCACTGCTCCACCGCCCCTGCGTAGCCGTAATAGGACTCCTTGAAGGCAACCTGGCCTTCGGTGGCGTAGGCATAGTGCTGGAAAACGAGTCCCATGGCCTCCGTCTCTGCGTGTCGAAAGGGATTCATCGCGCCCACGTCCGCCCCGGCTTCACCACGGACCAGACGCGGAGGTTCATGACTCAACCACCGGTCCCCCTTCTGGTATCGCCACACCCTCAGCCACTCGTGGCTGGACTGATTCCCATAGGTATCCCGCGTGCAGATGACCCGATTCGGGCCAACGAAGTAGTGGCAATAGAAGAAGGCCGCCGATCGCTCGGGATGGGTGGCGAAAAGGGTCCGACATCGGATGATCTGGGTCGGAGTCCACAATTCATCCGAGTCCAGCTGCCATAGGAGACAGTCCTTCGGGAGGCCGTCCACCACCGCGTTCACCATTTCCAGCTTCCCTTGCCACAACCGGCCGCCGGACGGCCGATGAAGGGTGATCTGCTCCGGAAACTCCGCCTGCAGTTCGTCCAGATACCCGGAAGTCCCATCGACGCTGAGGCCGTTCCGATGGCTTCCCTCCGGCAGTTTCCCTCCCGTGCTCACGGACCAGGCGGTGTCATTCAACAGTTCGGCCGCTCCCTCAACAATGTGCCAGTGCCAGCGGAAGGGAAGCTGACGCAGGACGTCGATATGGTGCCGGATGAACGGTTGTCCATTCAGCACGAGGGTGAAGAAGTGAACGGGAAGATCGCGTTCCGGATCGGTGATCGCCCCGACCTTGACCGGGTACGCGATGTAATTGTCGTAGAATGCCGAAGAATCGGTTGCGATGGGACCCACCGACCCGTCGTCTCCGATGGAATGGCATTCGTAGCCGTGTGCCGCCAGGAACTCGAAAACATCACCCGCCCGGGTTCCAAGCCCCTCCAGCATCTTGCGGGACACCTCAAACTGGACATGGGAGATGGCTTGCCGTGCCAGCAGACCCGCTGCGCCGCGAAGGGCCGCAATCTCAGCCCCCTCCACATCCAGCTTCAGGTAGTCGACCCGATCGATTCCCTGGCTGCGGCAGAAGCCGTCGAGCGTCCCCATGGGGACCTGCGTCTCCCGGAGAATCTCCACCACTTTCGCGGGATCCCGCGGATGCTCCATCAGGGGCCTGCCCAACCCGTTCCAGGAGGAGAATTCTTCCGGAAACTCGTGGAGGGTGACCGTTCCGTCGTGGTCGCCAACCGCCTGCTCGATCAGGGTCACGTTGCGGAGCGCCCTTTCTTCGATGCGTTTTCTGAGCGTTGCAGCGGACGACGGGGTGGGCTCGAAGGAAATGACACGTCCGTCGTCCCCGGTCAGGAGACTGAACAGTTCGGTGTACTTCCCAACGTGGGCCCCCACATCCAGGATGGTCATTCCGGGTTGGATGAGCGACCGGACCAGGGCCTGTTCCTTCTTCTCCGAATCGAACTGGTAGCCCTCGGCGGCGCGGACCGCAGTCGGGTGAGCTGCATCCGGGCGCATACCCGCAACTCGAATCGACTCCAAGGCCGGCTGCAGGACGTCCACGTAGCGCCGGATCAGGTCCCGTTTAAACTCATGCAATTCCGAGGCAATTTGGGCCAGGTTCGTCCGGGAAAGACGCTCCAGCTCGGTACAAAATGCCTCGTAAGACCTCACGGCCACGGAATGCGCAAAACCATCTAATGCGTGACGATGACGGTCGGAGTCATTGAGAATGATTCCCGGAATTCCATGGCCGTTGGCAAACAGGCTGGCATGGAGGCGGGTTGTGACGACGGCGTCGAACCGCCGGTAGATCTCGTGGAGATCCTGGTGGAAGGCGGAAAACCGGACCGGTATTCCCGTTCCGTGGAGCGATTTCAGAAAGTGGAAGTATTCGCTCTTGTGATGGGCGACGACCTCCACCTCGTAAAGGCTGGCCATCCGCGAGAGGGCCGCCAGCGCCAACTGGTGAATCCGGGCGTCACAGGTTTGGTTCACCACACCCAACTCGTGAGGCAGCTGAATGGACACGCCGATTCGCCGGAGCGTTCCCTGCCCGGTGATCGACTTGACTTCGGGGACCGACAATAACGCGGGGCAATTCAGATGAATGTACGGTCGCTCCTTCTCCCCCGGGAATCGGGGATGCCTCTCGGTGCGCCCGATGATGACCCGGGAACGCCTGAAGAGGCTCGCCTCCGGTTCCTGGAGCAGGTGTTCCGCACAGTAGGGACTTTCGTATCCGGCTCCCACCATGAATACCCGGTCTTCGAGTCCATTCCTGAGAAGCCACCGGTACAAATCCTTGATTTCCTGACCGGCTGAGAGTCCCGCGATGACGACAGCATCGATGCAGTCGCGATTCTCGACGACATCCTGTTCAGTGAGCTGGTTCAACAGATGTCCCCCAGCACTTGCGGGCGACGCAAAGTTGTAGAACTGGAAGTTGACCCACTGGCCGGGCAACGACTCGCGCACGACGCGAATGACCCCCTCCCTCACAAAGTCATCGCCAGGATTCCAGCCCTGGGTACCTGAAACGATGACGTTCCTAACGTTGGAGGATGGATCGGAATTCGGGGGTCTCATGGGAGGTAACGGAGTCAGCGGAACGGGATCGCCTCCTGGCGACCGGCAGGAAACCCGCCGGCGGATCAGGAGGCCGATTTCAAGGACCAGCCGCCGTGCTACTGGAGCAGTCGAAGCACGCTCTGCGGCAATTGATTCGCCTGGGCCAGCATCGCCGTGCCCGATTGAACCAGGATGTTCATCTTCGCAAAGGTGGTTGTCTCCTCGGCGACATTGACGTCCTGGATGCGGGAACTTGCCGCCGTCAGATTCTCCTTGCTGACACTCAACTGTTCCGAGACGTAGCTGAGCCGTGCCTGATAGGCGCCCACAGTGGCGCGCTCGGACGAGAGCCGGACGATCGCCGACCTCACGTTGGCCAATGCCGTCGCCGCTCCGCTTACCGTGGAGATGTTGGATCCCACCGCCGTCGAGTACTCCGAAGCCCCGAGGTTGATACCCCCCATGGAGAAGGTGTTTCCCTCGGAATCCGTGGTTACATTCAATGCCGTTGAGGAGAACAGGGAGACCCCATTGAAGGTCTTGCCCGCCACATCGGAAATGTAGTTCCCCAGCTGGGCAAACTCGTTGTTATAGAGGGCGCGGTCGGCATCCCCCTTGGTGACATCCTGGGAAAGGATGGAGAGCTCACTCATCCGGTCGAGCGCCTTGGCAATCATCTTGAGATAGCCGTCCTGGGTCTGGGTAAACGACACCGCATTGCCGACATTTCCCCGGGCCGCGTCGAGCCGCTTGATCTGGGCATCCAGGCGGGCCGCGATGGCCACACCCGCTGCATCGTCCGAGGGGCTGATGATCTTTGACCCTGAACTGAGGCGCGCCAGGGATTTACTCAACTGGCTCTGGCTTGAGATCAGGTTGTGCGCTCCCGTAAGGGCTGACGTATTTGTATTGATGACCATAGGTTTGGAGTGTGGTTAGAAAATGGGGTTGCCGTTTACTGCTGGGAATCGGGGTCGGTGCCACCCAACTCGGCCTTCAGCGCCTTGGCCAGATCGACCAGCGTGGACCGGCTGGCGTTGATCGCCTCCTGATTGCTCTTCTGGATTTCCTCATAGACCTCATGACGATGGACGGGCACCTCCTTGGGTGCGTCGATGCCAAGTTTCACCGTGTCCCCATCCACCCGCATGACCCTCACCAGGATGCGACCGTCGATGACAATGCTCTCATTGAGCTTTCGGGAGAGGATCAGCATATGCCGTAGGGTTAGGAGGGAAGAATCGGATGGCGCACTGAGTACTCCGACGCGTTGTTCAACACGACCTGCCTGCCCACCCGGGTGCGCCGATTGATGACGATCGGACCCTTGAGGTTGACGGTTGCCGGGTTGTTCCCCCGGACGGTGACGATGTTGAATACCAGCGCATCCTCGGATTGGCGGAGGCCGAGGGATTCAAAGTCGTTATCGCTGATGTCCGGCTGGTAATCCCGTCGAACGAGAAACGGAGAAACGAGAAGGAAGGAGATGTGCGGCGCCTCGGAACTCTGCAGCCACTTGAAGGGATCGTCGTCCGGATTTTCGATCAACTCATACTCCTTGATGTGCTCGAGCCCCAGAAGTCCGGAGGGTATCTGAATCCGATCCGTACAAACCGGAGCGGGTTCCCTCGTGTCGATAACATTCATCATGGCGCCCCTCAGCAACGACGGTGCCAGCACCCATTCCGTCGGGTTTTGCCCGGAGGGCGGCCAACAACAGGAAGAATTGACCGGGTCAACCAGCGGTTCCGGCGCCGTACGCGACCGGACGGGGAAATTGTTGCCGGTTGAATCGCCCGCCTTCCGGTACCCGGACAATTCTTCCCGGAGAAACGTCCGAAGCCTGGAGGCCCACAGAATGACCCCGTGTCATCCTTCACCCTCGCGGCGTTGGCATGCGCTCCAGGCACACCCATCCGCAATGCACCATCCGGATCGAGGTCCCTGGATTGGAAACAGACCCGGTTCCCTTCCCCTGCACTCGTACTCCTGACCACCCTCTTTCTGGTAGGACAGGAGATCTCGGAAGGAATCACCCGTAGATGACGAGAGAGTCCGAAGTCGACATCCAGGCACCATCACCGCGAAGCCGGCTAATATAGGTTTCGCTTAACACATCCCCGTCCGAGAGCAGAGGTGATCCATTCTCCTGCGAGACGCGACGGGCGACCACCATTCCGGGTTTCAGGTCGGCCAGCAGCACCTCGTGCCGTCGACGCGGAAGCACGGCCTTGGGCAACGCCTGTCGGAAGACGCGAACCACCTCCGGATCGAAGGAATGACCACTTCCCGCCTGGACCATCGCCAACGCGGCCACTGGATCCGGCACGGACACATAGGCGACGGCGGGAGACAGCACCCGTGCCAGCCAGTGAATCTGGTCTCCAATCAACCGGTCGGGATACCCGGTTCCATCAAACCGTTCGTGGTGGGACCGGACAATCCGGCCCACGTCCTCGAAGGATTCCACAAACCCGATCAGCTCCTGTCCCAGGATGGGATGTCGCCGAATGCGCTCCATCTCCGGCTCTGCCAGTGAATTCGGATCCTTCCACCATCGGCGGATCAAACGGCGGGGAAGCTCGATCAGGCCCAGATCGTGAAGGAGAGCCGCCGCTTCCAGCGACTGCCGCAGGGCCGGTGGCATTTGCAGGACGTCGGCCATGGCCCGGCAAAGTTCACGGACCCGATTGGCCTGGTTCCCGAGGACGGGATAAAAGGCTTCCAGCGTTCGGACGCACAGCTGGACGGATCGATCCGTGTTTCCCCGAAGGGTGGAATTCAGAGATTCCAGTTCCTGGTTTTGGCGCTGGCTTCGCTCGACTTCCTGGGCAAGCGCCCTGTTCACCGCCTCGGTCGCTTCCTGGAGTTGCCTGCCCTGGCACTGCATCTGGTATCGCTGCAGTCCATTCTGGACTGTCGCCAACAGCTCCTCCCGAAGCCACGGCTTGACGATGAAGCGGTAGATTTCCCCCTTGTTGATGGATTGCACCACCACTTCGAGACTCGGAACTCCAGTAATCAGGACCCGGGTTGTATCGGGTCGGATCCGGCGTGCCTGCGCGAGAAGCTCCAATCCCGTCATTTCGGGCATCTGTTGGTCCGACAGAAGCAATCCGAACTCCTGTTCTTTCAACAGGGCGACGGCGCGCCGGGGCTCCGACACCGCAGTCACATTGTATCCTTCACGGCAAAGGGTCGCACGCAGCAAGGCCAGGACACTTTCGTCATCGTCGACGATCAGCACCCGCCCGTCGTGCTGTTCCACCGGGTTCATAGGAGGGGCCCCTTAGGTTGGAAGCGCCCCAGGGTCCGACCGGATGAGGCCGCCTTCCCGTGGGTCCTGACACTCCCGGCAATGCGGGCCGTCCCACTCATGAATAACTGGTCCACTGGCTGTTATTTGTCGGGCCATAGACACGGCTGAGGCCCCTGAGATTCTCGGCAGCGCGGTTGCACTCGGTCAGCTCCCGTCGGGTCTGCTCGCGCAAGGCGGACAGCAGGTGGGAGTTCTCGAGCTCGAGGGAGATCAGGCGGTCAATGGCCGGCCGGAGCCGGCGGTTGAATTCAAAATGAATGCCTTCCCTGCCCTGCGCCGTTTCCCGAAGGCCCTCCAGACAGCAGTTCATGCGGGCCATCAACTGCTCCTTCTGATGCTGCTGGCGCTGGACCTCGTCCCAGTCGTTTCCGGAAATGGCGCGGGTTTCGGACTCCGTCAGCCGGGCCCATTCATCAAAGAGCGCCTCTAGATCCCGGCTGTTCATGGCTCAAACACAGGCAGACAGCCCGTCGGTGGGACTCTCCTGAACAGCCCCGCGACCTGCAAGCATCTCCCGCCACGCATCCCGAAGCACCGTGATATGCCGGATCGACTCCTCAATCCCCTCCCGGGACTTATGCAAGTTACTCTGCGTCAGACGTTCATCCATGTAGTAATACAATTGCCGCAGTGTTTTGGAGACCTCGCCGCCCCGTTCCATATCCAGGGAACTGTTCAACTCCGAAAGGATCTGCTGGGTTCGCAGGACGTTGTTGCTGATGGTTTCGTTGAACTCGAGTGGATCTTCGTGGGTGAATCCAGCCAGGGCACGTTCCAGAAAATTGATGGCGCCGTCATAAAGCATGACCACCAGATGTCCTGGGGACGCGGTCTGGGTCGAAACCCGTTGGTAGGACTGCCACGGTTTGAGGTAATTCATGGGTGCAAGGGCAGATGGGGACATCCGTTCCACCGGGTCCGCAGCGGGAGGCCGGTCACTCGGACTGGGGGTCCGCAGTCGCGGCCAGGAGGGCGGCGATTCCCCGGATGGTCGTTTCCGGGGGATAACTCCGGTCGGCGATCAACGCTCGCGCCCGTGCAACGGCCTCGGGACGCACGTCGGACGTCTGTGCCAGACGCAACTTAAGGGACTGAATGCCATCGAACGTAGCGGCATCCCGCGTGTCCCCGGCGGAGTCCGCCGACTTCCGAATCCGTTCGGGAACCGGCGGCACATGGTTCGTGGGGTCGATTTGCATACTTCTAGGGCTTTCCTGCCACCATGGTCTTCGTCGGTTTGGCAGATTCCTGAAGAGATTTGTCAATCGTTGGCAGCGTTGCCAGCAGGGTCGAGCAGACGTAGCGGGAGAAGAAGCGGGGCGACTGCAGAACGGCTCCTTCCTCGCCTTCCCGGACAATGATCTGGGTCTGGCTGTACCCACGCGCGCCTCTCGCCACCGGAGCCGCCCCGGCATCCATCACCTCATCGATCGCCCAAATCGGAACCAGGTCCTCTCCCGAGATCAGCCGGAGATCGAGACCAATCGCCAGGGGCGGATAGGGCCGGTAAAGGGTCAGGGTCGGGAAAAGAATGGCATCACAGCCGGTTTCAGTTCGAACCCGGTTCAGGAAATCACGCGGGAGCTGCTCATCGGGTCGCCAGCGCGCATTCCCGGTCCAATCCCTCAAGTTGCGCTCGGAAACGAGGACCACCTCGAAGGCGCCTGTCTTCCGAAGTTCCGCCTCCAGAACCGGCAACAACTCTTCGGAACCGGCGGCCAGGGTACTGTTGCTCGCATGCGTTGCGACGGGGAGCAGGGCGACTCTCCGAAGCGAGGGCGGAAACGGGCCCGAGTGATAGTTGGTCGTCGCGAAATGCGGACCGGAGCCCGGCGACGTCGATGTCGCGCAGCCGACGGCAAGGAGGAGCGGAAGAAGAAGCGCAATCAACCTCATGGAATCGGTATCGGCACCCTCTTCCACAACTTGAAGAAAAAGTCCCGGGGACCGCGTCTGGGATTGGTCAGACAGGCCGCTTACTGAAGGAGACGGAGCGCCGCCTGCGGGCTCTGATTGGCCTGCGCCAGCATCGCCGTGCCCGATTGCACGAGGATGTTGTACTTCGCGTACTGGGTGCTCTCGTAGGCCACATCCACATCCTTGATGCGGCTGTTGGCGGCCGAGAGGTTGTCCCGAAGGACGCCCAGGTGTTCATTGGTCATGTTCAACCGCTGCAAGCTCGCCGCAACAGTACCGCGATCGGTCGCCAGCTGGGTGATGGCAGCCTTCACGTTGGTCAATGCTGTCGCCGCGTTCGCGGCCGAGGTGATGTTCGACCCGGTCGCCGTCGTGTACGAGCTGGCACCCAGGTTGATTCCAGACATCGAGAAGGTTGCGGCGTCACTGTCAGTCGTGACCGAAAGAGCGGTCGAACTGAAGAGACTGACACCGTTGAAGTCCTTGGACGCGATGTCCGTGATGTACGAGCCGAGCGTTTGGAACTCCGCATTGTACAAGGCACGGTCCGCGTTGGACTTGGTCACGTCCTGGGACATCACAGAGAGTTCGCTCATGCGGTCCAGGGCTTTACCGACCTTCTGGAGGAACCCATCCTGGGTCTGGCTGAAGGAAACAGCATTGCTGACGTTGTTGCTGGCCGCATTGATCCGGTTGATCTGCGCGTCGAAACGCAGAGATACGGCTGCACCTGCGGCATCATCTTCTGGGGAAACGATCTTGGATCCCGATGACAGACGAGCGAGTGATTTTGCCAGCTTAGAGCTAGAATCCGCGAGCAGGCGGGAGCTGCTCTGAGCCGACATGTTGGTGTTAATGACCATACTAACTGACCCTTCCTTGAGTCACCCCTTGCGGGGTTATTGTTTTGTTTAGCGGCATCCTTGCCGCGAGGTGGATCTTTAATGGGCGTCCACCGGTTCCCTGCCGGAGTTGAAGGCCTTCGGCGAGCCTTGTGGGGTGGATATCGGACGGATCCCAGCGGGGTTTAGCGATTTGTGGTGCATCGCATCCGCGCGTTCGTTCCGGCCGGGCCGGCCATCCTGGCAAAGGCAGTCGAAACAACGGATATCGCGGAATTCACAGATCAACAGACCGTTCATTCCCTCCATGGCTCACAGACTTGGTCCCAAACTCAGATGGACCTTTCGTGCCATTTTCGGGCGGGGTCAGCCCGGGTTACACAATGACCCATGCACGGTACATCCACTGCGCCATCCCGGCTTCAAACGGCATTCGCCTTCATGGCATTTGCAGTATTGCTGGCGGTCGCCGGAATGAGACCGACGCCGCAGGAAGCCGACCTTGCCGAAAACGGGATTCCCGCGTCACCGCACCGGAACCCCTCCCCTATGGATCACAACCCCGCGGGCCCATCCATCCGCTCCCCGTCCATCTGGTAGATCCCCACCAGGTACCCATTCTCACGAATCGCGCCGATTTTAAGGGTACCTACCAGGGTCACCGCCTGATCCATGACCGGCTTGACGCCCTTGCCGGTCATTTTGACGGAAACCCACTCATTGATCTTGGGAACGGTCCCAAAACAACACATCGATTGGTCCCGCATGATCAACAATTCCGTCACCAGACCCTGCTCCACCTTGAGCGGGAGCATGAACCCCTTGAGTGACACCCGCTTGCCGCTGAAAGCCTTTACAGTCTCGGGAATCTGGGTGTCCGGATCCTTTCCCTTGGCGAACGGACTGTCGGGATTCTCCTCTGGAACCTCGTATTTGAAGGCGCTCAGCTTGTCGAAGCCCACCACGGCCTGATTGGGGTCGACCTTGGCCTCCACCGTCTCCGCCTTGGACTCTGCGGGCTTTGACACGTTGGGGGTCAATGGCTTGATAGCCTCACCCTTCGGTGCCAAGGACTTGATTGGCTCCCCACGCGGGGGCTGTTGCGCCGTCAGGGGCACGCCCACCCCCACGGTGACCAGGGCAGCGGTTACCAGCGATCGTTTCATCAATGTGGCCATGTCAGTTGGACGTTTTGGAAGGTCTTCGATTTCACCGGGAGTTCACGAATTGTCGCCTTGAAAGCGGCGGCCGATTTCAGCCAATCCGCGGTCGCCTCGAACTGCGAGGTGTCGCCGGGCTTTTCCCCAGTGGCAGAGTTTCCAACCGGCTTCAGGGACAAGGTCTTCTCTTCGCCCCCCACCGCCACGGTCAGGGCGATTGAGTCCAGCGGAAGTCGGACAAATTCCTCGGCGTGCGCGTCGAGGACATAAGCCGTCAGTTTACCGGCCTTGGAATCCACCACGAACTCGAGATTGCCCTCGTGATGCCCCAACTCGACCAACTCGCCTCCATACTTCGCGGTGTGCACGTGGCCCCCATGGCCATGTTCCTCGTCGTGGTCGGAGGAACCGCCGCATCCGGTCAGTCCCAGCGCGATCCCGAGCGCCAGTGTCGTCCGGAGCATGGAGGGGTTGAATATCATGTGCCCAAGAGGTGTAGCAGGCCCGGGCAGGATTTCAATGCAGTGCAGATTCCGGCAGGACACGGAACCGCCGACCTGCCGGATCCTTATTGATCCTCTCTCCTCGAGGCGCAGACTGTTCCCGCTCTCTTCCCATGAAATCCACCAAGACCCAGTCTCGTCCGGCCGCCCGCCGGTCGACGCCTGCCGCCAAGACTCCCGGGATGATCCACCCTGTCGTCATCTACCCGTTCAATCCTCAAGAGGACTATTCGGACCTCGGGGAATTGTATCGTCTCGTCGAACGCCTCAACGGGAATCGATCCGACTATCGTCGTCCCGTCACGGTGGTGGACCGCAAGACCCACCTGTCGCGCATCGGCTCGGGCCGCTATGGGGAATTCCGGGAAAAGGTCGTCGGAGTCCATTCCGACATTGTCGACGGATGGTACGTGGACACCTGCCAGATGTGGCTGGCCGGCCTGGGGGCGGCCTGGGAGCGGGGGGCGCCGGGGGACGTGTACTGGCTTATCCCGGGCGACTTCAACTATGGCACACCTGCCGGTCAGGAAGTGCTGTCACGGCTACACGACCTGCCGGAAATCGTCCTTGAGTTGAACCAGGACGTTTGCGTGGGCGAGATCGAGACCGACCACAACAACTCCAAGCAACTGATCGACACCTACGGAACCTTCGCCCTCCTCTACAATTGGTTCCCCGCCGAAGCCCAGGAGATCCGCGGGTTTACCGAGCGACCGCCTGGAGTTCTTGCCATCCGGCACGAGTTCCTGGGCGAAATGTTGCGGCAACGCTGGTTCGCCTATGAGCAAACCGTCGTCCTCCTGCTGAACGCCGTCTTTGTCAAAAGTAGATCAGCCGGTTCCGCGTGGGCGAAATCATCGACCTCGCTGGGGGGCGCGAAGGCTTCCTCGGCTCTCCAACAAGTGGAGCGGACAGAACGGGTCCTGAAAACTCCGCTGGCGGGAGCGCAACCAGTCGGATCCAGGCTGGCTGGAGACCTACCATTCGCTGAACCTGTTCCGAACAGATCCGGAAGACGGCCATGACCATTTTGGAGCGTCTTCTTTGTTGAACCAGGATTGCCCTCGAAGCCGTTCACACCCACACTTATGAGCCCGCGCGCAGCGGGAGACTGCCGTACACATGACGCCGCTGAAGACGCTACGTGCCGTTAACTTTATCTGCATGGCCCCCCAGGCCCAATCCGTCAGCCTGGTTGGGGACTTCAATGGCTGGAATCCAGCCACCCATCTGATGAAGCAAGGTCCCGACAAGGCCTGGGTGTTCACGCTGGAACTCAAGCACGGGCATCACCGTTATGCATTCCTTGTGGATGGAGTGGTCACGCTGGATCCCCGGGCCCAGGGGGTCACCCGCAATGACAAGAACGAGCGGGTGAGCCTGATCCCGGTCAGCTGAACGTCACGGACGCCAGGCCGAGCGCAGTCCCCGGATGGTGATCCGGGCGCGGGAAACCTCGCCGCCGTTGACATCCACTTCCATGGAAGGCGGCTCGGTTGGGAGATAGCAGAAGGAAGCCACGGCCAGTCCCCCGCCTCCAAACAGTTCCATGGAGGTCCGATCCACCAGCACCCGAAGCCGAATGCTTCCCTCCCATGGGTTGAAATCCGGCCCCCATGGCGCCGGAAACTGTGATCTCCTCCCAAGGCCAGCCGGTGTTGGTTTCAGGGGCATGGAACGACCCTGGACCACCCATTCAGACGCCTTTGCCCGCCAGGTGAAACGCTGCCCGCGGATCGACAGACTGACCTCGCTGGCCGTGCCGGGCAGGAACTCCCATTCCACGTCCATCAGTTCCCGCGCCCCGGCCGGGATGGGATAGGTCCCCGCTCGGAGCGGTCGCGGCAGGTCTTCCCGCAACGAGCTGGTGAACAGGTTTGAGATCTCCGGCACCGGCCATTTCACGAGTCGAATCCCTTCCGGGGTGGTTCTCAGGGATAGGTCCACGGGGAAGCCCATCTGCTGATTGAAGGGCATGCCGGGATACTTCCCTCCGCGCATCCATCCCATCAGCACCACCCGCTGGTCGGGAAGGCTGTCCCAAGCCTGGGCCGCGTAGAAATGGGCCCCGTAATCGCCCACATGGGGCCCCGATTCCGGAGTCAGCTCACGGCCGTCAAATCGGCAGATCCAGTACCGGCCGTCCGCGCCCCACAGAAGCCAGCGGGTGTTTTTCCGATCGCCGTCGACCGGCAGTTCCACAAGTCCCGGACATTCGTACAGTTCGTCCGGGAACACGCTTTCCTGTTTCCATGACTTCAGATCCGCCGACGTCAGAATCCTCAGCTCAGGCTTCTGTCCCTCCTCTCCCAGGCTTCCTTTCTTCCGGGAGGCCTCCGGGATCCCGACATACAGGGGCATGATCCACCGCCGGGTGGACGCATGCCAGAACACCTTGGGATCCCGGTCTCCCACCGCCAGGTTGGTGACCACCGGGTTTCCGGAAAAGCGGGTCCAGGTTCGGCCCCGGTCATTGGAGAACGCGAGGCATTGAGTGAATGGCCGCCCCTTGGACGCCTCGCTGGTCCCGCCAGCCGCCGTGTAAATGGCCACCAGGGCCGGCTCAGGACCGGTTTGGAACCCGCCCGTATTCTCCCGGTCCACCACCACGGATCCGCTGAACACGGTCCCCAGGGCGTCCGGCTCCAGTGCATGCGGCAACGGACTCCATTCGACAAAATTGGTGCCCACTGCATGTCCCCAGGTCATGTTGCCCCAGTCCCGCCCCGCGGGGTTGTGCTGGAAGAAAAGATGGTGTTCGCCCGCCAGGGACACCAAGCCGTTCGGATCATTCAGCCAGTTCGACCGCGAGGTGAAATGAAACTGGGGACGAAGCGCCTCGGTGTAATTCGATGTGGCAACGGGATTCTGAACATAGGGTGCCACCGCAGGACGATCACTGAGCACGAACTGGTCCGCAGTAACATGCCCCCATCCTCCTGCTTCGTCGTCCACCAACTGAATTCTCGCCTTCTTTCCAGAAAACTCGCCCAGGTCGAAGGTGGCTGGCAGCAACGCCTCCTCATCGCGTCCCGTGGCCGATCGGACAACCTGCCCGTCAACCAATACATTGACGCAGGTCCGCCCAACCAGTTCGCCGCCGCCGACGAGGAAGTTCAGATACCGAAGCGTCAGTTCAAATTCCGGTGAAGTGAGTGTGCCCCGGGAACGGTCCCCCCCGTGAAAGGAGTTGGCAAACCCCTTGCCCCGGAAGCCGGAAACCGGCGCCTGTTCCGGTAGCGTCCCCGGCGCCGGCGACGTTCCGAATGCTTCTCCCGATGCCACCCACCCGCCGAAATCCGTCCCGTCAAAGCCGGCCAGCACCACCTCTTCGGCAGCCGCACGCGCCAGGGAAACCACCATTGCAACCAGCACTCCTGCCGCGGCCTGCCAGGCAGAATGCCTCGGGTCGATCCAGTTCCAAGGGTTCATGGGTCATGCCTTCAACAGGAGTTCCACCCAGGCGAGATCGGAGGGAGTCGTCACTTTGGGATTCGGCTCCACGCTCTCGACGAGTTCCACCCGCTGTCCGATCCACTCGCAGGCCGCCGTGTCATCCGTGACGTTGGTCCCGGCATCCCGGACCGCCTGCAACGCCCGCCGGATGACGTCCACCCGGAAACACTGCGGGGTCTGAACCGCCCAAAGTCGGCTGCGATCCAGATGTCGGGCGATGCCGGTGCCGCCGTCGGATTCCTTGATGGTGTCGGTCGCCCGCTGGGCCGCCACGGCGGCACCGATCCGGTCGGCCTCCTCCAGACAGCGCTGAATCACTCGAGGGGAGGTGCAAGGTCGGGCTCCATCCTGGATGGCCACCAGCCGGGATGATTCCGGCAAAGCGGCGAGTCCATTCCACACCGAATCCTGCCGTTCCGCGCCGCCGGCAACGAGCCGGTAAGGCCGCCGGAACGGGTATAGCGCCGCAAGTTCCCGAAATGCATCCTCCATTCCGGACCGCACCACCAGAACCAGATCGTCAATGCCCGGGACCGTGTCGAAGCGGCGCCACGTGTGAACGATCACCGGGGCACCCGCCACCTCGAGGAACAGTTTGTCGACGTTGGGACCCATCCGGGTTCCACGCCCGGCGGCAACGATGAGGGCGGTGGTCATGATCGGCAGGAATCACGGCCATCTTTGACCGGAAGTGAATCCGGGAAAAGAAAATGGCGCGGCAGATCTGCCGCGCCGTTTCTTGGGATCAACCCTGGAACCGGGACCTCACTTGCCCTTCTTGTCGTCCGACTTGGCGGGATCCTTGATTTCCTCGACGTTGATCTTGGCGCCATCCGGAGGGGCATTGGCATTCAACTGCTTCAGTACCGCGTCGGTCAGGTCAGCGTCGGTCCCACCCAGCGTGCTGTACATGACCACGGTGGTCTGGTTGATCGATGTCGCTGCCAGGTCCAGCACCAGGTTGAAGGCGGCGGCCTTGGCCTTTTCGTCCAGAACACCGCGAATATCCCTCAACACACTTTCCCGCATCCGGCCCTGCTGGTCTGCCAGTGCCTGGCGGGTGTTCTGATCGAACGTGCGGATGCTGTTTTCCTGCTCGCGGACATCCTGCAGCTTCTTCTCCAGCTCCTTGCGACGCTTGTCGCGCTCATCGGCCGACAACGCCGGGTCGTTGGCGCCCTCGTTGGCCTTCCGGAAATCGTCGTTGGCCTTTTTGTAGTCCTCAATGAGTCCGTTGCGGGCCTTCTCGAAGTCCGCGGCGCGCTCCTTGAGCTGGGCATCCGCCTGCTTGGTTCGCCAGTAACCGTCAAACACCTTCTTGAGGTCCACCACGCCAATCTTGGTTTGGGCTTGCGCGGCAAGGCCGAAGGCCAGTCCGGTGATCAGGAGGGTGGTGCTGAGGATTCGTTTCATTGTCGGTTAATCAAAAACAGATCGTAACGGTGTCAGAAATCACGCACGTAGCCAACGCCGAATTGGAATTGCCCGCCGCCATTGTTGAACTGGTCGGACTTGATCGGAATGCCGTAGTCAAGGCGCAGCGGCCCGATCGGCAGGTTCAGGCGCAGCCCGACACCCCAGTTGGAGTTGTAGAAGCCGGTCGTCGTTCCATCCAGGTAACGTTGCGGTTCAAAGCTGTAGGCGTCGGGATACACCATGCCGACATCGAAGAACATGGCGAACCGGACCCGGGGAATGACCGGGACACTGTACTCCGCCGACCCGAACCAATAGGTGCCGCCGCCGATCGGCTCGCCGGTGCCGGGCTGCTTGGGACCGACCTCGCGGAAGTCAAAGCCACGGAGCGAGTACATGCCGCCCAGGTAAAACCGGTTGAAGATGGGCACCACACCCTCGACACCGCGGTCACCGCTTCCATAGGCGTCCACCACACCCGCATTGGCGATCAACTCCAGCACATGCTCCTTCAGGAAGTCGTAGGTGCTGCTGGCGGGCGAGAAAAGGCTCGACGGGGACCAGTACTTGGAGGCCTTGACCTCCAGTTGGTAAAAACTCGCCTGGGCCCCGAGCGGCCCACCCGCGAGCATCGGTTCGAACTGGATCAGGTGACCGCGCGTCGGAAGCATCAGGTTGTTCCGGGTGTCATGGGACAGTGTCCACGTGAGACTCGACACCAGGGTCTTGCCCGACTGTTCGAGGAAGACCGGGACATCCGCCGGAATGTTGTTGGTTCCAATGATGGAAACCTGCCCGTTGTTGGTGGCGTACTGGTACTGCTGGATGGTCTGCGCCAGCTGGTTGGCGTAGGAGTCGGTCAGGATGATGTTGATGTCCTGCAGCGTGTACGTGGTGTTTAGTGAGAAGTTGTGCGGCAGCGCCTTGGTCAAGCCGACGCTCCCACCCAGAACGGTCTGCGTATAATAGTCAGAAAGGTACTGGAGATCCCGGTAGTACACCTCGGTGTCGAGGCGAAGCCGGCGGCCAAGGAACCAGGGCTCGGTGAAGCCCAGGATGTAATCCTGACGCTCGGTGCCGATCTGCGCCCGGGCGCGGGCTTTCTGGCCGCCACCGGTGAAGGTCGGCGGATTGAAGAGGTCAAAATTGCCCTGTGTGACTTCGACGTAGCCCACGATGCTGTCGACCGAACTGTAGCCGGCGCCCAGGGCGATGTTACCCGTGTTCTTTTCCTCGACCGCCACCACCAGGTTTCGCTGCCCCGGCGCATCGGTGAAGGCGTCCTTGGTGTCCACCTTCTCGAAATAGTTCATCTGCTCCAGGCGCTGCTTGCTGATTTTCACCCGGACCATGTCGAAGGTCTCACCCGGTGACACCGCCAGTTCGCGCCGGATCACCCGATCCTTCGTCTTCGTGTTGCCCTTGATCTCGATCTTCTCGATGAAGGAACGGTTCCCCTCCTGAATGACGTATTTCAGGTCGATGGTCTTTGCCTCCACGTTGGGAATCTTCTGCGCGATCACCCGGGCGTCGATGTAGCCCTGCGATCCATAGAAATTCTGGAGGCCCTGAATGTCCTTGTCGAGGTCACCCGGCTTGAAGATCGCCCCCGGGACCAGGCGCGGCCGGGTAAGGATGCCGCGCTCATCCCGCATGTTGGTCGCGATTTCGCCCTCCGGGAACAGCTTGTTGCCCTCAAATGTCACGGTCCCCACCCGGAACTGGCTGCCTTCCGACACCGTGAATTCGATCTCCATCCGGTTGGTCTTGGGAAACTCAAACTCGACCTGTTTCAGCTCAAAGTCGATGTAGCCATTTTCGGAGTAGAAGTCGCGCAACTTCTCCTTGTCCTCCTCGAACTCGTCCTCCTTGAACTTGCCGGCTCCGGTCAGCCAGCCAAACCAGTTCCACTTGCGGGTCTTGATGACCTTTCTGAGCCGCTTGTCCGTGAACGCCTGGTTTCCGTCAAAGTCGACCTTGATGATCCTCACCTTCGGCGCTTCGTGGATATCGAAGGTCACGGTGCCGCGTCCCAACTGCTCGTTGATGCTCGGTTGCGGGGTCACCGTGGTGTTCTGCATGCCCGCCTTCTCGTAGGCCTTCTTGATCTCCTGCGCGTCGGCGAACAGCTTCCGTTCGTCCAGGGGCTCTCCGACCTTCGACGACGTCTTGCGCCGGAGTTTGCTCAGGCTGAATCGCTTGTTCCCCGTGTACCGGATCTCCGTGAGGATCGGCTTGCTCTGCACCAAATAGGTCAGGACAAGCTTTCCGGCATCCGCCCGCTGCTGCGAGACGCGGATGTTGTAAAAGTACCCGGTGTTAAAAAGGTTTGAGACGTCGTCGTTGACCGCGTTCTGGTTGAACTTGTCTCCGACGCGGCTCCGGATGTTCCCGCGGATCAGGTCCTCGCTGACCGTCGCTGGACCGACAAAGCGGATCTTGATTTCCGCAATTTCCGGGGCCTGCATCGCCTCCACACCCTGGGCCATGGCCCGGATGGGAAGGTTCAACCCCACGAGAAGCACGGCCAGCCAGTGGAAAACCACCGGCAACCAGCTCTTCCATTTCCTGCTCCCAAAGGAATCCATTTCGAACGGCGACAAAGAAAGACGGCGGATGAGACTCAACGGACCTCGTCAGCGCAATCCCCAATCCTGCTGAATCTCCGTCGGGGCGCCCCCACAAGGACACCGGCTAACCCGCGTCCCCATCGTCGATTTTGGACTTCGACTCGTACCGCGTGATGCCCTTCAGGAACGTCAACTCGACATCGCCCGTGGGTCCGTTGCGCTGTTTGGCGATCAACAGGTTCACCGGGACCGCGTTGAGGCCGTCATCCGGCGGATCCACACGTTCCTTGTCCTTGTCGTCGTCATCCTCTTCGCGGGGACGGTACAGCAGACCCACCACATCCGCATCCTGTTCAATCGAGCCCGATTCGCGCAGGTCGGACAGGCGCGGCTTGCGGTTCTTGTCCTTCTCCAGTTCGCGGTTGAGCTGCGATAGCACAATGACCGGGACATTGAGCTCCTTCGCCAGCGACTTCACGCCGCTGGAGATGTCGGCAATCTCCTGCTGACGGTTGTCCTGCGCCTTCCGGGACGACGAATGCAGGAGCTGGAGGTAGTCGATGACGAACAGCTTTATTCCGTGCTGCTGCCACATGCGCCGGGCCCGCGCCCTCAGCTGCAGGATGCTCAATCCCGGCGTGTCATCGATCACCAGGGGGGCCTTGGCCATCTTGGACGCCGCGGCGGTGATGCGGGGGAAGTCGCGCTCCCGGAGAAAGCCCTCACGGACCGCACGGCTGTTGACCCGGGCCAGGGAACACAACATGCGGACCACCAGGGAGTCGGCGGTCATTTCCAGGCTGAATACCCCGACCGGAATACCCCGACCGGCAGGCGCTCCACCACGGCGGCATGTTCGGCAATGTTCATGGCCAGGGACGTCTTGCCCATGCTGGGACGGCCGGCGATGACGATCATTTCGCCGCCATGCAGGCCGTGGGTCATCTTGTCGAGGTCGGCGAACCCGGACGGCACACCGCTCAGCTGCCCCTGCTTGCTGTGGTAGTCCTGGATGATGTTGATCGCGTGGTTGACGAGGTCCTTGATGTTCTTGGAGGCGCCTTCCTCACGTTCTTCACTGATCCGAAGAATGTCCCGCTCCACCTCGTCGAGAAGCTGGTCAACTTCCCCTTCATTTTCGTGCACCCGGGTGATGACCGCGGTACAGGCCTGGAGCATCCGGCGAAGCAGGTGCTTCTCCCGCACAATGCCGAGGTAATATTCCAGGTTGGCGGCACTCGGGACCGCATCCATCAGACTCGCCACATAGGTGATCCCTCCGACAGAGTCGAGCTGCCCTCCATCCTTAAGGCGCTGTTGCAGGGTGATGAGATCCACCGGTTGCTTGGCGTCGTACATGGCCACCAGGTGCTCGTACAACGCCCGGTGACGCAGATCATAGAACGAGTCCGCCCCGCCCTTGAGTTTCTCCACGCACAATCCGGTGCTTTCAACCGGGGCGAGCAGGATGCAGCCGAGAACGCCCTGTTCCGCGGGCAGGGAATGCGGTGGAAGCCGGTCCAGAGAACCGGCGGCCGCCCCCCCGCCACGCACGCGGCGTCCCTTTTTGAAATCGGCCACGGGCAGGCCTGACGGCGCCGGAGCAACGGTCTCGCCGCCGGGCGGGGGAACCGAAGTCTCCAGGTTCTCGAACACGGAATTGTCAGGCTCTTGCACGCCTCACCTTGTCCACAACCAGCCCGGCCCGCCAATTCTGTGTTTTCCGAAGTTGTCCACAGCCCGGAACGATCACCCAGCTGGTCAGGACTCGTCCCATTCCAGGTCTCTGTTCCAACGCCTCCCGATGTCCCCGACCGGATTCTACTCCCCTTCCCGTACCGTCACGGTCTGCCCCGAACGAATTCCAGCGACCCGCTGCTCGCGTCCGCCCGGCCACACGACGGTCACTTCCTGCGGTTCGTTCGCCCCCAAACCGATCGTCAACGGCAGTTCGCTCTGGGACAGGTAGCTTTTGGTCGGCATCACCTGTCTCGACAACACCGCGCCGTCCGCCTTCACGCGAATCCACGCTCCGATCCCATCCCGGTTGGACCGCTGTCCCTCCAGCTTGAGGCGGATCCAGCGGTTTCCGGTCTTCTGGTCATTGCGAAGGACAAGCGGGGCACCGTCCAACTGGGCCAGGACCACGTCCAGGTCGCCATCGCCATCCAGATCCGCATAGGCACTGCCGCGCCCCACCAGCGGCTGGAACAGGTTCGTCCCTGCATGCGCCGCATCGACCGCCACAAACGAGGGAGCCCCACCGGCATTCCAGAACAACTGGGCCGGCTGGCGGTAGCGCGCGCCGGGCTGGACCCGTTCGATGGAGTCTTCGATGTGTCCATTGACCGTCAGCACATCCAGTCGTCCGTCGAGATCGTAGTCGAAGAAGAACAGCCCGAACTTGAGCAACGCCTGGCTCGCCGGACCCAACCCCGCCGACACCGCTTCGTCGGTGAACAGGAGATGTTCGCCCCGGCCCGGATTGCGGGCGACGTACAGCGCGTTCATCTCATTGGCGAAATTGCCGATGGCGATTGCCACGGCCTCGTCGTTCCGGAAACGCGCCGCGTCGATGCCCATGGCGCCCCGGGCCTGACCGAAGGCGTCGAACGCGACACCCGCCATCTCTCCTACCTCGGCAAAGGTCCCATTGTGCCGGTTGGTGAACACGAAGTTCTGGACGGTGTCATTCGCCACCACCAGATCGATCCAGCCATCTTCATTCAGGTCAATCGGCGCTACTGCCAGGGTCTTGGCCGCCGGGAGTCCCGTCGCCCGGTTGGTCACCTGCAGGCCGCTGGACGCCGAGACATCGGTGAAACGAACCTCCCCAGGCCGCCCGCCGTCGTTCCGGAACAGCAGCGGCACTTCGCCGGGAAAATTCCAGGGCCGCCCGTATGCCCGTCCCACCCCGACCAGCTGATTATTCACTTCCAAATCCAATGCAGGGGACCAACCCACGTAACGGCCGACAAACAGGTCGAGATCGCCGTCGTTGTCCACGTCCACCCACGCCGCCGCCGTTGACCACCGACCCGCCGGACCGCCCACGCCCGCGTCGCGGGTCACATCTCCAAACTTCCCGCCACCCAGGTTTCGGAAAAGCCGGTTGCCTTCCACGCCGGTGAAAAACAGGTCCACACGGCCGTCGTTGTCGAAGTCGCCGCAGGCCACACCCATCCCGTAAAAACTCACGTCCAATCCCGAGCCAGCCGTCACGTCCGTGAATCGAAGCGCTCCTCCTGGCTCCGTATCGTTCCGGTACAAGGCCGCTGTGGGCGCCTTCCCGGTCGACCACCGCGGATCGTCGGGCCACCAGGTGGAATTGACGAACAGCAGGTCGGCATCGCCATCGCCATCGAAATCGAAGGCAGCGACCCCGCCTCCCATGGTTTCCGGCAGCAATTTCTGGCCCCGTGCGCCATTCTCGTGCTGAAAGCGAATTCCCGACGACTCCGTGACATCGGTGAAAACAACGTGCGGAACCTCGGGACGCGTTCCGCCCGCGCTCCCGGAGACGGCGTTTCCCCGCCCCGCCGGACGCACTGCCGTGGGGCCGGTCGAAAACACCAACCATCCGACCACCGCTGCCGCAGCCACCCCAAAAACGCCAAGGACCACCAGCAAGCGACGCAGGGAGCGTTCACTCGATGAGGGCGCCGTCTCCGTCCTGGAAGGGGCTGACATTCGGTAAAACGTGGTGAAGGGGGATGCAAAGTGCAAGGAGCCCGAGAAACCACTGACTCAGCGGTCCGTCGTCCGGCACGCACGGCCATCCAGGGTTAAATCCCGAATCCCAAACTCCAAATCCCAAGTCCAAACGCACTTGGATCTTGGAATCTGGGATTTGGACCTTTGCGTCCTTCCAGCCTTGCCCGCAGGACGGGTCCACGATACTTGCTGGCGCGTGAGTTCTCCTGCCATGGCCGCATCGGGAACGGCCGCGCCCGCGTCAAGTCGCTGGCCGTCCCAGATCAAGTTCATCATCGGCAATGAAGCCTGTGAGCGATACAGCTTCTATGGCATGAAGGGCATTCTCGCCGGTTACATCACCGGCGAGGTGATCCGCGGCGGACTCGGCCACTCCCAGGATGTCGCCACGATATGGATTCACCTCTTCATCATGGCGAACTATTTTACGCCACTCCTCGGAGCGTATGTGTCGGACAAGCTCTGGGGCCGGTACAAAACCATTCTCTGGATCTCCCTTTTCTACTGCGCGGGACACGGCGTGCTGGCGCTCAGTGATCTCACCCGCGACACCGGGATCCGGACCTGGATGCTCTGGACCGGCATGGCTCTGATCGCCTTCGGTGCCGGTGGCATCAAGCCGTGCGTGTCCGCCTTCATGGGGGACCAGTTTAAGGCGGGGGATTCCAGGCTCTACCAGAAGGCCTACGCCGCATTTTATTTTTCGGTCAACTTCGGCTCCTTCTTCGCGTTCCTGACCATTCCTTTCCTGGCCAAAAATTATGGCTACGGGTGGGCCTTCGGGGTGCCCGGCGTGCTTATGGGTCTCGCCACGCTGATTTTCTGGCTCGGACGGGATCGATACACCCGTGTCCCACCCACCCGTGAAACCCGGACCGCCGGATTTTTTTCCGTCCTCTTCGCCGCACTTGGGAACCGCCAGCCGGGCCGCCCGTTCTGGGACGGAGCCCGCTCGCGGTTCTCGGCAGAGGAGATCAGCGCCGCCCAATCGATTCTGCCGGTGCTCAGCATTTTCGTTCTCATTCCCCCCTTCTGGGCCATGTTCGACCAGCATGCGTCCACTTGGGTGCTCCAGGCCAAGGCTATGGTTCCCCTGCGCGCCACCGAGACCTATTCGATCGGCGGTGAAGAGATGCAGTCGCTCAATCCCGCCATGGTGATGATTCTGGTCCCGCTGCTGACTGGGGTGGTCTATCCGCTGTTCGGCCGCTGGGTGACGCCCCTCCGCCGCATCGGTCTGGGAATGTTCATCGCCGGCAGCTCCTATCTGGTGGTGGCGTGGATCCAGCAGCGGATCGCTTCGGGTGCCCAACTCAGTGTGCTGTGGCAGGCATTGCCCTATCTCATCCTCACCACCGCCGAGGTGCTGGTCTCGACCACCGGACTCGAATTCGCCTACACCCAGGCGGCGAAATCCATGAAGAGCACCATCATGAGTTTCTGGCTCCTGACCGTCGCGGCCGGGAACGGCCTGGTGGCTCTGATCACGTCCTTCGGCGGCGGCGGACATCACGATGCTTCGGTAACCCCGGGGCGATTCCTCCTGTACGCCTTCATGACCTTTGGCGTTTCCGTCGTGTTTGTCGTGGTGGCCAGCCTGTACCGGTATCGCGACATTCCGACATCCACACCCGCGCGATCCTGAACGACACTCTCGCCCGGCGCCCTGCCGGGATTAATAGTCAACCGCCGTCCAACCCATCCACGACATGTATCGAGTCAAAGGAGCTGATCAGAAGGAATACGGACCAGTCGATGCCAGCCAGGTCATCCTCTGGATCCAGGAAAATCGTTTGAACCGGTATTCGCTCATCCGAAAGGAAGGCGAGGCTTCCGAGAAACCGTTGGACCAATTCCCGGAGTTCGCCGCCGCGTTGGGCGAGGTGCCGTCGCCGCCCGCTCCCTCCCGGATGACTCCCCCACTTCCCAATGCCGCGCCAGTATACGCCCCGGTGGGTGATCCCGAGCGGGCCGCCCGG
This sequence comes from Limisphaerales bacterium, assembly GCA_044221235.1. Taxonomy (GTDB): domain Bacteria; phylum Verrucomicrobiota; class Verrucomicrobiia; order Limisphaerales; family UBA9464; genus UBA9464. The sequence goes on from JBGAPN010000012.1 coordinate 23,641, forward strand.
ATGGTCAAGGCACCTGCCATCCTGCTGATCATCATCAGCCTGCTCGGAATGATCTTCACCATCGTGGGACTGGCAACCATGCCGGCCATGCTCGCGTGGGCCCAGACCGTCCTTGAGAACTCCGGCGCCCAGGTACCCGGCCAGTGGCTCACTGGCATCAAGACCGCCCGGGCCCAGGGACTGGGAGTCATGGATTACCTGAAAGCCGGCCTCACGCTGGCGATCTTCGCCATCGTGATGGTGGGTGCCGTCCGGATGATGAAGCTGGAGAACTGGGGCCTGGCCCTTGCGGCGGCACTTGGGATCATGCTCCCGTGTACCTGCCCCTGTTGCGTAGTGGGCCTTCCCATCGGCATCTGGGCCATCATTGTCCTCAGCAATCCCGAGGTAAAACAGGCCTTCCGCTGACCTCCCATGGCCGCCGCGACATCTCACCGTCTTGAAGCACCGCCCCGACTGGACGCTCCGCCACCCCGCCGAATCCGCGGCTGGACGGTGGCGCTGGGGGTGCTGGTCGGGTCCGCGCTGATCGTCCTTGCCCGGGTGGAACCGTCCGGGCAGTTCTACTTTCCACGCTGCTGGCTTTACCAGATGACCGGTCTCCAATGTCCCGGTTGCGGTGCCACCCGGGCTGTGCACGCCCTGTTGAACGGGGAACTCGAACGCGCCTGGCGCCTGAATGCGCTGGTGGTCGCGATGGTTCCGCTCCTCGCCTGGCTTGGCCTCCGCGGCCTCTGCGGCTGGTGGACCGGACGCTGGTGGCGCGACCCCGTCACCCATCCGGCGAGCCTGGCCATCCTGGGCGGTCTGGCCATGGGATACGGACTGGCACGTAATTTCCCGGGCTTCCCGTAGCCGCGGAGCGCACAACGCGCCATTCCATTCCCTCGTCGGCGATTTCGTAGCCGTGGACGGCAGGACACGCCTTCTCACCTCCCCTCGCCCAACCGCGAACCCAGCCCGTGGGGTCGACTGAGGAAGGCAGTCAGCGTCTTGTTCCCCCGTCGTCGACTTCGTAGCCGCGGAGGGCACGACACGCCATCTCACTTCCCCTCGCCCAACCGTGAACCCAGCCCGTGGGGTCCACTGGGGAAAGAAGCCAGCGTCTCGTTCCCTCGTCGTCTACCCGCAGCCAAAATTCGGCGTCGCCAGCGCCGCCGGCGTTTTGAGCTTTTGTCTTGGGACCGTTCCCCCCTTCAATTCTCCGCAAGGCCGGAGGGCCTGAAGAAAGAGCAGTGCGCACTTCTCCGCGCGGGCCCCGATAGCTCAAATGGATAGAGCAGTCGTTTCCTAAACGACGGATCCAGGTTCAATTCCTGGTCGGGGCACCAATTTATAATCAGCAGTTTACGCCGGAACCAGGAACAGCGGTTTCAACAACGCACCGATGGTGAGCTCTTTCGCCGCTCCTTCCCCGGCTTCCTGATCTGGGCTCATCCCATTCATCTTCGGATTTCCCCCTCCGCCGACGGCATGGCTCCGACTGAGATCAGGATGGTGCAGAGCTTACGGATAAGAGTTTGCTTTTGGGCTTCGCGGAAGAAGTGCGTCATTCGGACCGTCCACGCTTGTATAGCAAGGGGGACGCCAGATTCCCATTGCCGGCGTGGGCGTCCTCCCGGTTGATGTCGTCCGTTCACCATGCCCCCAAACGAAACTGCATCCCGTTGTGGCCAGTGCGGCCGGCCCCTCCCCGAAGGCGGGAGCTGTCACCGCTGCCTGGCTACGGTTGTCGCCGACGAGCTCGCTTCGGAAGCTGGGCGGCCCGAGCCGGTGAATGTCATTGACCAGCCGCGTTTGACGACGCTGGGGCCGTACACGCTGCTGGAAGAGATTGCGCGAGGGGGGATGGGGGTGGTGTACCGGGCGCGGCAGGCGGGACTGAACCGGGACGTGGCCGTGAAGGTGATCTTGGCAGGACCATTTGCCGGGAACGTGGCAATCGCACGGTTTCGGACCGAAGCGGAGGCAGCCGCCCGGCTGCGACACCCGCACATCGTCACCGTCCATGAGGTGGGCGAAAGCGGAGGACACCACTGGCTCTCGATGGACTACGTGGCCGGGCCGACGTTGGCGGCGCTGACCCGCGACGGCCCACTACCGGTGCGCCAGGCGGCGCGGTATGTCAGGGTGGTGGCCGACGCGGTGGAGCACGCGCACCGGCATGGGATCATCCACCGCGACCTCAAGCCAGGCAACGTGCTGATCGACGCGGACGACGAGCCACGCGTCACGGACTTCGGCCTAGCCAAGCAGCTGGACCAGGTGGACTCGCCCACGCTCTCGGGGCAGGGACTCGGAACGCCCGGCTTTGCCGCCCCGGAACAGCTTTCCCCAAAACTCGGCGCTGTGGGCGCGCGCAGCGACGTCTATGGCCTGGGCGCCTTGCTCTACCACCTGCTCACCGGCCGTCCGCCCTTCCTTGCCGGCTCTCCTGCGGAGACCGTCCAGCAGGTGATGAACGCCGAACCGGCCCCGCCCCGGGCGCTCAACCCTGCCGTACCCCGCGACCTAGAAACCATCTGTCGCAAGTGCCTCGCCAAGGAACCCGCACGCCGTTACGCGACTGCGCTCGAAGTGGAACGCGATCTTCAACGCTGGCTGGAGGGTGAACCCATCGCCGCCCGGCCGACCCCGACCTGGGAACGGGTGTGGCTCTGGTGCCGGCGACGGCCGGCGGTGGCGATACCGAGTGCGCTCGCCGCGTTGGCCCTGCTGGCCATCGCCGTCGGGTCACCGTTTGTGGCTTCGCGAATGCGCTTTGCGGAGGTCACAACTGCCGAGAAGTCACTCGCAGCGGCGCGGGCC
>JBGAPN010000496.1:0-3860 GCA_044221235.1 Limisphaerales bacterium
AGAGGGCTCCTCCTGGGCACATTTCGAAGTCATTTCGGAGGGTGGTTGGTTTCGAAATCTCCTGTTTGGCAACGAGCCGTGGGTCGAGGTTGCCTATGTCGACGAGGGTTCCTTGCAGCTCAACCTTGGGGTCGCCAAGAAGAAGCACGTGCTGATACCCGAGATGCCGGAGAGATGGAGATCGAACGGCCAGGGATTGTGGAGCGTTTCAACTTCCGATACCGAGGCGTTGATCCATTGGGTCGATGCATGTTTGGCGGCCATGTCCGGACGGTCGCACTATCAAGTCACTGGATGGATCGAGGGCTCATAAGGCCAGCCAACGAGATCGCTGGACCGGGAACCGGCAGGAGACAGGATACCCACCGAGAAGCGAAATTGCCGACCGATCCCGCCACAGATGGGTTTTCTGTCCCGGACGCCTCAAAGTGAGAAATGCCGACCTTTCGTCCTCACTCCATCCGTTGAAGGCCTTCTACCTTCACCGGCTCGGCCGAGATCCGCCAGTCAGCAAACGCGGCGTCCAACCGGAGGACCCCAAAAGTTGCGAAATCGAAGTGGCAACCGGCCCCGTACACGCTGTCCGGAACCACATTGAAGGTCCACACCGATCCCTCCGGCAGCGGTTGCGGACCCGAAACGCCCAACGTGGCGGCCAGATCCGCCGGTTTGGCCAGCAGGGCGGCCGAAGTTTGCTTCTCCTGCCAGTGGCGGTAGACCCCGCGGCCCGCGACCAAGCGGCGCATCAGCGGATTCGGGACGCCGGAATGCTGGTGTCCGCGGATGACCGCATGCACCCGGGCCCCCGTTCCCCCGGCCATCTCCAGCAGGGACGCCACGGCGGGCCGGCCGTAGACGAAGGCCCGTTCCGGGTTGATGGCGAAGCCCGGCTCGTCCTCGAACACGGTGAAGTCATTCCACATGAATCCCAGCACCGTGGGCGTGGTGGGTGACGTTGGGGTGAAGTCCTCGAACACCCGTTTGGCGTCGGCTCGGGCGGTCGGTTCATTCTGGAGCCAGTTCGGGTGGCTCGCGAGAAACCGGGCCTGACGCAAGGGGCCGATGAGTTGATATCGGTTGGTCCCCGTAGACCCCAGCAAGGTGGAAGGATCATACCCCGGCTCCATGCCGCCGTGGCACAGTTGGACAAAGTTGGTGCCGCATCCGAGGTAGGTGACCACCGGCAGAAAATCGTAAGCCCGGAGAATCTGCGCCGCGTCGAAGTGTTCACCGTACTTGGCCATGCCTTCGGCCATGAACCCGTAGCGGGCCACCAGGCTGAGGTCTTCGTGATTGCCCCGCACCAGGTGAACGCGGTCCGGATTCGCCAGCTTGAGACGAAGCAACGTGTACAGCACTTCGACCCCGTACAGGCCCCGGTCCGTGTAGTCCCCGAGATACACCACGTGGCGGTTCGTTCCGGTCAGCCGGAAGTCCTCCAGCCAGCCCAGCTCCTGCCATCGCGCCAGCACGGCGAGCAGCGAATGGATGTCCCCATGCAGGTCGGCCTGGAGCACGACCTCGGTCCCCGCCGGCAGCACCAGCTTCCGGGCATAGGGATCGAACGGGCGCTGGGAGGTCGGGGAGGGAATCCCATGCTGCGACACATTGAAGTACGTCGCCGGGTTGGGGGCGGATCCCACCCAAAGCGCCGTGTCGGCCAGCGGGCCGCCGGAAACCATGGCGAAGTAGTCCTTCAGCACATGGCCCAGCGGAGTGAAGGTTTGGAGCGGCAGCAGGTCGCGTGGTGGAAGCCGCCCGTTCAAGGACCGGTTGAGTGGAAGCCGGGAACACGCCGCCCTCCACTCCGCGAAGGAAGGCATGGACTCCGCGGCCCGAACCACTCCAGCGCCCAGCAGCAGCACCGACGCCAGCAGCCAACCCGTCCACCGCGCTCCTCGGACAAACACCATGAACCACGGCATGCCACGGACGGAGCCCTGAGGCGAGCGGGCAGTTTGCCTCCTCCTTCGCAGTAACCCGTCATCGGGTCACCCCCCTTCGATACCCACCCCAACCAATTTCGTGTCTCACCTGGAACATGGAATCGGGAGACACGCGCAGGATTATGATCGTTCGAGTCAGCCACGCCGCCGGCAGTGCGACAACCGCATCAAGCTCCCCTCATCGCGAGCCGTTTCATTCCCCTGGCATCACTCCCCGGAAGCGCTCGTCCCCAACTGATTTCATGTTCCAGGTGGGACATGAAATCGAGAGACGCATGCGGGGGCTCAGGTCGTTGGTGTTGGCTCGGGCTCCGGTGCAGGCGCGGGTGGAGCGCCAACAGCGCCGATCCGACGCCAGGTCATGGCCGGTTCGCCGGCCGTGCGGGAGGCTTCCAGGTCCACGTCAAACTCGGCGAGCCAGTCGTTGGCTTCCCCATGGTCCACCAGCATCTGCTCCACCTTCCACCGCTTGCGATCCTCCGATATCACTACGTGGGTGTGGCGGAGATTCCGCGCCTCAGGGTCGAGGCGGAACATGCCGTGGAATTCAATGTAGGACTTCAGTTCTGCAGCCGCGCGGCCCGCGAGCGCCGGATCCCCCTCGCCCCCCAGTCCCGCGACCGCCAGGTCGAATTCCCCGTCCATCAGTCCCCGGAGGAATCGGAAAATCCGCGTCCGAACGGCCGCCAGGAACGCCTTCCGATCGCGGGTGACGTCCTTCGCCGCCTCTTCGGCGCCGGGCGGCTTGAGCTCCGGCGTCTCCACCCGGGCCTCACGCTCGGGATGCCGCAGCCGCTCCCATTCTTCCAATAGACTGGAATCGACCTGACGGATCATCTGACGCAGGTACTCCTCCATCTCGCGCACCGGTTCGGTTTTGGCCGATTCGGGCACCGTTTGGGAAAGCACCTTATAGACGCTATTGAGATGCCGGAGCAGGACGCCTTCAGCCCGCTGCAACTCGTAGATCTTGATGTAATCCCCGAACGATCGGAAATCCTCGAACATCTCCCGGGCAATCGACTTGGGGCGGATATTCTCCTGCCCCACCCAGGGATGCTTCGCCGCCCACGCGTTGAAGGTGTCGTAGATGAACTCCCGGCGGGGCTTGGGATATTCCAGCTTCTCGAGCTCCTCCATCCGCTGATCATACTCCATCCCTTCGGCCTTGAGTTCGGCAACCTTCTGGGACTTCAGCCGGTTCAACTGGGCCCGGAGAATCACGTCGGGATCCTCCAGGATGGATTCGACCAGCGTGATGACATCGAACGCGAAGTCCGGCGCCTCCTGCGGCAGCGTGGGCAGGACGTCGAGCAGGAACAGCGACAACGCCTGGTCGAGGGAGAAATCCTCCGGGAGCGTGACGTTCACCCGCAGTTTGGGTCCGCCCTGGCCCCGGGGTGCCAGTTCGACAATCCCCCGATCCACCAATGACCGGAAGAGCTGCCAACCGCGGCGGGTGTGCGACTTCTTCTGGTTCGGAGAGTCATGACACCGCCGGATGAGGTCGCGCATCGCGGCGCACCCATCGCCTGGACGCCCCAGCACATTGAGCATCATGGCGTGGGTGACCTGGAACCGGGAGGTCAGCCGCTCGGGCGGTGCGGTCTGGAGCCGCTCGAAGGTCTTGCGATCCCAGTTCACGAAGTTCTTATCTGGCGGCTGGCGCTTTACGACTTTCTTGCCATCGCGCTTGGCCTTCTCCTCCAGCTTGAGGTTCTCGATGACATGTTCCGGCGCCTGGACCACTACCCAGCCCACATTGTCGAATCCCTTGCGGCCGGCGCGCCCGGCGACCTGGTGAAAATCCCGGACGGTCAGGATGCCCACTTTCTGTCCGTCAAACTTGCACAGACGCGTGAACAGGACGGTGCGAATCGGAACGTTGATCCCCACACCCAGCGTATCGGTGCC
>JBGAPN010000497.1:0-3855 GCA_044221235.1 Limisphaerales bacterium
TGGGACGGTCCAGTTCATAGACGTCGTCCAGTCCGTCACCGTCGACATCTGACGGATCGATCCGGCTCCGCCTCTCCAGCCGATAAAACGCGGTCTCCGTCGCTTCACCCCGGGGACCTTGGATGATGGCATTGCCCTGGGTTCCCAAGGTCAGGGCGACTGGACGGGAGGGATCGTGAAGGGACCGGCTCCGGCGAAGGATGAAGTACGATCCGGGATCGGAGGGAAATTCGATGCGGAGCCGTCCGTCCGATTCGAGTTCCGCAGCCCGCACCGGAAGCGACTGCGCGGCCAGGGGCAGTGCGGTTAGGATTCCGAACATGGCCATGGCCATGGCAGCTCCCTTCAGCGCACCCCGGATCCGGAGGCGCGCGAGCAGGGAGACATGCCTGGCACGCATGATGGGAGAGCAGGAGCGTTCGATGCGTCTTCTCCATGAGGGTGGGCGCGTATCTGCCACAAAAACAATCGCCGATTCGGGCCTGGAACCAGGGCGATGCCGCGCCATCGGATGGAGTCTCGGCTGCATCCATGCCGTTGGAAACGCGCGCGAAGCCACGAACGCACGAATGGAAGCGGGAGGGACAGGAATGGAAGCGGGAGGGACAGGGCATCTAATGCACCAAGGAACCACGAACGACACCAAATACACTAAAGGAGGGAAGGGAACTGAACGGAGAGAACGGGGAAGCTCCCTAGGGACAGGGCCTTTATCGCACTCGAGATAGCGCATCACAATCCAGTCGAGGTCACACTTGAGCGTCCGGCTCAAGGCATCGAGCTCTTCGCCGCAGTTGCCGGCGACGATGGTGCGCTCCTCGTTGGCCATTGTGCCCAGGTGGGTGGAAAGGCATTGGGGTTCCTCCTCGACGATCACGCGCTGCATCTCTCCCTGGTCCAGACTTCGGAGGCGCCTCTCGGGAAAGGGCATTGTTCCAGCGACAGAAGCCCTGTCCCTTGCGGCCTTGCTGTCCCTTCCGGCCTTGGGCCTGAATGCGCAGCACCTGCCCGGATTCTCCGACGAGTGGAAAGCGACAGGACAACCATTTCACACTCGGCTCCTGGAACGAGGACATTGATGTGTGAAAGTGAACACGGGACAGGTTACCGGTCCTGCACCAGGGGTCGCGACTCCAGGGCCCGCCGGCGGTAACCGAGCGCTCCCAGCCCAAACACCGCGACAGCCGTCCAATGGTAGCCGCTGAAACTTCCGGACAGCCGGGGAGTGTCCCGCAGAAACTCGTGAGCGAAACGGAATGCTCCATAGGCCATGAGATACAGATGAAATCCCTGGCCGGGAAACGTGCGCCGCCAGTTGAGGAACAACAGGACCACCCAAGCGACGGCGTTGAATCCCAATTCCACCGGAACAGCCGGCCAGCGGGAAGCTCCGGCCGAATCGGTGACGGTGTACCATGCCGGAGGCAGGATTGTTCCCGGACAGCACCCCTGAAACCAACATCCCAGTCGCCCCAACATCAGGCTCAGGGGAACCGTCAGGGCAAACCAGTCTCCAGTCGGTTGGTGGTATCCCAGGAATCGCTTGGCCAGCTCGACCGCAATATAGCCGAAGAGCAATCCGCCAAGGAGGGTCTTTCCCGCAAGCAGCCGGGGCACCCAGTCCGGTTGGCTCAGATCCATCCAACCTTCCGCAAGAAAGTAGACCCCTTTAGCCCCGAGCAGAGCACCGGCCAATGCAACGAGGTAGATGAGCGCCAGGCGTGGATCCCGCCGGATGGCCCGGGTCCAGATCAGTGCGGACACGGCGATGCCGGCGACGGCCAGGGCGATGTATCCGAAGCTGCCCATGGGCGGGTGTTTACAGTCGAATTGCAACCGAGGCGCAGGCCCCGAACGTTCCCAGGGCCAGGCAGACGGACGCCAACGCCACACTGGCTCCCAGGCCCACAATCAGCCGTTGCACCTGTCCACCACCGGTGAGCGCCGCCAGTCCGAATCCGCCCAGCAAACAGCAGATGGCGGATCCCGCCAGAATCCAGAAGCCCAGCGTGGAGTCGTATCCCTGCCTTCTGCTGAAGAGGATCCACGGAGTTGCAATGGGTAGGAGGCCCAAGGCCAGCCATCCTAAAACGACAAACGGATTCACCGGATTTCGCAACGAAGGGACGGGCCACTGCCGCCAGTCGCACGCCGTGCAGGCCAGAAGCAGTTCCGGGCATTCCTGCAAGACCCGGCATCGAGCCCCGCAGCACGGACAGATCGTGGGGGATTCGGGGCTCACATCGGGGACTATTCCAGCCTCAAAGAAAAACTGACAACGAAACAAGTTGGCCCCCCGCCCGCCTCGCGGAGACTCCGGGGTAGACAGATAACCTGTCCCTTGGAAGGGTCCTCAATGCAGGCAAGCGTCCGCCCAAGTGGCGAATACAGGGCAACCATCACACTCAAGTCAACGGATGCCGGGACGTCTCCAACAAAAGGAACAGGGGGTTGATTTCGGCCCCCGGCTGTATAGGATTCCTACATGGCAACTGCAGTTTACCCCCTGCCCATGGACGCGAATCTCGCCCGCGAGGTGGCGAACGCCGCCAAGGAAACCGGCCTCTCACGGGCTGAACTCATGCGGCAGGCCCTCGCGTTCGGCCTTCCCTCCGTGGTCAAGGCGCTCCGAAAGGCTCCCGGTCGGGTCACGACTGTCGACCCGCTGCCGCTGAGGCAGGCCCGGGCGCTTTACCGGCAGAACGACGACGACGGGCAGCAGGTCGGCCGGTTGATGGCGGCACAGCGCTTCGAGGTGGCCGATTGAGAGCCTGGGAAATCTACACGGCCGAAATCTTCGGCGAGCATCCGTGCATCTTGGTCTCCTGCCAGCCACGCATTGATGCGAAGCCGGAGGTTGTCGTACTGGGTTGCCGGACAATGCGTCCGGCGAATGAGCGTGAACCGCGGGCGAACGAGGTCTTGCTCGACGAAGCCGACGGGTTGGACATGAAAACCCTCTGCCGCTGTGACCTCTTGTTCACGGTTGAGAAGAGCAAATTGGGTCGGCGACGTGGCGTTGTCACACCGGCCCGACGCAGGGAAATCGCCCGCAGGATCATTCAAGGTCTGGCGATCGCGGGGATGTAGGCACCGGCCGGGATCCCGGGGTCGGGTCAACCTTCGAACCCCTTGGATGTGGACTCGGGCAGGGATTCCGGACCGGCGCGTTCCTCGACGTCCGAGGCATCCGTCTCCAGGGCGGTCGAGATGACCCGCTCGGTCACCTCCGAGAGATATTGCCGCAGGATCCCGCTCAGTTCCGTGAATTCCGGCCAGAGCACCTCATCGACAAAGCGGCGCGGGACCCTCGCCATGATGGTGGTGCGGCGCTGGCGTGAATAGCGGTACGGGCGAATCTGGTATCGTCGAAGCAGCGCCACGAGAAGTCGGTACGACCAGTTGTCGGCAACCTTGAAGCTGTACTCCACGGGCGGATCCTCCGTCTGCAATTGGCTCAATCGGGCCCGAATGCGTTCACGCGCGGCCGCTGCGGCATCGCGCTCGCCCGGGGTTGCGGCACCGGCGTGCAGGGCTTCGATCCGTACCAGCTTTTCCAGCAGTTGACGTTCGTCCATCACAGTTTCCCTGCAGGATGGCCGTCCGGCGACTCCCGGGCCAAGCCAAGACAACCATTGCGCCTCCGCTTTAACAGAAGCCCTGTCCCCTGGGCCCCATGGATCCGAACCCACGTGGGAAGACTTCCCTCTGTGTGCCTGAGGACACAGGGTCAGCGGGTCTGCTCCTTGGTTCAGAGATAAACCGTGGACGGAAGCAAATGACCGAAGGAGAACCGGTCGGGTGGTTGGGAACAGAACGGTTGGAAGAGTGGACGAGATAAACAGGGAGACCCGC
>JBGAPN010000498.1:0-3847 GCA_044221235.1 Limisphaerales bacterium
TCCAGCTCCGGGCCCCATTGCCGAACAGTTCGAATCCATTGCGCCAATCCACCAACGGCTGATGGATCAGGAAAATGGGAATGCAGTCCTGCATCACCATGGCCATGACGGGATCCAGGGTTGCGGGGTCCGTCGCGAATGCCAGGCGCAGCACCTTGGGTCGACCGGGTAGCCTGGCTTCGGCGCCGAGGAGACGCGTCAGAGAAGAAACCACGATCAGCACGAAACAGACGAACGCCAGCAGGAAACGAGGACCTTGTTGCCCGATCGATTTGGGATGCGCTCGCACCGGGCTAACGGACGGCAACGATGTCGGCGAAAGGCGCATTATCGTTCGGTCCAGGCCGACTCCACCCGCATCGGCGGCCAGACCGGCAACACGTGGGATCCCTTGACCCACGGTTGGCGGATCACCTCGAAGTCCGCATGGCAGAGGAACACCCAGGGAGCGTCCTCGATGATGCGTTCCTCGATCCGTTGGTATTGCCGGATCCGGTCGGACTCATCGGTGGCCACGGCCGCGGTCCGAAGCCGCTGTTGAACTTCGGGGTTCGAATAGAAGGCCATGTTGGAACTGAAGGCATCGGTGATGTTGTCGCCGCTTAAGAGCAGATCCAGGTAATCCTTGGGTTCGTCGGTCGCGGGCGCGTTCATCAGGCCCATGGGAACTGCTCCGCGCCGCTGCATTGATTCCATCAGCGTCGGCCAGGAAACCAGGTGAAGTTCGGCCTCGACTCCCACCGCACGCAGGTCTTCCTGGACGGAAAATGCCATCGGGTCTCCGGGCATCGCCCATAATGTCGTCTTGAACCCGTCGGGAAATCCGGCGTCGGCGAGGAGACGACTCGCCTTGCCGGGATCGAAGGGGTAGCCCGGCAGGGCCGGATTGTAGCCGCGGACGATGGTGGGCAGGGGTCCGTGGGCGGGCACGGCCCGGTTCAGGAGTTTGCGGACCAACGCCTCCTTGTTCACGGCATGGTTCAGGGCCTGCCGGACGACCCGGTTGGTGAAGGGCGGCATCTCGCAATTGAGGGCGAGGTAAAAGAGGGCGGCGCCCTTGTAGTTGACCAGCTGCTTCTGTCGGACGGGATCGCGCCGCCATCGGTAGGAATCCACATCCGAGAAAAACGTCACGAAGTCGATCTCGCCGCGCTCAAACATCATCGCCTGGGTCGGTGTCGGAACGTTGAGCAACACCTCCACGGCGGCGAACCGTGGACGCCGTTCCGGCGGCAGCATGGGGTTCGGCACAAAACGCATGTCCAACCCGCGGTTCCAGCGCTCCAGGACAAACGGTCCCGATCCGACCGGGCGGGATCCAAATGGAATACCGGACCGGCACACTTCCTCCGCCGGGACGATGCCAATCGACGCTAGGAAGGGCAGCGCGGTGAGGTCGGGAGTCTTGAGCCGGAGCTCGAAGGTGTGCCGGTCGACGGCGCGGAGCCCGCTGACGGTTTTCGGTTCGAGCGTTCGCAGGGCAGGAGTGCCCCGGGAGGGTTTTCCGTCGTCCAGTTCCTTGCGCCGGGCCGCGGCAAACTCGGCGTGCCCTTCAATGTTCCGGAAAAACGCCGCTGGCGACATGGCCGTGGAGGGGTCGCAGCCGCGTTCCACGCTGTACACCACGTCGTCCGCCGTCAGTTCACGTCCATTGGAAAACCGGATTCCGGGACGCAGGTGGAACGTGTAAACGCGGTGGTCCGCCGAAATCGCGGGCAGCTCGCGGGCCACGACCGGCTCGAGCCTGCCGTCGGGCCGTTGGTCCAGGAGGGCTTGGAACACCAGGAAGCAAACAGTGGCGGCGTCGTTGGACCACAGTTGGAGCGGATCCAGGGAGTTGGGATCCGACTCGAACGCCAAACGCAGCGTGTTGTCCGCCCGTGGAGTCTGCGCCCAGGCCGGGGGTTGAATCAGGCCCAGCAACAGGACGAACAGGAAGGGGACTCGCTTCATGGTTCCAGCCAGCAGCGCTCAAAGTGCACCTGGGGCCAGAACGCGCCCAGCTCAAATCCTCTCACCCTCCGTTGAACCAGGACTTCGGCTTCGAGGTGGACGAGGGGCAGGCAGGCGGCGTCGGCCACCACCTGACGTTCAATGCGCCCGTACAGCGCCAGCCTCCGCGCCGGGTCGGTTTCCCGGTCCGCCGCATGGAACCAGGCCTGCACGTCGGGATTCCGGTAAAAGCTCGCATTCATGGAGCCCTCCGGACTGATGTTGTCGGCATCAAACAGGGCCAGCGGATTGCGGGGATCGTCATAGTCGGGCGTCCAGGTCCCCACCGCCATGGGAACCTTGCCCTGACGTCCGATGGAGTCTACGAAGGCGGCATGGCTGACCGGGTTGACATCCACCCGGACTCCGATCTCCCGGAGCGCCGCCTGGACGAAGAGGGCGATCTTCAGTTCCCGCGGGTTTTCCCCGTGCACCCACAGCTGGGATTCGAAGCCATCGGGGAGACCGGCCTGCGCCAGAAGCGAACGGGCCAGGTCCAGGTCGGTGCGGGGAGTCGGTAGGTCCGTCGCAGCCCCATGCACCATCGGTGCCACCGGGCCGCGCGCCGGGACGGCCCGGTTTGACAGCACCCGGGCCAAGGCGGCGCGGTCAATGGCATGGCCGAGAGCGACGCGGACCCACCGGTTGGTGAACGGGGGAATCTCGCAGTTCAGGTACACAAGTCCCACGGTGGTTCCCGTGACAATGTGGAGCAGGGAGGCGAAGTGCGGATCCCGTCGGTAGCGTTGGAAATCCGCATCGGGAATTCGTTCCAGGAAGTCAATCTCCCCCCGCTCGAACATCATGGCCTGGGTGGAGGCGTCCGCACCCACCAGCACGTCCACGGCATCCGGACGCGGATCGGACGGACGGAAGTATTGGGGATTTCGTTCGAAGCGAAATCCGACCCCGCGGTGCCACTGACGCAGGACAAAGGTGCCGGTCCCGACCGGCTGGGTGGCTGCGTCGGCTGCATGCTGTTCCAAATGGCGGCGCGAGCTGATGAAGAGCTTCGCCACCAGTTTCATCAGCGCGAGGTCCGGCCGGTGGGTCCGGATGCACAACGTGTATCGGTCCAGCACCTCCAGCCCGTCCACCCTCCGGGGTTCAATCCAGCGCCGGCCGTTCGCGCCCCCGTTGCCGGCCGGTTCGGCGTATTCCCGGGAACGCGCCCGGGCAAACTCCAGCCCGCCGACGATGGACGAGAATTCCGCCGGGCTCGAATTCACCCGTGGATCGAACATGCGCTCCAGGTTGTACGCCAAGTCCTCCGCAGTGAGCTCGTCCCCGTTGGAGAATCGTACTCCGCGACGGAGCGGGATCACATGACTCAATCCGTCCGGCGCAGTCCGGGGAAGTGCGGACGCGAGGGCGGGCTGGAGGCGTCCCTCGCGGTCGGAGTCATAAAGCGTGTTGAAGACCAGGGCGCCCAGGGTTCCCTCCTCGCTGGAGAACAGGCGGTGCGGATCCAGTGAACGTGGGTCGGTGGAAATGGCCAGACGCAGCGTTCCGCCCGGGGACGGAGGCCCCGCCTCGGTCAGCGGGTGGAGCAGAAGGGCGGCCGCTAACGCGATCAGTCCGCGCATCATCGTTCCATCCAGCACTGTTCGATGCGGACGTTCGGCCAGTGGGACCGGTGGAGGTAGCCCTTCAGCCATGGTTGCACCAAATGATCGTCGTTGAGGTGCACCAGGAAGATCCAGGGCGCATCGTTCACGATCCGTTCCTCGGCGGCATGGTACAGATCCAGCCGGTGTGCGGCATCCGCTTCGGCCGACGCCTGACGCAGGAGGCCCGAGACCTCCGGATTGGAATAGAAGGCGAGGTTCATGCAGCCCTCTTCAGAGATGTTGTC
>JBGAPN010000499.1:0-3818 GCA_044221235.1 Limisphaerales bacterium
GGGAACCCGGCCCGCCATCGGGGATGGACTGGTTTTCGTCCCGAGCGGCTGGTCGACGGGCCAGATCCTCGCCATCCGACCCGGCGCCAAAGGTGAAGTTCTCGACGCCAATGAGCCCCCGCCCGCAGGCGGCCCGCTTCAGGTCGTCTGGCGCACCAAGCGGAATGTCCCCAAAAAGCCGGCGCTGCTGTTTCTGGACGGGCTACTTTACGCCATTGACGACAACGGCGTCGCCACCTGCTGGGAAGCGAAGTCTGGTCAGGTGATTTGGAACGAGCGGGTCGGAGGGAACTACTCGGCGTCGCCCGTGGCGGCGGATGGACGCCTCTACGTGTGCAGCGAGGAAGGCAAGGTCACCGTACTCGCGACCGGCCGCACGTTTCAGAAACTGGCGGAAAACCAACTGGAGGACGGATTCATGGCGTCGCCCGCCATCGCTGGGAAATCCCTGTTTCTGCGCACCAAGTCGGCACTGTATCGAGTTGGGAAATAGTCGAAGCGCCCGGCAGGGAACGTCTGTTGCGAGCTGATTCCCCTGCCCTCCACGACGGATTGCACTCGCGTCGGCGGTCTCCGTCACGGATCGACACAGCCGCTCCCGACCACGTGGCAGTGCCTTGCGGCCTCAATTATCCCGCCTTTCGCGCCACCATGCCGCCGCGGGCCGCGCCGCCCGGCACCTCCTGGCACTCGTCGAATCCCACCTGCCGCAGCCATCCCTCCATTTCCCCGACACCGTAGCAGCGTCCCTGGGTGGCATGCATCAACATCACTGAATACTCGGCGACGTGGAGTGGGCCATCCTTCTTCCGATTGAGGAAGGCATCGTGAATCACCAACCGTCCACCGGGCTTCAATGCCGCATGCGACTTTTCGAGCAATTGGAGGACCACCGGAACATCCCAGTCATGCAGCACGTTGGAATACAAATGGACATCGTGTCCGGCGGGCAGCGGTTCCTCGAGCATGTCACCTGTCACCACCGTCACCCGGTCGGAGAAGCCCCGGCGCGCGATGGATTGCACCGTGATGCGGTCCACTGGCGACTTCTCCAGCACCGTGGCCCGCAATCCCGGAAAATGGGCGCAAAAGGAACAGGCATAGATTCCGGATCCACCGGCGATGTCCAGCAACGATGTCGACCCGGAAAGCGGCAGGTGTTTCGCCAGCGCCTGGGCGAGGAATACTCCGCGGCAGTCCATGGCTTCTGTAAATTGGGCCGCAAAATCGGGTCGCTCCATCGCGCGATGCCAGTCCAACTGGCCGGACTGGCTCCCCCAATTGGCCGGACGATCCGTGCGCAACACTTTCAGCAGATCCAATGTCACCGGGCGTTCCTTCAACGACGCGTAATAGGGACCGAGAAACCAGGGAGACCCTGCCACGAGGTGTTCCCGGGCCTCCGGTGTCAGCGAGAGCCGTCCTTCGGCGAACCCCAGAAGTCCCATCGCGCGGAACAGGGTCAACATCACGTCGGCGGGCCGTTCTGCGAGGCCAAACTGGGCACGAATCTCCTCGGGCGAAGCGGAACGGCCGGCAAGCCACGAGAACAAATCCAGATGGACCAGCGCCGCGATCAGCAGGTCCTCGGCATACAGACCGTCGCGGTAGCGGTAGAGGGTTGTGGGATCAGTTGCGGGCGACTGCGTCAGGTCCGTCATCATGGCGTGCCACCCACCGTGCCTTTCGCGGAGGAAGGAACAACCTCAAAGAAACGGTCCAATGGGCGGGTCAACGCCGCTTTGCCGACCGCTTGCCGTCCGCCGGATTGGCGGGCGGTGTCAGCCGTTCGATCTCGGCCTTGATGCGAACTTCATCCTCCCGCCGATCGAGATCCCTGGCGTAGTCCAACTGTTCTCTCAGGACGGAAAGAATCCTGGGGTGCTCGGGAAACTCCCGAGTGAACCGCTCCAGCGTTTCGAAGGCCTCCTTGGGCCGGTCCAGAGTCCGCTGCCATTCGGCCATGTCGAGCAGCAGCCGCACCCGTTGTTGCGGGGTTCCCCCGGCGGCCAAGGCCGTCCGGGCAAACTGAATGGCCGGATTGAGCCGCGACTTGGATTCGTATAACCGGGCCAGCTTCTCCGCGAGCACCGCATTGTTCGTGGAGGCTGGCATTTCCTCCAGGGCCCGGATGGCCAGGTCGACATTCGTCCCCTGCTGGATCTGGTAGTTGACGGTCTGGGCGATGGCCCACGGCAGGAACGGGCTGTTGGTCCGGAGCATCTCCCGGGCGCGGTCGAAGAGATTGGGCAGGAACGGCCGGTACAGCGGGTCCCCAATCAGGATGTTCTGCCAGGAAAGGGTGGGCGTGGCGGCCAAATAGGACTCACCCACGTTGAACCCCTGCACCAGTCTCGCAAGAAAGACACCGATGTTTGGGGTGGCGGGAAGGAAGGGTTCGTCCACGCACCCCATCGTCACCGTGGCCCCGCGGGCGATGAGAGGACCCACCCAGTGTTTCTGGCCGCTGCGCGGATTGCCGGCGGAGTACGAGTGGATGTGATACGCGATCGCTCCTGGAACAAACTCCACCACGGGCGAGGTGAAGGGACCCGAGGCATCCTGGTCATACCAGCCGGCATAGAACGCGACTTCGCTGAGGGGAAAACCCACGGGCAACGTGGATGCCGACTGGTCCACGTAGGTCTCGAATCCGATGAACCTTGCCACCGCGGCCGCCGACGCGATCCAATCGTCTCCCGTCTTGTAATTTCCATCCTTGAGCCCGCGCAGGTCGAAATAGGCGCGACCCCACAGTCCGTCCCGTTCCGCCTGAAGCGCCTGGGTGACCAGACCTTTGGCCAGCTCTGGAGTGGGACCATCCAGCCGGGAGACCAGGAAGATCCCGTTGGCCGGACCCAGCGCCCCCGGATTGGTGGCGTTGTGGTACGGATTATTGGCCGCCCCGGCGATGGGATAGGAGCCCTCGGATGGCAGGAGAATCAGCTCGTTATCCAGTGCGGCCCCGTTCTTGCGGACGTGCGCAGGCGTGTCCGGTCCATATGTATCGGTGCGATTGGTGTCGTTTCCAATCCGGTAGGGCATCCCATAGACGGTCACGAGATACCGGATCTTGCTGGCCGCCAGGCGGTGACGGATTCCGCCGGAACGATTGGGCGCCGGGTCCACAACCTCGGTGGCAAACCTGACCAGGCCGCGTCCTTCCAGATGGTCCCGCAGCGGTCCAACAATTTGTCTCTCGTACTCCTCCCTGGAAATTGTGGACGCGCTGGGACAATCGAGGCCGATGATGCGGTCCGCCGGAATCCCGCGCGCGTGGGCATAGAACTCCGCAACGTCCCGCGACGCCTTTTCCCGGGTGTTGAACAGCACGGCAACCTGGGCCGCCTCATTGGTGAGTGACTGGGCGAGGGATTCCCCTCCCGTCAGACCCAGGAGGACCCACAGCCAGACCCAGAAGTGCGGCCGCGCCTTGGCTCCGGTTCCCAGCTCAAACCTTGCCCAGTCGTTCCTCGACCCTCTCGCGCATCCGCGCATAGGTTTCATCGGGAGTTTGATCGGTGTTGTTGATCCGAATGGCATCCAGCGCGGGAACGAGCGCTCCCTTCTTCCGGGTGCTGTCCATATGATCCCGCCGGGCTGCGCTGGTGTTGCCACCGCGACCGGCGATCCGCTTCTGGCGTTCACTTTCATCGGCTTCCAGGAAGAACTTTACCGTCGCCAGCGGAAACACAACGGTTCCGATGTCGCGACCTTCCATCACCAGCGGTCCCAGGCTGACGCACTCGCGCTGCCGGGCCACCATCCAGTCGCGCACCCGGGAAATCTGGGCCACCACCGGCACGGCATGCTCCACC
>JBGAPN010000013.1:0-25745 GCA_044221235.1 Limisphaerales bacterium
TGCTGGCCCGCGCCGCCACTACCGGACTGGTTGGACCGGCGCAGAGGGCGATTTGAATGGGCTGACCCGCGGCAATGCGCTCGAACTCCAGCACCAACTGACCGGCGGTGGTGGTCTTGAGCTTTGCGGCCGTTCCGGCCATACCCAGCAAGCCCGGCTTGCGTGCACCCGAAACCGAAACACTGAGCGTGGATCCATTGGTGCGGGTGAAGGTGACTCCCTCCGATTCGAAGATGGATGCCGAGCTGATCGCGTTCGGATCAAATCCATCGGCGAGCAGCAGGGTGAACGGCCGATTTCCGCGGCCGAATTCGAGGGTACGGGTAAACACCGTCTGTCCGCCGGAGACCTGAACCCCCGGAGTCTCCAGAACCGGAACATCGCCCACCGTGTAACTCAGGACCACCTGGTCCCCATTGACGTAGGCGCCCGAATAATGGGCCCAGTCCTTGGGTAGGGGACCCTGCGGCTTCGGGCGTGGGTCGGTGAAGACGCCTCCGGGGCCGGCCCATCCAGGTCCGTTGGCCGTGGAGAAGGCGATGTTGCCCTTCACCGACGGCGGCGGCGGCCACTCGATCTTGGTCAGGGTGTTGCCGAACTCGAGGAACTCCCCTGTCCACGCCGCAGCAAGGCGCAAGGTGTCCAGGTCGTAAACGATATAGGACCGCTTGTCGGCGCCCAGAGTCACGGCCAGTCCTTTCATGTCTGCAGGCTTGTCCTTGGACAGCATGATTGTGCCGGACCAGAACGGGCCCCGAACCGGTTGGGGTGACGGGGATGCGGCCGGTTTCTGCTGGGCCAGTGAGGTGGCGACGGCAAGACCAAGGCCGAAGCCGAGCGCAGTCAGGGCGCGAAGGGAGCCCGGGAAGAAGGACTGAAGGTCGGAATACATGGGCGGACGAATTTGAACGGCTGTTGCTGTCCGAACATCCTGTGGGATGAAAGCTACGGCGACAAGTCACGCGTGCCGTCGAAAGCGTCCGGCTATAAAAGAAATCACCGGCGGAAGAAGAACCTGCGTTCCACTTCCGCCGGTGATGAAAGGCGGTGCCTTCGACGGGATCTGCTCAGTTCTTGATCTGGACCTCGTCCTTTTTGGCGGCGTCGGACGATACCGGCTTGGCGTCGGCACCCACGGCGAAGAGGTGGGTTTGACCCATGACGTAAAGGGTCCCATTCGCAACGATCGGGGTTCCGTAAATGGGGGCTCCGACGTTGGTTTCGCTGATCACGACCGGTTTGTCCCCTCCCTTGGCTGCCAGGACGACAAAGTCTCCATCCTCGTCGCCCACGTAGACCTTTCCGTCGGCGACCAACGTGGAACCCCACATATGCGCCTTCATGTCGTAGACCCACTGGAGCTTGCCGGTCTTCGCATCCAGACAATGGACGAAACCGGAGAAGTCGCCGATGAACAACAAGCCGGTATTCGGATCAATGCTGACGGTCGAGATGGATCGCTTGATGCCCTTGTACTCCCAGACGACTCCCGTCTTGGTGATATCGCCCGTTTTCCCCGCCGGATCGATGCAAACGAGGTGTCCGACTCCCTCGCCATGTTCCGGGTCCTGCCCGATGGCCACGTAAACTTTGCCATCGTAGTACACCGGGGTGGCGTTGATTTCGCTGGGGCCTTCGGCGGCCGGGTATTTGACCGGCTTGCCGTCCTTGACCTTGTACTCGGGGGGAACGCAGTCGACCCACCAGATCTTTTTGATGTAGTTCAGCTCGGTGTCTTCGACGCTGTCGGGCTGATTCGGGAAGACTTTGGTGACGGGTTTTCCGTCACCCTTTTCCGGAGTTGCCGAAAGGCCGTATGCCACGCCGTCGCCGCCTCCGAAGAACACCTGCCATTTGCCGTCAACCTTGCCGGCGGAGGGGGAAGTCCATTGCCCGTGGTAGATCCGGCTTCCGATCCGGGCATTGTCCTCACCCAGCAGTTCGCCCGTTTTGGGATCCAAGGCAATGAAACTGGGGGAATTGGGGGACGGGATGTTGACGTGGGTCCAGTCCTGACCGTTGGACGTGCAGACAAACAATTTTCCGTCCACCATGATGACCGAGCAGTTGGAGGCGTTGTGGGGAAAGACGCCCAGCTCTTCCATCATGTCATAACGCCAGATGATGTCCGCATCGGTGGGACCGGGTTCAATGGGCGGTTTGCCGGTGTCGAGGGTGACGTATTTGGCCTCGTCCTTGTAGGGCCCGTCGTTGCCATTGGACATTCCCTCGGTGTCGAGGCAGAGCACCTCACACCGGCTGGTCACGATCCACAGCCGGTTCCCGATGACCAGCGGGGCGGCAAGCAATCCCAGGTTTTCCCAGTCATTGACCTTGCCCGACTTCAATTTGGGAACGACGAGCTGCCACAGGAACTTCCCGGTCTTCTCGTCCAGCGCGTAAAGAATGCTCCGGTCTCCGATGTGGCGCTTGTCCCGCGGTGATTCGTTGTTCGTTCCCACAAAGATCTTGCCGCCGGAAACGACGGGGTTGGCGTAACTTTGGGAGCCAAGTTTGGCAGCCCACTTCACATTCTTGGTGGTCGAAAGGTCGATGTCTTCCGTCCCCTGCTTGGTCTTGCCCGGGTCGAATCCGTCGGGCAATCCCTTGGCCGCAGAGTACATGTTGCGGCCCGGATCATTGCCGCCCCACTGGGGCCAATCCTCGGCGCAGAGGGGCGAAGCGAGGGCCGCCACGATGGCGGCGTGCATCAGCTGTTTCTTGATCTTCATCGTGATCGTGATCGTTCCCATTTTCGGAATTGCGTTGGCAGAAACCTTCACATCTGGACACCGGTACACAAGGGGCAGCAGGTCGAACTTAGTTTGGAGTCACGGCAATGTTGTCGAGAGCCACCCGTTGTTCCTGGGGGGCGAAACCAAAGAGTCCGGGGGAGCCGTTCCGGTGGGCGTGCTTGTGGGGGACCTCGATGGTCCACGTGGCGGGCTCCGCTTCGTCCCGCTTCCATGCCTTGGCCCGGACCACGCCGGACCCGTCGGCCGCGACGTCCACCTTGACCTTGAGATGATACCAGGTGTTGGGGGACCACTTGAACGGCGTCGCCACCTTGAGCCGCTCCTGGTTGGAGTTCACCTCAATCTCCTGCGAATTGCCCTTCAGGATCACCGCGTAACGCTGGTTGATCAGTCCAACCTCCGACATTTTCCGCCGATTGCCCTCGGAGAGAACGTCGGCCTCAATGGTGTAATTGGACATGTCCGGGAACCCAAAGAAGATCTGACCCCGCTGGAACAGCTTGTTTTCGATGGTCTTCACCAAGGCCTGGTTGGTGCCGCCGTCGAGATCCTTGTTGCGGACCTCGAACCGGAATCGCGCCGAATTCCAGGGAAGCGGCGGGTAGGCGAAGAGCGTTTCCGGCTCGATGGTGTTGGTGGTCTTGTTCGTGAGGGCGAAGGATTGAAAATCCTGCTTCAAGGGCATACCCGGAAGCACCCGGCCCTTGATGAAGCCGGCGATATCCTTGCCTTCCGCGGAGGTCAGTGTGGCCTTGAACTGCCCAGCGCTCCCGCTGGGAGCCTTCTCGGTCACCAGTTTTCCGTCCGCGTTGAATGCCGCGCGCATGGTTGCTTTCACCAGGGCCGTTGGAGGAATAAACGGTTCCCATTTCACCGACTTGGGATCGATGTTTTCGGCCACCGTGAATCCCTTCGCATCGAGGGAACGGATCCGGAAGGACTGCGTCTGGCCAGGGCGCAGCAGCACTTCGTACGGGATCACCTGCAGTTGGGTGGCCGGTCCCGCCTTGGGGAACGGCTGCGGAGCAGGGGCCTGGACGAGGCCTGAGTTATTTCCTGGTTTACCCCAGGCATAGAGCTGTCGGTCGGTTTGGAGATAGACCTTCCCATTATAGCCGATAGGTGACCCATAGGCGCGACCCTTCAGCATCGTGTGGCTCACCACCTCCGCACCATCGGGTCCGGGTTTGAGCACCCAGAGATCGCCATGTCCGCCCCCGCTCGAATCCTGGTCCTCCGGCTTGGTCGCGCCGGTTCCCTCAGAGGCAATGTACATGGCCACATAGAGGTAGCCGTCGGCGTAGAAGGGCGTGCTCTGACGCTGTTCGATCGCGAGTTTCTTCTTCCACAGCACTTTCCCGGTGCGGGCATCCACGGCGCACAGGTCTCCCACCCCAGTCACCTCGTAGACGGTGTCTCCCACCAGCACTGGTGAGCTGGCGAGCGAACCCACTCCGTTTCGCCAAAGTTCGAGTTCCTTGGCCTGAAAGATCATTGGAGATAGCGCGTTGGTTGGCTTGATTTCGTCAGGCTTGGGAATGCGAAACGCCGCCATGCGCCCAATTTCAGTGGAATCCAGATTCTCCGATTCGTGAAGCGCGATCAGGGAATCCTGGTACCGGATCAACGCGGCATTGATGCCGCCCTTGGCGCCGGCCTTGGCGAAGGCGAACCGCCAGATGGGTTCGCCGGTCCGGGCATTGAGGGCCAGGATCGAGCTGTCTCCACCCGCACTGTAAAGCACGCGCTTGCCGTCCCAATAGTCGAGGTAGGGATTGGAAAACGTGTTGTCCTGGGGACGATCCCCCGGGGCGCTCGACCACACCAATTCGCCGGTCTTTTTGTCGAACGCATAGAAGCGGTCGCCGGCCGCACCGTGGGCTCCCCAGGCGCTGGTGATCCCGCGGACAATGACCAGGTC
Source organism: Limisphaerales bacterium (assembly GCA_044221235.1). Lineage (GTDB taxonomy): Bacteria > Verrucomicrobiota > Verrucomicrobiia > Limisphaerales > UBA9464 > UBA9464. The sequence goes on from JBGAPN010000013.1 coordinate 4,678, forward strand.
GCCATCAATCACCGGCGAGGCTGTCCGGGAGTTGGGAAACGTCAGACGTCCGAATTCCTCCATCATGGAGTGCTGCCACAGAAGTTTTCCGTCGGCGGTGAACGCCATCAGCATCCCCTGGGTGTGCTGGGCGTACACGTTGCCGGTCTCCGGATCCACGGAGGGAGACGACGTCGAATAACGAAGATAGATTGTATCGGAAAGAAAGTCGTTTTCGGCATGTCGCCACAGCTCACGGCCGCTCTCGGCATCGAAGCAGGCGACCACCTCCTGAAGATCGGGACCGTCACCCACGAATCCGTTGATATAGAGCTTGCCGTTGGCGATGACTGGTGTGCTCTGGCCTGGGAAGGGCGCGGTCCAGAGCGCCTGGCTGGCCTCAATCTTGGTGGGCAGTCCCTTTTCGAGGGAAACCGAGGTCTGGAGAGGGCCCCGCCAGTTCAACCACCCGGTCACTGCGGATCGGGCAGGAAGGAGGGAAAGGGTGACAAAAGAGACGACAGCAAGCAGCCGGTTCATGGCAGGAAATCCGTTGAGCGAACGTGCCGAAGATGGAAGTCCTGACGAGGACTGGCAATTGAAATGATACGAGTGCGTACTAAATGGATGCGTCCGCGATCTGGCCGTGGGTCCGACGAAAGCTCGCACGAAGCCTGGAACTCTCCTGCGGCACGGAGATTCCCAAGCGGTATTCCTGCTACTTTTGGGACGATTTGGGCCACTGGACGACATCCTCCCTCGGAACGGAGAGGGTCTCCCCGGCCTGGGTACGAAACATGACGATGACATCATCGCCTCCCGCATCCCTGCCCAAAAAGGCCCGGCCGTCCTTCAGTCGGACCACGTCGGGCTGCCGGTTGAACCAGGGGTTGTCGGTGGCTTTCCAGGAAGCGGGAAGGAGTGCCTTTCCCTCGCAAACCGGGCAGGTGCGGAGGCCTCCGCCTTCACAATTCTTGCAGGTCAGCCAGCGGCTGCCGCCACAGGTGGGACAGTATCCCTTGCTGACCAGTTTCCCATTTTCCAGGGCCCAAACCTCGCCCGCGTGGAACTCGTTCACGTACCAGGTGGATTTGACCCCCGGAAACCGCAGAATGAAGGCCATGGACCCGGGCGCAGCGCCGACCTTGGGGTCGGGCACCCAGGTGCCTTCGCTGCGGGTGACACAGGGACCCGGGCAATCCACCTTACCTCCCTTGCATCCTGGCGCACCACACGGGACCCGTGAGGTGCCATCGCAACCGAAGCAGAGCTGCTCGCCAGGACCGGGAATCGGTTTGGCGACCGGCGGGGGATTGGTGCGTGCCGAGGGTTTCTTCGTCCGAGATCCCGGGGAACGTTGTTTCGCGGCCAACTGCTCCTCCAGGGCGACCGTGGTTTCATCAGGCCCATCCTCCGCGGAGCCTTCCGCGACGGCCGGAGCAGGTTTGGACGCGGTCTTTTTGGGCGATTCGGGAGAACAGCCGGATGAAAACAGGAGCAACACCGCCATTGTCCCAGCCAGCCCCGTCACCCGTGTGCGAGTTTTCGTGACCATGAGTTGTCTCGGACAGTAGGGGCGAGGGAATGGGCCCCGTCAGCTACTTTCTGCCACCTCGATGCTCCGGAGATAACCCCCGAGCGCGGAACGCTGACGACAATCCGGGCGATCTGGGACAGGATGCCCCGAACATGCGGCTCGATTCCCATCAACATTTCTGGCGTTACGACGTGGAGGCGTATCCCTGGATCCCGTCGGGTTCTGCCCTCCAGCGGGACTGGCTTCCGGAGGACCTGGCCGCCTTGCAGCGTCCACTTGGGCTGGACGGGTCCATTTTGGTTCAGGCCCGCCAATCGTTGGCAGAAACCCACTGGCTGCTCGGGATGGCAGATGCGGACCCACGGATTCGGGGGGTGGTGGGCTGGGTCGACCTCCAATCGGATGCGGTGGAAGACCAATTGGGACCGCTGTCCCGCCATCCCAAACTCAAAGGGGTTCGCCATGTGGTGCAGGATGAACCGGATGACCAGTTCATGTTGCGCCCGGCATTTCAACGGGGGATCGGACGTCTGAGACAATTCGGGCTCCGGTACGACATCCTGATCTACTCCCGACAATTGCCCGCCGCGGTGGACCTCGTTCGCCTCTTTCCGGAGCAGCCATTCGTGCTCGATCACATTGCAGAAGCCGATGATCCGGGACGGCGAGATTTCACCCGGCGGGAACAGATCGGAATTTGGCCCAGTTCCCCCAACGTCTGCTGCAAGGTTTCCGGGATGGTGACCGAGGCGCGATGGGTGGACTGGAAGGCATCGGACTTCCGCCCGTATCTCGACGTCGTTTTTGAGGCCTTCGGGCCGGATCGCCTGATGTTTGGCTCGGACTGGCCGGTTTGCCTGCTGGCGGGTAGTTACGAACGCGTCTTTCGGTTGACGGAAGACTACGTCACAACCGTGGCCCGCTGGGATGCCGGCGCACAGTCGGCGTTTTTCGGGGCCAATTGCGCCCGGTTTTACGGCGTATCCTGAGGGGTGCCCTTGAACCCGAGAAGCTTTCGCTCCTTGATCATGGTGGCGACCTTTTCGGGAACCTTTTGTTCCCATCCCGGCGTGTTCGCCTGAATCTCGCGGAGAACGTCCCGGCTGAAAATATCCATGTGACTCTGGTCGACGTCGCGCAGCGCCTGGATGAATTTGTTTTCGATCAGGTAGTCGTACAGGTGCTGCAGGTGCGGGGCCACCTGCAGGTTTCCCGCGGTGATGATCGCGCCGGTTCGCTTGTCGCGCAGCGGGTAGCAGTAGACTTTGAGCTGGTTTCGAAACAGGCGGCCGAAGGACTCCAGAATTCCGCCTTCCAGATCCGCATAGTACCGCTCCTCGAACAGGTCCTTGAGGGTGGGCACGCCCATGACCAGTCCAATGGGGAGTTTGGTGTAGCGAAACAGGTAACTGGCCAACCGGAAGAACTCGCCGTAGTTGGAGATCAATACCGGGTGTCCCAAGGTTCCGAGGATATCCACGCGATCGAGGTAGTCCCGGTGGTCGATTTTCCCCTCCACGTTCAGGTTTTTGAGGGTCATTTCGACCAGGACCATGACGTCATTGCCCGCGATGGCCGGGTCCTGCACCATCTGGGCCTGGGCGCAGGTCAGCATGCCGGTGGTCACGCGGGTGATGGGACGAAACGATCCGCGTTCCAGGAGGATGCATTTCTTTCGGAGGGCGTCGGCTGGTTGAACCAACTCGCCATTGGGCATGAACATCGCCGCATTGGTGAGGCCCCGTTCGACGAGCTGCAGGGCGAGGAGCCGGTTGTCCACTTTGGCGAAGTGGCTCCCGCGGAATTCGATCATGTCCACTTCGATCCGCTCGATGGAGAGATTGTCGAGCAGGGCACTGATGATCGCCTCTGGATGCCAGTGCGTGTAGAGGGCCGCGTGGATGAGGTTGACACCGAGGATGCCGATGGCCTCCTGCTGCTGGAGGTTTTCGCGGTCCCACATGCGCACATGCATGATAATGTCGTTCGGGCCCGCACCGGGCTCGGTCTGGAACCGGATTCCCATCCAGCCATGGGTTTCATCGCGCCGCTTGAAGCTGCGGGCGGCCACGGTGTCGGCAAAAACGAAGAACCGCGTGTTGGCACCGCGGGATGCCGCCAACCGTTCCACGAGCAGGCTGTACTCACGGTCCAGCATGGCTTCCAGCCGCTCCAGGCTGACGTAGCGGACCGAGCTGCCATAGATGGCATCGCTCACGACCATGTCATATGCGGAAATGCTTTTCGCGATGGTGCCGCTGGCCCCGCCGACCCGGAAAAACCATCGCGCCACTTCCTGCCCGGCACCGATCTCGGCGAAGACCCCGTACTTGGAGTCGTCCATGTTGATCTGGAAGGCCTTCTGGTGGGTGTCGAGTGGTTCGCTCATGGGCAGGGCCAAGGAATCACACGGGGATCGATTCAGCCAGCGTTATGCCGAGGGAAAATTGCGGCCGGCATGCACGGAATTCCTTGGGTTGTTTCCGGCGAATCCGTTTCATCCCGGGGTGACGACGGTGCTCTGGGTGGGACTCGGAAGTGCGTTGGGCGGTTCGCTTCGATATCTGGCGGCCGGGTGAGTTCAGCGGCGATGGCCCCATTCGCTCCCGGTGGGAACCATGGCGGTCAATATCACGGGGTGTTTCGCCATGGGACTGCTGGCAGGTCTCCGCGCGCCGGGAGGTGAACCTTGGTTGAAGCCGGATTGGCGCGAGTTCCTCCTGACCGGAGTCCTGGGGGGCTACACAACGTTCTCGGCATTCAGTCTCCAGACCCTGGCCCTGTATCGGGATGGACATCCGGGCTTGGCGGTTTTCCATGTCGTGGCCTCGGTGTTGGCCTGCATGGGAGCCGTCATCGTCGGATACACCCTCGGTCGGGCGATGACCGCCAGTTGAGCGGAGTCCGGCTCCTTTGTATTCGTCACGGGGGACGACTTGAAATCGCCGTGGGCGGTTCAGGGCTTTGGAGGCGTGAAGGGCAGCTCCTTCAACACCACGGTCCGGACCGTGGAGAGATTGGATCCGGTCCTTCCGGCATACCCGGCCGCCATCCCCGCGGTGAGGGCCGTGGCGGGGGATGTTCCCGTGACCACCCAGGTCTGGCCTCCGAAGGGAACCAGGGTGACGCCGGGGGCTCCAACATCCACGTAAGTGCCCCAGTTGGCCCACGACATCGGACTGCCGTGGGAATCCACCGCCGTTACGGCGATCACCTTCGGGTCGGCTGCCGGGTAATAGGGACTGCTGGTTCCCTGGTTGCCGGCAGCAACGAAGACCAAACCCCCTTGCTCGGAAAAGGACTCCAGGGCGTCCTGCAACATGGGACTGGGTTCCGGTCCGCCGAGGCTCAGACTGAGAACCGAGACCCCATCCTCGGCCGCTTGGAAAACAGCCCGGGTAACATCGAAGCTGGTGGCGGTCTCGTTGGCGCCATAGGCATTGTACAGTCGAAGTCGAACGGAAGATCCCCCCTCGCTGGTGTCGGTCAACGACACCCCGCGAAGGAATTCCTCCGCCATGGCGGTACCGTGCCACAATCCATCGTCGACCGGTTTGCCTTCCACCACATCCTTGCGGGATAGCACGAACGCCTCTTTGTCTGCGGACATGGGTTGAGCGGCGGTATCGATGATTCCGACCACCATATTCTTGCCGTCCGGAGAAACCTTCGGCTTGAGCGGAGCGGTGGTTCCGGCGCCACCGGTACTCGGTTCAACAGTTATGGGCGCCTCCCAGCGGTAGTTGTTTTCGACGGCGGCGACATCGGTCATCTCCGCGATCCATTTCCGCGCGGCTTCTGCGGCTTCGGCAGACTCAAATTGGAGACGGTACGCGTTGATTTTGGGCAGCTTGCCGAGGACCTTGCCCCCCGTTTTCGCGGCGATCTCCTCAATGGTCAGCTTGGAGTCCGGTTTCAGTCGCACCACCAGTTCATTGAGGATTCGGCCCGGCCGGCTGTCGTCCGCCTTGAACCGCTGGGTCGCAAGGTCCCGATCCGACGAGTAAATATACAGTCGGGCGGGGCCAGGAGAACCGGGCTGGAGCGAAAAACTCAGTCCGCCCAGCAGCCGGCGGAGCGCTTCTGATGGAGGCAGGTTGGTGAAGGTCGCCTGAATCGGGCGATCCGCGCCGGGCTCCACATAGACCTCCCATCCGGTGGCACCGGCGATCCGGGAAAGGACCTGGTTCAATGGCCATCCCGGAACCCGGGCATCCACGCTTCCGGGATTCGACTTCCACTGGATACCGACGCGGCGGGGTGAGGGCTCCGCCGCCTCGGCGTGGAGCCAGGTGCAGATGATCAACAAGAGGATCCCGGCCCGGTGCATGATGATGGTTTCCGACGGTTACGCAGACGGGATTGCCGCGCTACGGGTTACCGCTCGGGGATGAAACAAGTCCGGAGTCGGTTTGTCGCACGAATTTCTCCGAATTTGGGGATGCTGGCTTGCGTAGTTAGGACGTGAACGTAGGGTTTTCTAACTTGGCCCACCATGAATGCTCGAATTGAACTTCCACGGCGGACCTTCCTGCGGGGTCTGGGGACATTGATGGCGCTGCCGTATCTGGATTCGTTGGTCCAGGCGGGTGCGACTTCACCTGCGGCTTCGGGAGGACCGATGGCCGCGGTGGGTGCCCTGCCTCGCCGGGTGGCTTTCATTTACGTGCCCAACGGGGCCAATATGGCGGATTGGACTCCGGCCGAGCTGGGGACTCAGTTCAAGTTGCCGTACATTCTTGAGCCGTTGGAGGAGATGCGGTCGGACGTCATGGTGGTCAGTGGCCTGACCCACGACAAGGCGCGGCCGAACGGGGATGGTGCCGGTGACCATGCCCGGGCCTCGGCCACCTTCCTGACCGGCATGCAGGCCCGAAAGACAGCCGGTGTGGACATCCGTGTGGGCGTTTCTGTTGACCAGGTGGTGGCGCAAAAGGCGGGAGACCAGACGCCGTTCCGCTCTCTGGAGTTGGGGTGTGACCGCGGCCAGTCGTCCGGTTCCTGTGATTCCGGTTATTCCTGCGCCTACCAGTTCAACATCGCCTGGAGGACGTCGACAGCACCCATGCCCCCCGAGACCAAGCCCCGGCAGGCCTTTGAGCGCCTGTTTTCGTCCGGGGACCCCAAGGAGACGGCGGAACAGCGGGCCCGTCGGCGGGAGTATCGGCGGAGCGTCCTGGACTTTGTCCTGGAGGATGCCCGGCAGTTGGGTGCGAAGCTGGGCCGGACCGACCAGCGGAAGTTGGATGAGTACCTGAGTTCGGTACGGGATCTGGAGCGGCGAATCGAGAATTCGGAACGGATTACGGCACAACTTCCGCCGGATTCCTTCCCGGAAGGCACTCCGTCCAATTATCAGGAGCATCTCAAGTTGATGTATGACCTGATGGTCCTGGCGTTCCAGACCGACACCACACGGGTGGCGACATTTATTGCGGCCCACGACGGCAGCAATCGCCCGTATCCATTCATCGGAGTCAATGACGGGCACCACGACCTTTCGCACCACGGAAACGACGACGAGAAAAAGAAGAAGATCGCCAAGATCAACCGCTTCCATATGGAGCAGTTCGCCTATTTCCTGAAGCGGCTTCGTGAGACGCGGGAGGGTGAAGGCTCGCTGGTGGACAATTGCATGGTGGTGTACGGGTCCGGTATCGCCGATGGCAACGCCCATGCCCACAATGACCTTCCTGTTCTCCTGTGCGGAGGGGGTGGCGGTTCACTGACACCGGGACGTCATATCCGCGTCGCAAAGGAGACTCCCATGTCGAACCTGTATTTGGAGTTGATGGACCGCATGGGGGTCCGCCAGGAACGCTTCGGCGACAGCACGGGCCGCCTCTCTGGATTGAAGGTCTGACCGGGCAGGAGGTCCCAAGGTACTCCGAGCGCGTTGAACCGGAGGTTTCCGGTCCGCCTCGGAGTCTCTGATTTTCCGACCCGGCTTCGCTGGCACCCTTCGCCCGCACTTATTTTTTCATGCATCCGTATTCCGCAGTGATCTTCGATATGGACGGCGTGATCGTGGACAGCGAGCCACGTCACGAGCGGGCCTTTGTCGAGGTGTTCGACGCATTGGGCTATGGCGGCCGGCACGGGATTCATTTCCCGGATTACTACGGGCGTTCCGATCGGGCGCTCTGGCTCGATTTCATTGCCGCCCACCAACCGTCACACTCCCTCGAAACGTTGACGAAACTAAAGGAAGACCGCCTCTTATCTCTGCTGGCTGCCGACGAACCGATCTTCCAGGAACTGCCGGAATTGGTGGAAGCCTTGGCAATCCGTTCGAAGCTCGCGGTGGCGTCGGGTTCGACGCATGCGGTCATCGGTGCGGTTCTGGCCATGCAAGGACTCCGACGGCATTTTCCGGTGGTGGTGAGCGCCCAGGATGTGACCCGAGGCAAGCCGGACCCAGATATCTTCCTGCTGGCTGCTGAGAAGTTGGAAGTCGAGCCGGCAACCTGCGTGGTAATAGAGGATTCCGCGGCCGGAGTGGCGGCGGCCCGGGCGGCGGGAATGCGTGTGATCGGCATCACCAATTCGCTTCCGCCGGAACGTCTGCAGGAAGCCGATGCGGTGGTTTCAACCTACCGGGAGATCCGGTCGCTATTGCTGGGGAACGTTTAATGGCGGTTCACGGTGGAGGATCCGATGCATGGGCGGTTGCATCGTGCCATCTCAGTTCAGTGTTGCAGCGTAGGGCCGGGTCACGGTTGCCTTGGGGAAGGATTCCCTGAGCGAGGCCTGGCGACTCCCCGTGTGCCGGTCCATCAGACAGCCCGAATTACCCAATTCTCCCGACCATGGCCAACTGTGAAGAACTGATTCGCGACAAGATGCGCGCCGCGAAGGTAGCGGAACCGACCATCGCCGGATTTCTCAATGCCGTTCGCCGGGTCAAGGCCGGCCAACGCGGCATGGTGGCCGAGGCGACGATTGAGCCGATCCCCGATCTTCCACGGTTGGATGCCCTTGACGAGTCCCGAATGGCGGACGCCGCCCTGCTGGGGCAATTGGTGGTCGTCAAGCTGAACGGCGGTCTGGGCACCGGCATGGGCCTTGATCGCGCCAAGTCGTTGGTCCCGGTTCGGGGTGACGATACCTTTCTGGATTTCATTGTTCGACAGATCCTGCACCTGCGACGCACGACCGGCTCCGAGGTGCCGGCCTTTTGTCTGATGAACAGTCTGGTGACCCGTGACGACACCCTGGCGTACCTCCGGCGGTATCCCGAGTTGTCCCAGGCCCATGATCTCGACTTCCTGCAGAGCATGGTGCCAAAGATTGATCCGGATACATTGGAACCGGTGTCGTGGCCCGGCGATCCCGAGTTGGAATGGTGCCCACCCGGCCACGGCGATTTCTATCCGTCGTTAATGGCCAGCGGGCTTCTCGATCGGCTCCTGGCACGGGGAATCCAGTACGCGTTCGTGTCCAACTCGGACAATTTGGGGGCCACGGTGGACCTCAAATTGCTCCGCTATTTTGCCGACCAGGATCGTCCGTTCCTGATGGAGGTCGCCCAACGGACTGCCGCCGACAAGAAGGGGGGCCACCTCGCGCGGTCGCGGACCTCAGGACGTCTGCTGCTTCGAGAGTCGGCGCAATGCCCGAAGGAGGAGGAAGCGGCCTTCCAGGACATCAGCCGCCACCAATTCTTTAATACCAACAATCTCTGGATTCGCCTGGATCACGTCCGCCGGGAGCTGGACCGCAATGGGGGTTCCTTCCCGCTCCCGTTGATCACCAATCTCAAGACCGTTGACCCGCGGGATTCGAAATCGCCGAAGGTGTTGCAGCTGGAGTCGGCCATGGGGGCGGCGATTGAATGTTTCGAAGGATCCTCCGCGCTGGTGGTGCCTCGGTCCCGATTTGCCCCGGTGAAGGCCACGGTGGACCTGCTCGCACTGCGATCGGATGCCTATCAGGTGACTCCAGACCACCGGCTCGAATTGGTACCCGCACGGAAGGGCCAGCCTCCGTTGGTGGATCTGGACCCCGCCCACTACAAGATTGTTTCAGATTTCGAACATTACTTCCCCGGCGGCGCGCCGTCCCTGCTGAGGTGCGTATCATTGAAGGTGGTTGGGAAAGTCCGTTTCGAGGGGGGCGTGGTCATCGAGGGCAACGTCGAGATCCGCAACAGCCAGCCGGGAGAGGCCGTTGTGGCGCCGGGCACCTACTCGAATACACGGATCGAGTTCTGAGGTTCCGGACAGACCCTGAGGCCGCCGGGAGATTCCACCGGTTTTCCAGTTCAGACGGCCTGCAGTGCCGTCCAGGCCGCACCGATGATTCCCGAGTCGCCACCCGTTGCGGCGCGAAGGATGGGCAAGTCACGGTGAACCTCGGACCAGATGTACCTCCGCGTGGAGTCGACGAATTCCTGCCAATGGTAGCCCTCGGAGTGACCCAGTCCGCCCCCGACGATCACCGCCTCGGGATCGAGGACATTCACGGCCCATCCCACGGTGGAAGCGAGGGCCTCACCGGCCGATTGAACCACGTTCCGTGCCTCGGGATTCCCGGCTGCCACAGCGGCCAGAACGTCCTGGCCGGATCCCGCAGAGCCCGGGCGGATTCGATTCAACCGCGTCACCAGGGCGGGACCGGACGCCAGTTCCTCCAGGGTCCTCCGGTTTACGGTTCCGCAGCGCTCGCAGGGAATTCCCAGGGCACTGCTGGCCAACGTTCCGGTGGCGCCTCTCGCTCCGAGATAGGGCTGTCCATCGATCATGAGGCAACAGGAAATGCCCGTGCCGACGGTGACATACAGAAAGGATCGGAATTCGCGACCGGCTCCAAACGCACTCTCCGCCCGGGCCGCCGCCCGCACATCCGCTTCGATGAACACGGGAGCCACGGACGAAAGGCGCCTCGTCACCGTCTCTGTTTCCCACCAAATGCAGTTTCGGCTCAGAATCCGACCCTCACGGGATACGAGTTCGCACAATCCGATTCCGAGGGCCAGGATGGACGGATGGACCGCGGTGGCTTCCTGGATCAATTCCTCCGAAATTCGGGCCACATCGTCCAGTACCGCGGCTCCGCCCCGTTCGGGCTGGGTGGGAATCTGTCGGCGCGCCAGAATGCGGGCATCCGGGAACCGGACGATTCCGGCTGCGATCTTGGTACCGCCCACGTCGATGCCGATGGCAGTGCGGACGTTCATTGGATGGGCGTTCCGGCTCCCGCGGCGGCTGTGTCCAGGACGAGATGCACCTCCGGGTGTTGTTGTAGAAACGACGCGGGGCAGTCGGGACCCATTGGGCCCCGGGTCATGGCGGCGACGGCTGCAGTCTTGTGGGGGCCATACGCCAAAATCAGGATCCGCCGCGCCGACAGAATGGTCCGAAGCCCGACAGTGACACCGTGGTCCGGAGCATAATCGCCCCCAAACCACTTCCGGTTCGCCTCGATCGAGATGGATTCCAGTTCCAGGACCCGGCCGGTGGAATCGGGCGCGCTGCCGGGCTCGTTGAATCCCAGGTGACCGTTCTGTCCCAGCCCGAGGACAAGGGCATCGAGACCTCCCGCCTGCTCAATCCGGCGCTCCTGCGCCTGTACACTGGCCTGCGCCTCGGACATCAACGAGCTGATACGGTGGAACCGGCCGGCCGGCAGATTCCAGGCGTCAGCGACGGTCCGTTGGAGGAGGTTGGCGCAGTTGCGAGGCTCATCGAGCGGGACACCGACATATTCGTCCAAGGTGAATACGTCCAGAGTCGCAAGCGATAGACGTCGTTCGGCGATGCGCCGGTACAGCTCCAGGGGGCTGTTTCCGGCGGCAACCATCAGGGTGCGGACCCCGCCCTCCAGCCATCCGACCAGCCGATCTGCGGCGGCGTCGTTGGCAAGTGCTGAAGTGGAATGGATGGAGATGTTCATGCCGCGGCGAGTCCATCGGCGAGGGCGCGGATATAAGCGGCATTGCAGCCGCAGCAGCCGCCCAGGTATCCGATGCCCTCCTCCCGGGCGCGACGTCCGAACTCCAGGAACTCGCGTCGGGAAACCTGAATGGTCTCCAGGTCGTCGGGAAACGCCGGTTGGCGGGTGAAGCAGTGGCAGAATTCCGTGGTTCGGAATGCGGCCGGCTGCGCGGCGATCGGCACGGAAGACGCCAGACGCATTTCGCGAAGCAACGGCAGCATCCGCGAGGGCTCCTGTTCACAGTTCGCGCCCACGGCCAGGGCGCCCCCGTCCGCCATCACCCGGGCGCATTCGGCCGGCGAGTAGCCATCAGAACACTGGGATATCAGGGGGCGGAAACTCATGGTGGCGACCACCGGCAGGCCGGCGTCCGCAGCGCACTGGAGCGCGACCTGCATCTCCGCCAGGTGGAAGAACGTTTCCAGCATCAGGAAGTCGACCCCGGCTGCCCTGAGTAGACGGATCTGCTCGGCGATGTGGTCGCGCGACTTGTCGAGCGAACCCATGCCCTCGCGCTCCGTGAGCTGGGTCCGCGATACGCTTCCGGCGACAAGGGCGCTGGTGCCGGCGACCTCGCGGGCCAGCTTGACGGCGGCAAAGTTGATGCGCTCGGTGTCTGCGCCGTAACCGGCCCTGGTAAGCTTTTCCCGGGTTCCAAAAAACGTGAGGGCCTGGATGACCTGCGAGCCCGCCGCGAAGAATTCCCGGTGGAGCTCCCGTAGGGCATCCGGGTTTTCGATCGCCACTTCGGGAGTGTACTGCCCGCTGCCCCGGCCCGTTCCGACCCGCTCTCGTCGCGAGCCGCTGTCCACATATCCGCGGCGCTCGAGTTCGATGAGGTAGCCGCCGTCCCCAAGGACAACGCCATGGTTCAAGAGCTCAGAGATGGAATTCATTTCGTGTCAATTCGGGGAAGTCAGGTTTGGGATCCGGGTGCTGAGACGGTCTGGGGTACCGGCGAATCTTGGGCCAGCGCCGCCACGGCGGCCAGAGCGATTGCAATGCCGGCGGATTCCCGTGGTCCAGGCCGTTCACCGAGCAGGATCACCGCAATGGGAAGACTGACCAGGGGATAGAGACCCGCCAGGGGCGAGATGACGGATGCCTTGCCGTCCCGGGCAAAAGCAACCAACAGGGCGTAGTTGCCGAGGGCAAAGGACAGGCCGAGCAAGACGGCCAGAAAGACCGTCCTGGACGCGATTCCCATGGGCGGTGGATGCCGCCAGGCCAGCAGCGCTCCGACCGGAACGAACGCGGCCAGGAACCACAACGTGGCCAGTTCGCCGGACAGATGATGTGTGGCCAGCTTTTGCGAGAGCGCGGACACGCCCCACAGTCCAATGGGAACCAGTGCAAGCCCAATCCATGGGCTGAGCCAGTGCCCGTCCGCCTGGACGTTGAACAGGTAAATGGCCACGAATGACAGGCCGATTCCGACCTGTTGAATTCGGTTCAGCGGCTCACGAAGAAAAATGACGGCCAGGAGGACCGTCACCAGTGGGTAGAGCGCGGTCAGCGGGATGACCGCAGCGACCGTTGCACCACGGTTGAGCAGGTCGTAGTACGCGATGTTTCCTGCGCAGGTCAGGGCTCCGGCCATCAGGGCCATCAGGGCGCCGCGCCATGGACTTCCGGCCACGGTCAATCGGCGGGAGAATGCCAAGGCCACCATGACCGGCAACAAGCCGAGTGTGGAAACGGCCTGCTGTTGGATTGCAGAAAGGTCGTCCCCGATCAGGCGTGCCAGGATCGCCCAGACACCCCAGCAGGACAGGGCAAGAAGAGTCCAAATCAGCCAGGGGCGAAGTCGCATCGGCAGTCAGTGTTCCCGGGTCCGGTCGTGTTGCAGGTGGGCGGCTCCACCGGGTGCGTCTTCGTATCGCGGCAGGTCAAAGGTGGTTTCCAGAGGGATCGCCCGGCCCTCGCGGCTGGACTGCTGGGCGGCAAAGACAATTTCCAGCGCATGGAGGGCGTGTCGGGGGTCCAGACTGCAGCGGCGTCCTTCGCGGATGGAATCCACCAATTCCCGGAGCCCATCCGTCCAGCTCCAGTCGGGGGCGGTTTCCCGAAAACCTTGCCAGCAACCGGCGGCGTTCTGCCACAGCTCATAGCCGTCCGGATCCCAGTCGTCGCCGAGCATCTGGAGGGTCCCCGTTGTTCCATAGATCTCGATCGCGGGGGAGCGGTACTGCTGCATGGTGAATCCGCTCGTGACCACTGCGAGGGCTCCTTCCGCGAACTCCAGCAGCACTTGGGCATTGTCCTCCGCCTCCACGGAGATGCTACGGCCGTGAATCTCCCGCAGGGGAATGGCAATGCCGGCAAATGCCGAGACGCGCCGGGCGGGACCGAGCAAACCGGTCAGGCTGGTGATGCAATAGATGCCCAGGTCGAGCAGACAGCCTCCGCCTGGCTTGTAAAACCATTCATTCCACCACGGTCCGGCCCAACCATAGCGGGCCCGGGCCAGGCAGGGACGTCCCACATCACCCCGCTGCAGCCGCGAACCCAGCGCACGGAACGTCGGACTCAAGGAGGTAAATGGCGCGCAGGCCAGTCGTGCGGGACCCCGGGCGGCGATCTCCACCAATGAACGCGCCTCGTTGAGCGTGGTCGCCATCGGCTTCTCCACCAGAACGTGCTGGCCCGCCTCCAACGCGGCCCGTGTCAGGCGCCCGTGTTCCGGCATGGAGGTCAGGACCATGACCAGATCCACGTCGTCCGCCCCGATGATGGAGTGGGCGTCCGCGGTGAACCGTCCGGGTTTCAGGCAGTCGGTCACGTACCCCTGTTGGGCTTCCCGGGCGCAGGCGGCGGAGACCTGGACCCAGCCGCGGTCCCGAAGCCGAGCCAGGACGGGTTGGTAGGCGCCGAGGACATTTCCCCCGCCGATCACACCGATCCGAAGGGGAGATGCGGTTCCAGAGTGGGCCATGGGGACCGGGAGGGTGTTCGGGTGGGCCGGGACGAGGTCAGGGCAGGTCCTTGATCCGCAGATTGCGGAACCGGACGGTCTTCCCATCGTTGTAATTCTGCATCCCAATGAAGCCGGAGGCACTGCGACGGTCCGGATCCGTCCAGGTGGTGACCACTTCGCCATTCATGCGCACGGAGTAGTTGTGTCCGGCAGCGACCAGTTCGAATTCATTCCACTGGCCCGGTGGCTTGGTGTTGGCGCGGGTCGAAGCCTTGAACGGATAGATCGACCCGGTCCGCCAGGTGGGATTCTCCGGCTTGGGATCCCCGATCTCCATTTCATGGCCTTGCTTGACCGCATTCCATGGGTCGTCCCCTGGATTGGGAAATCGGAAGAAGATGCCGGAATCGGCCCCTTCGGCGTCCTGCACGAATTCCCCGCGCATGACAAAGTTGGTGTACTGGCGGGCGCCGAACCAGCAGAGCCCCATGCCGCCCTGGGCGGTGGCGATGCCGTCCTTGAGGGCGAAGAGGCCTGGTCCGCACTGGATCCAGTCGTAGCGATTCTCCCGGGAAAACAAGGGGACAAATCCCTCCTCGCCGGGCGCCGCCGGTGGAATCCATTTCAGCAGGTCCACAGGGATCTCGGTGAGAGTGCGGGCTTCGACGTTCTTGAAGAACACCTCGGCGCCCTCGGACTGGAGTTGGATCCGTCCCTCATGGAGGGCATGGTCTTGGTCTCCCTCTTTGTAACCGGGATTGGCCAGAGCCAGCACGACTTCGCCATTCAGCAGATGCAGGCAGACATTGCCCCACGCCATAACTTCGCACCGGTTCCATTCCCCCGGCCGTTCCGGATCCCGCTTCGAAGTGATGCCCTCGAAGGTGCTGAACTGCGGGGCGCCGGGATCCCAGACGATGCATTGCTCGCCGGGGGATTCTCCGCGGTACGGAACGTCAGCTTCCTTTTCCAGGATCACCTTCCGGCCCTGGATATCCACATGGGTACCGTCGACACTCCACCATTGGCCCACGCCCTTTTCCATGATGTTGCATTCGACCGAGCGCATCCAGGCGTAGCTGCCCGCGCCCTGCTCACCGACGCACCAGTACAGGACGCCGCTGTCCCGGTAATGACGCGGTTCGTCACGGGGTGGCCATTTCTTCTCTCCCCAGCGGTAGTCGACCCGGATTTGGACATTGCCAAAGGACTCCCGGGTGGTGATGGCCCCGAACACCTGTCCGGAGACCCGGATCACCTGGCTGCCATCCCGTTCCACCACCGTGAACACCCCGAACGGATCGTGGTTCAGTCCCAGTGCAGGTTCCTTGGCGGTCTTGGGGTCCTGATACCCGCTGCTTTTCGGGCCCAGCCAGGTGTCCCAACCGTCCAGATTCCGACCGTTGAACAAGACCGTCCAGCCGGGATCCGCCGCCTGGACCCCGAGGGTCAGGACCAGCCCCAGAGCGGATGCCAGCAGGTGTCGTGACGGCAACGGCAGACTCATTGGGCGCCCTTTACCCGGAGCTGGGCGCCATACACGGACTTGCCGGCGGTGATGAACAGGAGGTCGCGATTCTTGCCGCCAAAGGTCACGTTGGCGGTCCAGCCTTCGGGGATGTCGAAGTGCTCGATCTGTTTGCCGTCGCGGTTGAATACGGTGACGCCCTTGCCTGTAAGGTAAACGTTGCCCTCGGCGTCGAGGGTCATGCCGTCCGAGCCCAGTTCACAGAACAGGTGTTTGTTCTGGAGGCTTCCGTCGGGCTGAACGTCATAACGCCAGGTCTTTCCCGCGCCGATGTCCGCCACATAGAGCGTTTTGCCATCCGGGGTCCCGATGATGCCATTGGGCTGCTTGAAATCCGTGATGACCGGCCGGGGCGTTGAACTGCCCGCAGGCAGGAAATAGACGAACTCGCCGGGTTGCTGGGAGGCCTTGTCGCGTTGCCAGTAGGGTCGTGCGTACAGAGGATCGGTGAAGTAGAGGCCCCCGTCGGGCCGTATCCAGAGATCGTTGGGACCGTTGAGCAGCTTCCCGCCGAAGTTGCGGATCAGGACGGTCACCTGCTTGGACGGACTGATGGTCCACAGTTCGTTCTTTTCGTCCGCACAGGCGAGTAGGTTTCCCTTGGCGTCGAAGTAGGTTCCGTTCGCGCGTCCCGAGGGTTTCAACCAGTCACTGAAGGTGCCGGTCGCGGCATCCCAGCGAACGATCCGGTCATTGGGCTGATCGGTAAAAAACACGTTTCCCATGCGGTCTGCCGAAGGCCCTTCGGTAAATTCATAGCCACTCCCCAGCTTTTGGACCTTCGCTCCGGGTGCCAGCAGCGGGGAGTCGGCGGATTGGACAGACAACGTGGTGACCAGGGCAGCCAGGACGGCGCACGGGATGCAATGGGATTTCATGGAGGCGGGCCTTCAACTGCTACGCGGGGCCGATCCGGTCAAGGGGCGATTACGGCGTTCTCCAACCGGTTTCGCAGGCCCGCGTGGAGTTCCTGGGCTTCGGCCAGCCGGGGAGAAACGTCGCAACTGGGGTCTTACTTCAGCGGCATTCCGGGCTCGGGCTCGCCGTTTGTGGTCAAAATCTGGAAGTGATGAACGCCGGCGGCGGCCGGGTGGTCGCTGGTCCAGACGATTCGATGGTCGGGTGTGACCTCGATCATGGAAATGCCCTGGGAGGCACCGTGGCTACCCACCACCGTGTTCCCGTTGGATAGTCGCTGGGAGCCACACGGATCCTTGAAACGTCCGCCTACATGGTCGTTGTTGACCGTCCACACGACCGTTCCCTTCGGATCCAGCTCCACCACCTTGTTCCCGTGGGTCAGCGACACCAGGGTGTTGCCGCTGTCCAGCCGGATGGCGGTGAACGGCCAGTTTTCGGCAGGACGTCCCCCGAGTTCGGGCAGGTCGGAGCGCAGGGTGGCCACGATGCGACCGTCGGGGGTGTACTCCTTCACCGCGAAGGCCAGCAAATGCGGGACGAGGTAATTCCCGTTCTTCAGCTGCCGGGCCATGCGGGTCTGCATATGGACGTTGTCCGTCTCCGGCTGGAGGGGAACGTCGCGGATGACCTTCCCTCCCGGCCCCAATTCGCGCAGGCGTGGCTGTCGTCCCATCTCGACGACGAGCGTATTGCCGTTGTAGAGGCGCTGGGCGGTGCTGAGTTCCCCGTTTTCAGGACTCAGGCGGTACGAGAACACGACCTCATTGCCTGGAGTGACTTCCTCGACACGATCCGACCAGGTGATCAAGCGGTTGGCATTCGGAAGGACAAAACCATCCCGGGATCCGCCCCGATACTCCCAGACAACGGTCCCATCCTCACCGATGATGGCGGTCTTCGAGCCGAGAACCAGGTAGGAATGCCGGGGGGCTGCGCTGGGCGATGTCTCGGCCGCACGGAGAAATGCGTTGAATGTGATACCGGCCAGACAGGAAAGAATCAGGAACGAGCGGCGATTCATCGGAGGTACGGCGTCCAGTCTTTCCGGATCCGGCTGCCCGGCCAATTGGAAACGCGGGAAAAAGTCAGGGCGGCGGGGCGGGCATGGCTCCGATTTCGGCGCCACCACCTGAAGTCGGGCTGGCAGGCTCGAAGCCGTCCTGGACGATTTCCATCCGACCCCGGAATCGGTCGAACAACTTTCGACCGGACGCCTGGCTCTCCAGCTTGACGTTGACCCAGTCGCCGCCGGGCAGGGGTTTCCGGACGATGACGAAATCCAAGTCGCTCAATTCCGCAATGAAGCCCCCGACACTGACTGGTTTTCCGAGTCCCGCCTCGATCCGGCCCACTTCGTACACCTCGGCGTCCACCCAAACCTTGCCCCCTAGGCTTCCGATGACCCGGTCGGCGACCTTCCCGCCTCTTCGCTCGGGCTGTGGCTCGAAGGCAAGCACATGGGCCCAGCGACCCTCCACCAGTTCGTTCGACAACCACTGGAACCGGAATTTCCGGATCAACGTCTCATCGATTTCCACCGAACCGCGCCGATCACTGCGACGGGAGTACTTCTCCCGGTTGTCGGCCTCGCGACGCTGTTCCCGATCGCGTTCCCGATCGCCCAGATCCTTGTCATTGACCCGCACCAGGGTGGCTTTCTGAAGTCCCGCGTTTCCCACCACCGAATGGTCCTTGGTGCGGCGCTCCTCCACCTTGCCCTTGGAATCGAGGTCCTCGATCACCGTCCGGCGCCGCCAGGCATAGACGATCCCATTGGTGGCGTTTGCCGACTGCTCGGTCCTCCGGATCAGCCGCTCGATAATCTCGTCCGCCGAAAGGAGGGCGGGTGGGGGAGGCGTCTTGGAAGCCGGGGTCGGGTCAGCGGTGGGTGAGGTGCGAAAAACGGCCAGGCCGAACAGTACCGTGAGCCAGACCGTCTTCATTCCGTAAGCCACTAGCGTTTCCTGCGCATCCGGTCAAACGCGGTTACGGCGTTAATGCACCCCGTCACCGATTGGATGAAACTCGGTCCTTCACAAGGGAATGGGGATGGAATACCCACTTCGTAACGAAGTTCCCCCGTTCCTGACCTCAATCGGCAGGTGCCCGATCGCATCCCCTGCCGGGAGCATCCGTTCGGCGCCGGCGCGAATCAGGTATGGCTCGGGGAGGTCCCACCCGACGCCTTCCCCCCATGTCAGAACCCACTGGATTCATTGGCCGGACCTGGAGGGCTTGGATGGTGGTCCTGTTGGTCGGGTTGGCGGGGGTTGGTTACAGTGCCGCCCGGACCCGGCTCTCGAGGCAAAACGATGCGATTTCCAGGTGGTGTTACGACTTTCAGGCACGAGTTAGAGCAGCCCGGGTGTTCGATCAGGTTCTCCTTGTCCAGATTTCCAAAGACACCCTGGCGAAGTTCGGAGACCCCGTCCCCCGCCGGCACTTTGCACGTCTCCTGGATCTGGCCCGGCGAGCCAACGCCCGTCTGGTCTTTTTCGATCTGGTGTTTCAGCAGCCGCAATCGGAGGTGGATGATACCGCATTTGAGAAGGCTCTCCAAAGCGGCTCGGCTTCAGTCCTGGGAGATGGCTTGGAGCGCGTGCCCACCGAGTCGGGGCACCTGACTCCCGGCCCGAAGGACTCGGTCTCAGTCAGGCATCTCCAGGCCATTTCGACGCTCAAGCGGTTCCGCGGCGGTGAGCGTTGCGGTCTTCTCGATCTCGAGTTGGATGCGGACGGACGGGTCCGCAGACTCTATGGATCGTTTGGCAACAGTCCCCATCCGGATTTCATCACGGCCGCCTGGCGCGCAATCAGTTTGCTGGGCGGTTCGGCAATCCGGCCATCGGCGGAGCGTTGGCTTCGCTTCTATGGTCCCGCGGGGAGCGTGTTCAGGGAGGAGGAACTCCACACGGTATTGGAACGCGATGCGCTTCCGCCGGGCACGGACCTCGTCTTTGTGGGAGTCAACCAGGCACGAAGTCTTTCACCCCAGGCCGGGGAAGGCCGGGACACCTTCCTGAATCCCTACTCGGGTCCCCTCCTCCCGGGCATGGAGGTTCATGCGACCGCAGTGCTCAACCTCCTGAATCGAGAGTATCTGACCCGCCTGCACCCAGCGGCCCAAATGGTCTTTGTCCTCCTCTGGGGAACGCTCGCGATCGCAATCGTCGCACGTTGGAAGTCGGGTTGGAGCCAGGGTCTGGTCCTGGCCCTGGCCGTCTGCGGTGCTGCGGGCTCCATCGTTCTGGGGTGGTGGATGAACCATTGGTGGCCCTGGCTGATTCCATTCGGACTCCAGACGGTGACGGCACTGGTGGCTTCGGCCTGGATTCCAAACCCTCCACTGGGTGAACCACGGGTCTTCATCAGCTACCGGGCCAGCCAGACGGGCGAAACCTGTGCCCGAATGCTGGAGCAGGCGTTGCAGACGTCGCGAATCGCGTCCTACCTGGCCCCGGATCACATGGCGGGCGGGGACCAATACAGGGCAGTCCTCGACGAGGCGATCCGCAAGGCTCCCAACTTTCTCCTGGTGCTCACGCCCGGGGCCCGCAGGGACCTCGAGAATCCCACGTCCTGGGTCCGGTGGGAGTTGGTTCGGGCCCACGAACTGAAGAAGCGAATCGTGATCGTGAGGACGCGAGGCGAGGGAGCCACGTTCTCCGAGGATCAGCTCAAGGAGCCGGGCCGATTTGCGCTGAGGCTGGCGTCGTCGGATCGGCCCTTGGAACGGTTTCTGTTTTCTGCGCTGGCGGCGCCAACTCAGGAAAAACTCAGGGCTGCGGCGGCCGGAACCTTCCCGATGGATGATGTTCTCGGCCCCCTGGTTTCGGACCTCCGTCGGATCATGGAGTCGGGTTCGATCTACACGCCCGAGAGAGTGCAAGGGGTCAGCCTGTCCGCGGCGACCATGGACTTGATCCGCAACCCGGCATCCGCCGTCGCCTCCGGGCGGCTGAATCTCCTCATCCTGCAGGACGCCTTCCCTGGCGAGCTTTACGGCAGCGAG
Organism: Limisphaerales bacterium; assembly: GCA_044221235.1. Lineage (GTDB taxonomy): Bacteria > Verrucomicrobiota > Verrucomicrobiia > Limisphaerales > UBA9464 > UBA9464. The sequence continues at coordinate 25,508 of JBGAPN010000013.1, forward strand.
GAATACGTTGCCGCGGCGGACCTTTCCTTTCTCAAGTCGGAACAGGGCGGAGTCCCTGAAGTCCACCAAACGCGGTTTGACCCCGGCCGGGGTTTCGCCCAATCCATGAAGGAGATTGAGGATGGTTTGCGCTGATCCAGCGGAGACAACGCCCCGATCGAGCCAGGGCCGGACACCCGCCACGGTTCGGGGGCCGGAGTTCGGAATCTTCGGATTCCCATGGCTGCTGGCGGCACTG
>JBGAPN010000500.1:0-3775 GCA_044221235.1 Limisphaerales bacterium
ATCCAGATTCCGTGTTTGAATGGCTCCTTCATTCCCCGGGCGGAAACATAGCGTGCCCGCGCCCGAGTTCGAATGCTTTTGCTCCCAAGGGCCCGACGTGACAAGCCGACGTCCCCCTCATTCCACCGTCACGCTTTTGGCGAGATTGCGGGGTTTGTCGACGTCACAACCACGGGCCACGGCGATGTGATAGGCCAGCAGCTGGAGGGGCAGGACAGTGAGCAGCGGATACAGCGGATCGGCGGTGGCCGGAACGTACAGGATGTCGTTTACCTCGCCGGCGAGACGGGTGTTCCCTTCGGTGGTGATGGCAATCGTGGGTCCGCCCCGCGCCTTGATTTCCTGGAGATTCGAGTGGGTTTTCTCGTAGAGGGAATCCGTGGGGGTGAGGACCACGGTCGGAGTCCGTTCGTCGATCATGGCGATCGGTCCGTGCTTCATCTCGGCGGCGGGATATCCCTCGGCGTGGATGTAGGAGATTTCCTTCAGTTTCAGGGCGCCCTCCAGGGCGACGGGGAACTGGTATTGGCGCCCGATGAAGAAGAAATCCTCCGCATGGGCATATTTCTGGGCGATCTGCCGGATACGTTCATTCTGGTCGAGAATGCATTGCAGCTGGTCCGGCACCGCCTCGAGGGCCCGCAGCAGCTGGGCTCCGCGCGGGGCCGCGAGCATCCGGATGCGGCCCATTAACAGGGCCAGCAGGGTCAGGACGGTGACCTGGCTGGTAAATGCCTTGGTGCTCGCCACGCCAATCTCAGGACCCGCGTGCAGGTAAATCCCACCGTCGGCCTCGCGGGCGATGGTGGATCCGACCACGTTGCAGATGGCGAGTGCCTTGTGGCCCCGCCTCCGGGCTTCACGGAGTCCGGCCAGGGTGTCCGCCGTCTCGCCGGACTGGGTGACAACGAGCAGCAGCGTGTGCTTGTCGAGCGGCGCGTTCCGATATCGAAACTCGCTGGCATACTCAACTTCTGCCGGCAGGTGTGCGAACTCCTCAAACAGGTATTCCCCCACGAGTCCCGCATGCCAGCTAGTGCCGCAGGCCGCAATCACAATGCGGTCGATCGCGCGGAGCTCCGCGGTGGACATGTTCAGCCCGCCGAACTTGGCCGTCGCCTCCTCTCCGTCGATCCGCCCGCGCAGTGCATTTCGAAGGGTCTGGGGCTGCTCAAAGATCTCCTTGAGCATGAAATGCGGGTAAGGTCCGCGTTCGGCCGCGTCGGCATCGAATTCGAGCCGGGTCACTTGGACCTGCGCCGTCTCCGTTCCCAGGTTGCTGACGGAAAACCCGTCCGCACCCAAGATGACGACATCATAGTCATTCAGGTAGACGACCTGCCGGGTGTGCGGCACTACGGCAGCGGCGTCCGAGGCCAGATAGTTCTCGCCCTCGCCGACACCGATCAGCAGGGGGGAACCGCGCCGGGCGCCGACGATGACTCCGGGCAGTTCTTCCGAAAGGACCGCGAGGCCGTAGGTCCCAATGACCTCGCGCAGGGCGCCGGACACGGCGCGGGCGAGCAATTCCGGGGAGGCCGTCGCCGCGGGATCCGAGCGCAAGGCGGCCCATTTCTCTCCGATCAGGTGGGCTAGAACTTCGGTGTCCGTTGCGGATTGGAACTGATGTCCGGCGGCGGCGAGGCGTTCACGCAGTCGGTCGTAGTTCTCGATCACCCCATTGTGAACCACGGCGATGCGTCCGGACTGATCCCGATGCGGGTGGGAGTTCTCATCGCTGGGCGGACCGTGTGTAGCCCATCGGGTGTGACCGATGCCGCAGTGTCCGGGATGGGGTGTGGCGGCGATGAGCGGGGCCAACCCTTGGTCGATCTTCCCCTTGCGTTTGCAGACTGTGAGTCGTCCGCCGTCCAGCAACGCGACTCCGGCACTGTCATAGCCGCGGTACTCCAGCCGGCGCAGGCCTTCGACGAGGATGGGAGCGGCGGATTTGGACCCGACATATCCGATGATGCCACACATGGGTTGGGTTGTACCGGGGATGGGAAGTCCGGCGTGAGAAACGTAGGGGACCGCCTGCCCGCGGGAAAGATCCGGCTCGCCAAAGGTCGTCAGGTGAATTCCCAGACCCTGGTAGGGAATTCCACCCAGGGCGCGGCGTGATGGGACTGTTGCCCGGGAATCCGTCATGAAAAATTTAGGTTCCCATCATGCGCCAGGCGGCGAGGAAAGGAGGTGTCGCTCCAGATTTATCTGCTTATTGATCAACGGGTTGAATTGAATCCTGTCCGGGAGCCAGGACAGTGGATCCCGCGCCCGTCTGAAGGTGGACCCATGGCGTTCCTGGAACACCGATTGACCCCGAGGCCGAACCCCCTAACCTCCCGGCCGCTTTATGAGCCAACTCGACGAAGTGTACGCCAAATTGCAGGTCAAGACCGGAGCCAAGCTTGCCTTGGTGGTGTTGGATGGACTTGGGGATATCGCCACAGCGGCCCAAGGGGGAATGACTCCGCTGGAGGCAGCCCGCACCCCGAATCTGGATGGCCTGTTGGCTCAAGGCTGCGCCCAAGGCCGGATGATTCCGGTGGCCCCGGGCATTACACCGGGTTCGGGACCGGGCCATCTGGGCCTGTTTGGTTACGATCCCATTGAATGGGAGGTTGGACGCGGAGTCATCGAGACCCTGGGCCTGGGCATTGAGCTCAAAAACGGGGACGTCGCCGCCCGCGCAAATTTCTGCACGCTCGACGCCAAGGGGATCGTCACCGACCGGCGTGCCGGACGTATCGCGACCGAGGTCTGCGAACGTTTGTGCGGCATCCTGTCCTCCAAAATCAAAAAGCTCGGCACCACCCAGGTGCTGATCTACCCCGGCAAGGAGCATCGGTTCGTGGTGGTGTTCCGGGGAGCCGGGCTTTCGGGACCGTTGACGGATACGGATCCGAACCGCGAGGGCCTTCCCATCGCCACGGCAAAGCCGGTGGATTCCAAGAACGCGGGCCAGAAGAAGGTGGCCAAGCTGATCGCGGATTTCTACGCGGCGGCCCTTCCGCTCCTCAAGAATGAAGCCCCGGCCAACGGGTTCCTCATGCGCGGCGTGGCCCACCAGCCGGAGATTCCGACCTTTGAGCAGCGCTATGGATTGAAGGCGGCGGCTCTGGCGGTCTACCCGATGTACAAGGGGCTGAGCCAGCTCGTGGGCATGACCAAGATCGAGGGACCGGAGACGATCGCCCAGCAGTTTGAGCGGTACGTGAAGGAGTATGAGAACTACGACTACTTTTTCATCCACTACAAGTACACGGACAAGGCGGGCGAGGACGGCAACTTTGCCGCCAAGGTGAAGGCGATCGAGGACTTCGATGCCGCCCTGCCCATCCTGCTGGCGCGCAAGCCGGATGTCCTGGCCATTACGGGCGACCACTCCACTCCGTGCGCCGTCAAGGGACACTCCTGGCATCCGCAGCCGGTGCTGCTGCATTCGGCGTACAGCGGCTCCGACAAGCTTCAGCGCTTCACCGAGACCGGTGCCAACATCGGTTCTCTGGGTATCTTCGAGGCCAAATACCTGATCCGGCTGATGCAGGCGAACGCCAAGATGTTCGACAAGTACGGCGCCTGAGCCTTTGGGCCGACGTTCGGAAACCGATGAAAGCCGTCATTCTGGCCGCGGGGAAGGGAACCCGCATGAAGGAGCTCACCCAGGAGGTTCCCAAGCCCATGCTGCAGGTCCAGGGCCGGCCGATCCTGGAGCACATCCTGGAGGGATTGCTGGCGGCCGGCATCCGTGAGGTGTGCTTCATCACCGGCT
>JBGAPN010000501.1:0-3762 GCA_044221235.1 Limisphaerales bacterium
ACGAGAAGAAGTAGCTTTCATTGAAGGAACCGTCTTGACGCCGCGTCCGGCTCTCCCGACAAACGCGCGTCCATGGGCAAACTTCTCTGTCTCCCCCTGTTGCTGGCGATGGTCCTTGGGTGGGTCCACGCCGAATCCACCAACGAGGTTCCGGTCTTCGGCGACCCCAACCTTGAGGCGGCCGTTCGCCAGCAGGTTTTCGCCAAGCGTTACACCAATTCCCCACTTACAGCGGCCGACGTGGCAAATGTGTCCACCGTGGTGGCCAATTTCCGGGGAATCACCAATCTCGCAGGACTCCAGCACTGCAAGGCCCTGGCCTCAATCGAACTCGCGGGCAATAAGATTGTCGACCTGACCCCGCTTTCCGGCCTGCGCCAGCTTCAGCTTCTGCTCCTGACCAGCAACCGGGTCGCCGACATTGGTCCGCTCGCCACCCTGCCGGCCCTTCAGTATGTCGAACTGTCCCACAATGCCGTGGCCGACATCAAACCGTTGGCCGGCCTGACCAATCTGGCGTCAGTCTACCTGGGGAACAACAAGCTCACCTCCATCAGCGCCCTCACCAATCTTCCCCGATTGGTCACCCTCTATGCCGAGACCAACGCACTCAAGTCGATCGCCGGCTTGGAGAACTTGAAGGCGTTAAGCGGTGTCTCCCTCGCAGGAAACCGGCTCTCTGACGTGTCTCCGCTCACCGGCCTCCGGGCGCCGTCCTTCATTTTCCTCGAACGCAACCGGGTCCGTGATCTGGCGCCGCTCAACACCTGGATCACCAATGACCTTTCCGGACCGCGCAACTTCGCCCCGTACCTGCAGCTCTACCTCCAGGGAAACCCGCTGTCATCCCGATCCAAAAAGCTGGCGGCAGAATGGGGAAAGTCTGGCGTTCGCGTAACTCAATGAATTTGGCCAGTCGATTGACACACTTTCCTTCCACTCCACGTTGACCGTCCAGACCATGAAAACGTTCCTCAAGTCCCTCGCTGTTGCCGCTGTCGCCATGTCCACCGCCCTTGCCGCCGCCAATATCCAGGATATCCCGCTCCAGGACATCGATGGAAAAGCCACGTCGCTCAAGGCCTATGGCGGAAAGGTCGTCCTGTTGGTCAATGTGGCTTCCAAGTGCGGATATACCCCGCAATATAAGGGCCTCGAGGCGCTCTACCGCAAATACAAGGATCAGGGGCTCGTGGTGATCGGCGTCCCGTGCAATGACTTCGGGGCCCAGGAACCGGGATCGGCTGAGGAGATCAAGCAATTCTGCTCCACCAAGTACGAGGTCACCTTTCCCCTGATGACCAAGGTGCACGTCAAGGGTGCCGAGCAGCACCCGCTGTACACGGCATTGACGGGCAAGGATGCCGCGTTTCCGGGAGAGGTCGGCTGGAACTTCGGGAAATTCCTGGTGGGACGGGACGGTAAGGTGATTGCCCGTTACGACTCCAAGGTCACGCCTGAATCCAAGGAATTGAACGAGGCCATTCAGGCGGCGTTGAAGGCCAGGTAACTCGTCGGATTCAAAGCTGTCCGTTGTCAATCAAACGGGTACGTCCCAGGAAAACGGCCAGCGCCATCCGGGCTCCGCGACCGACCCGGGCCAAAGGTTCCAGCGTTTCCGCGTGGAAGAACTCCACGTAATCCAGCCGGGCCAACGGCATTTCTGCCACCCGCTTTCGGACCCGTTCCTTGAGCGCGTTCGCCGAAGCATCCCGCGTAGAAACGGCCCCGCGGCACTCCCGAATCGATTCAATCAACACCGTCGCCTGCTTCCGTTCCTCTTCATTGAGATACTTGTTGCGGGAGCTCATCGCGAGCCCGTCGGGTTCCCGCGTGGTCGGTGATACCACCAGCCGAAGTGGGAAGTTCAGATCCTGGGTCATGCGTCGCACCACCGACGCCTGTTGCCAGTCCTTTTCGCCGAAGATGGCCACGTCCGGCAGCACACAGTGGAACAGTTTGGCCACAATTGTGGTCACACCACGGAAATGGGTGGGGCGTGAGGCCCCTTCCATGCCCTGGGTGAGGCGTTCTTCCACCACGTAGGTGGAATACCCGCCACTGTCCCGCCCCGGGTACATCTGTGCATCTGACGGCAGGAAAACAGCATCCACCCCGGCATCGCGGCACAACCGAAAGTCGCGGGGAAGATCTCGGGGATACCGGGAAAGATCCTCGGTCGGCGCGAACTGCGTTGGATTGACGTAAATGCTGACCACCACCCGTCCCCGTGGCCCGACGCGGCGGCGGGCCGCCCGCACCAGGCTGATGTGACCCTCATGGAGATAGCCCATGGTCGGCACAAAGCCGATCGCACGCCCTTCGCGTCGCCACAGGGTGGCCGCCCGCTGCATCGCAGCGGGTGTCTTGATGGTTCGCACGCCGGAATCCTGCCAGACCCGGCTTGCTGGGAACAGACTCGGAATCCGGGTTATTGGATCCGGACCAATCGATAGTACAGGCCCGGATTCGGGGCGCTGAGCAGTAGCTCAGAATACCCCCGGCGATTGCGGATGGTGCCTCCGATCCGGACCCAGTCGACCATGTTGGTGGATCCTTGGATCCGATACTGCCCGGCGGGCAGCGTGAAGTACCGCAACTTCACGGCGAACGTCTCCGCCACATGACCGTCTTCCGCCTCGGTTGGCGACAGCGGGTCGAAATAGGAAACATACTCCAGCCCATCTTCCAGGGAGTCGCCATCCGTGTCGCGGGAGTTTGGATCCGTATGCAATTGCTGCTCCAGGTAATCGTCCAGCCCGTCCCCGTCCGAATCCACCGGCCGTTTTAGCGCCACCACATGATACCCTCCGGCCGAAACGGAACTGCGATCTGGAAACGCAGACAACGCGGCATTCAACGAATCCGCGCCTTCGCCCCAAACCACCACGCTGCCATCCTTGCGGACTGCCACGCTCCGATTATAACCGGCATCGATCGCCACCACATCGGTCAATTCCGCTGGCGGGGCGGCCTGACCGTTTTCGTTGTTTCCCCAACAAACCACGGTGCCGTCCCGAAGCAGCGCCACCACGTGGGCATCCCCTGCCGCCACGGCCATCACCGGTCCAATGTTCGAAGGTACTTCGCACTGGTGAAAGCGATTGTCGCCCCAGCAAACCATCTGTCCGTCTGATTTCAGGGCGATGGAGAAGTTCCATCCGGCCGCAATCGCGCTGACCGATGTCAATCCTGCCGGGACCTGACTCTGCCCCGTGTCGTTGGCTCCCCAGGCGCGAACCGTGCCATCATTCAACAAGGCCAGACCATGCACGCCTCCTGCCGCTATGGCCGTGGCGGGGATTCCCCACGAAGGAGGCGAGCTCTGTCCGGCGTCATCCCGTCCCCAGGCAGCAACCGTTCCATCCTGAAGGAGGGCGATGGAATGGTGTCCCCCGGCGGCCACTGCGACGGCAGGTCCGAGATCCGAAGGGGTGTTCGTCTGGCCGCTGGAGTTGAGTCCCCAGCCGCGAACCCGTCCGTCGTCCAACAGGGCAAGCGTGTGCCAGGAACCCGCAGACAGTGCGGTCACCCCGCTCAAGTCCCTCGGGACATTCAATTGTCCCAGGTCATTGTTGCCCCACGCTCCCACCACACCCACGACAGGGACTGTGGTCCCCCCGCCGTCCGGAGGACTTGAGGTATTTCTGTCAACGAGCATCCGGTACTCCTTGGCTCCGGCCGGAGGATCCAGCAGTTGGGTGGAGGTTCCTCGCAACGGAAATGGGCCGCCGTAGTTCGTCCACCCGGCTTCATCCGTAA
>JBGAPN010000502.1:0-3851 GCA_044221235.1 Limisphaerales bacterium
CACAGTGGCGTGGCTGCAGAAGTTTCCCAGAAACGTACCCGTCGGCATCCTCCTGATGCTCGTCGGGACCGTCTGGTTCGAGTACAACCTCTGGCAGGAGCAACTCTCCGACATCGCCCAATGGAAGACACTGATGTTGGTCGGATTTGGAGCCGTGGGCGTCGGTTCCTGCTTTTTCGTGCAGGACTTCCTGGCGGTCCGCGGTCTGACCGTGGTCATGCTCATGGCGGCGTGGTGGGTTTGCGAACACGTCCGGTGGCAGGAAAGCGCCTGGCGGAACGTACTCACCGGATGGGCCTACGTGTGGGTCTTTTTGGCCCTGTGGTGGTCGATGTCGCCCTGGCGGCTACGGGATGCCATCCACTGGGTCACCCGCGAGAACTCCCGGTTCCGTCTCGCCGCGATCGGCGGCGTGGTCTGGGGCGTATTTCTGGGTATCCTGGGAGCGGTCGTCCGCTGAGAGGCGAAGACGGCAGAAAGGGGGCGGCGTCATCCGGGGATGGCACCGAGGTACGCAGAGTGAGGAAAGGGGTGGGCTGAACTCCGGCTTGGCCGTCACGGGATGACTGCAGATGCCGACGGGGGCGGCCCTGAAGTTGCCCGCGATGGGCAGGGCCGGACTTGGACCTTTACACGCACCATCCTGCCAACACTGTTGGCTCATGCAGTCAGTGGCACTCAACCCTTCGGTCAACCCGCGCTGGCATCATATCTCCGCGCGGATATTTCGTTCTACCAGACGTCAGGGCCCGCCGACGCCCCGCCCTTCAGTTCTACGCTCTCGTGGGATCAGGAACACCGATTTGCAGGGCGCGAGCCCACTGCCGGTCAATCCTCCGTCCCTGGTGATTTCACCCAGTCCGCACGCGCCATGAACCCCCAACGGACAAATTTCATCGGGGGAGTGATTCTCGGATCTGTGCTGGGAGTCCTCCTGCAGTTGGGTGGCTATCTTCTCACCCGCGGCGACCGTTCGCAGTTCGGATGGGTCATGTTCATTCTCGTGCCGTTCGTGTCGGGATTTGCAGTCGCCGCCGTCGTTCGCCATCCGAAACGGATTCTCGCCTGCTTCCTGACGTGCGGCATTGTTTCCTTCTCGGTCCTGCTTTTCACCGGCTGGGAGGGCATCATTTTTTGTGTAATGTCGTTGCCCTTGGTTGCGATCGGCGTCGGCATCGGCGGGCTCGTGGGTTACCTGGTTCGCGGGCGCGTCATTGACCAACTGCCCGCGCCCGGCAAGACGACGCTGGTATTGATCCTCCTCTGTCCATTTCTCATCGCCGCAGCGGACCGCATCGAGCGTCCGTTTCGAGCCACCCAGCAGCACGAGGTGTTCACCACCGAAACCACCATCGCGGCCTCTCCGGAACGCACGTGGGAACTGGTCGCGCAAATGCGGAAACTGGACGGGCCGCGTCCATTCCTGCTGCACGCCGGTTTGCCGACACCGACGCGGTGTGAACTTGACCACGCCGGAGTCGGCGGGCGACGGGTTTGCCACTTCGACAGCGGCATCATCGCCCAGGAAGTCACCGACTGGCGGCACCCTTCCTTCATGGGCCTGCGGGTCACCGAAAGCACCTTGCCAGGGCGCCACTGGCTCACATTCATCGACGCGAGTTACGAATTGGCCGCGGTGGGCCCGAAGACGAGGGTGGTGCGGCACACGACGATTGGGACACGGCTCTATCCGCGTTGGTATTGGCGGCTTTTGGAACGTTGGGGTGTCACGTCCGAGCACGAGTTTGTGTTCTCGAATTTGCACCGATGGACGGAGGCCCAGTGAACCAGGTTGACGAACGGCCGACTGTTCCGCCTGCTCCCCTGCCGGTCCGGCGAACACTTTGAGTTGGGCAGCAAACGAACCGAACAAGTTATGGCAAATCAATCCACCACCTCTGCAGCCAAGGCCGGTATTGGATTTGGCACCGCGCTGGCAATCACGATCTCCTGGAGCGCGAACAAGTCCATCTTGTGGGCCATCCTGCACGGCCTGCTCTCGTGGTTTTACGTCATCTACTACGCCATCAAACACGCCTAGACCGATCGGCAGGCGTCCGACGACTGCTGACAGGTGCCTGCGCGGAGGCGGGATGACTCAGCTTCCCAACTTGGGGGAGGCGGTTTGCAGCCAGGAGATAAGTGACTTGCAACAGCACCGCGGGAGCAAGCCAACCCATCCCCCACTCACCCGCCCTCACCCCTTCACACCCGCCTGGATTTTCCTGCGGGCATTCAGATTAGTCCCATCCTTCCCCGTATGGACCCATCACCCGCAATCTTCCGCCGTCCTTCACCCGGACCGGCCCCTCACTACCAATCTCCCACTCACCCGCTCTCACCCCTTATCACCCGCCCGGATTTTTCCTGCGTTCCGGCAAATTAGTTCCCTCTCCGCGCCTCGGCGTCTCTGGGGTTTCGTCTTCATTGACGTTGCTTCCGCCGTCCGTCGCCGCGTTTGGAGCGCGGTGGCATGACACCGCTTTCCAACGGATAGCCCGCGAACGGGGGCTGGAAACAACGTCCCGGGAGACACTCCACCTTCAGGGCGCTGAAAAAGCGGGGCCATGCCCCCGCGCTCCACATCTCCCCCGTCCATCGCTGCGATCGGAACGACGGGGCCGGCTCAGCGGGCCAGCCCTACCTGATTTCCTGCCTCTTCCCCCTTCCCTCTTGCCAGTCCTCCGCCCAAACTGGCTTTTTCGAATGAGCGCTACCCTTTTGAAGATCGCTGCCCTCGCGGGCGATGGAATCGGACCCGAAGTCATGCGGGAGGCCATCCGTGTCCTGCGCGCGGTGGAAGCTCGCCACGGACTGAAACTCCAGATCACCGAGGCCCCCGTGGGTTGGGCCGGCATCGACGCCGCCGGAAAGGCCCTGCCTGATGCCACGCTCCAACTGTGCCGGGAGTCCCACGCCATCCTGTTCGGCTCCGTCGGCCTTCCCGACCGGGATCCCACCATTCCCAAGGAGGAACGCCCGGAACGCGCCGCCCTGCTGCGAATCCGCAAGGAATTCGGACTCTTCGCCAACTTGCGCCCCGTCCGCCTGCCCCGGGAACTGGCCCACGCCTGCCCGCTGCGACCCGAACGCCAGGGCGACGGACTCGACATCCTGGTGGTGCGCGAACTCACCGGCGGATTGTATTTCGGCCAGCCCAAGAAAACGGAGGAGGTCATCGAAGCCCGCGAAGGTGCCGCGGAAGCCCGACGCTTCCATCGCGCCATCGATACCATGGTTTACACCACGCCGGAAATCGAACGGATCGCCCGGGTCGCGTTCCAGGCGGCACGGCTCCGGCGCAAACGGGTCACGAGCATCGACAAGGCAAACGTCCTGGAGAACGGCATCCTGTGGCGGGACACCGTCACGCAAATCGGCAAGGAGTTCCCCGATGTAACCCTGGAACACATGTTTGTCGACAACGCGGCCATGCAACTGATGCTCCGGCCCACCCAGTTCGACGTCATGCTGTGCGAGAATCTGTTCGGGGACATCCTGAGCGATGAAGCGGCGGCACTGGCGGGATCGCTGGGCATGCTGCCCAGCGCCAGCCTGGGAGCCACCAGCGGATCCGGCACCTTCGGCTTCTATGAACCCGCCGGCGGCACCGCACCCGATATCGCGGGCAAGGACCTCGCCAACCCCATCGCACAGATCCTGAGCAGCGCCCTGATGCTCCGGTACAGTTTCGGACTCGAGGACGCTGCGCGCGGCATTGAATCCGCCGTGGCCAAGGCCATCTCTCAAGGGCTCCGGACCGGGGATATTTACAACCCGGCCGATTCCTCCGCCCGCAAGGTCGGCACCCGTGCCATGGGCGAGGCCATCGCCGCCGGTGTGTGAAGCGG
>JBGAPN010000503.1:0-3702 GCA_044221235.1 Limisphaerales bacterium
CGTCCGTGGGGTGGCTTCCTGAACCAGAAGAACCTGTCGCAGGACCTTTCTTCCCAACCGTGGGTCCTCCAGCTCGATGCCGACGAGGAGGTCTCGCCGGAATTGCGCGCCCAGCTGCTGGCGTTTTTCCAAGGCGATCACGAACAATTTCAGGGGGCCTCGTTTCCCCGGAAAGTGTGGTTCCTGGGGCGCTGGATTACTCATGGGGATTGGTATCCCGACCGCGTCCTGCGCCTGTACCGGCGCGATTGCGGCCGCTGGTCGGGCGCCGAGGAACATTGCCATGTGGCGTTGAACGGTGCGGAAAAGCGCCTGTCGGCCGACCTGCTCCATTACAGCAATCCGACCCTGTCGGCCTACCTGAACAAGTTTCCCTACTTTGCGGACCTGTATTTGAAACGCCAGATCGCCGCCGGCACCCGGTGGTCGGCACCCGCTGTGATTGTCCGGTCGTTGTGGCGCTTCTTCCGGGGGTATGTGATCCGGCGCGGATTCCTCGACGGTTACCCGGGATTCTTCATCGCTGCCTCCACTGCGTATTCCACGCTGTTCCGGCATACCCGGCTCTACGAACATCTCCAGCCGGCCACTCCGCCATGCCCGCCCAACGAGTCTCGCTGATCATCAGCACCTACAACCGGCCGGACACGCTGGCCCAGGTGCTCGAGGGTGTGGCCCGCCAGACTCGGGCTCCCCACGAGGTCCTGGTGGCCGACGACGGCTCGGGCCCGCCCACCCGGAAACTGGTGGAGTCGTGGTCGCGGTCAGGACGACTCCCGCTCCGCCATGTCTGGCATCCAGATGACGGATTCCGGAAGACGATCATTTTGAACGAGGCCGTCGCCGTGGCCAGGGGCGATTATCTGGTGTTCACTGACGGTGACTGCGTGCCGCACGCCCGATTCCTGGAAGATCATGCGGCGCTGGCCGAGCCGGGATACTGGGTGCAGGGACGCCGGTGCTTTGTCGAGGAACGCTGGGTTTCCACGTTTGATGCGGGACGCACGCCGGTTTTGGGCTGGATGTTGTCCGGCCGGATTACGGGGGCAACGAAAGGCCTCCGGCTGCCGTTCCCCATCGTACGGCGCGATACCGCGCAACGCGGCATCATTGGCTGCAATCTCGCGGCCTGGCGGGAGGATGTGGTGGCCGTGAACGGCTTCGACGAGGAATACAGCGGATGGGGCATCGGCGAAGATTCCGACCTGGGCACCCGCCTGTACCATCTCGGACGGCGCCGCAAGTTCGTCTACGGGCGGGCGATCGTATACCACCTCAATCATCCGGCCGCCCCGCGGGATCACGTCGGGGGAAGTCTTGCCCGCCTTGAGGAAACCCTGAAGTCGGGACGAATCCGCTGTGCGCAGGGGCTGAACCGGCACCTTCCGGCATGAGCTTCCGGGTTCTCCAGATCAACACCCTCCTGACCGGCGGCGGCACCGATGACCAGTGCGTCAAACTGGCGGCGGGATTGAAGGCGGCAGGCGTGGAGGTCCAGATTGCCGGTCCGGCGGGCCGCGAATTTGCCCGGGTGGCACAACGGTTGGGGGTTCCGGTGCTCAATACCGGGGACGAAGGATTCATCCGGCTTCGCTACATCGCCGTGGTGGCGGGATTGATCCGGCGTCATCGGATTCAAGTGGTCCATGGCCATCACGGTCGCGACTATTGGCCGACGATTTTGGCTGCAGCGCTTTCCGGACGGCGGCCGCGCATCGTGCTGTCGAGACACCTGGCCAAGAGTCCCGGATCGTGGCCGGGGCGCTGGCTGGTGCTGCGGCGGTGCGACGCCCTGGTGGCCTGCTCGCAGTTTGTGGCCCGGGTCCTGAAGGAAGGGCACGCCGACCCGAAATCGCCCGAGGTGGAGCGCCACTGGCGTCCACCCATGAAGGGGGACCACCGCAAGATCCGGGTTATCTACGGCGGCTTTGATCTGCGTGAGTTTCTCCCGCGGGAATCGTCCGATCCCGCGGTGATGGAAATCCGCCGGAGCTGGGGCGTGGTGCCCGGGGATTACGTCTTCGGTGTGGTGGGCGGATACGTGCTGCCGCGGGGCAAGGGACAGCGGGAGTTCCTGGCGGCTGCGGCCCGAATCCGGGAACGTGTTCCACAGGCCCGCTTCGTCCTTCTCGGACGGGGCAACATGGAGGAGACGCTTCGTTCTGACATCGAACGGTTGAGCCTGAAGGGTGTGGCCTTCCTGCCCGGCTATACCTCAAGCATGCCGGCGGCGATGAATGCGATCGACTGCCTGGTCCATCCGCAGATCGGCACCGAGGCCATGCCCGGCGTGGTGATCGAGGCCCATGCCTGCGGACGTCCGGTGATTGCGTCCGACCTCGATGGCATTCCCGAAGCCTTTGCCATGGGTGGATTGGGTGGACTCGTGCCGGCGGAGGATGTCCCGGCCCTGGCATCGGCCATGGAGGTCATGGTGCAGCGGCCGCCACCGAACCTCGCGCAACGTCAGAGTGTCCATGACCTCATCGCACAGCGGATGTCGATGGAGCGGTATGCCGGAGACATGTTGGTGCTCTACCGCGAGTTGATGGCCCGGTGATCCAATGGGGCGGACCGGCCGTCAACCGGCGGTGCCGCCACGTTTCAGCTCCCGGTAGAGCCAGGCTTTCGCGTAGGCCCACCAGCGCTTGGCCGTCGGTTCGGAGATATTCAGGGCGACTGCGGCCTGTTCCAGGGTCAAGCCCACGAAGTAGCGGAGCTTTACCAGTTCCGCCTTGTCCGGAGCATGCGCGGCCAGCCGTTCAAGGGCCTCGTCGAGTTCGACCAGTTGATCGTCAGGAACGGGTGCCGCGATCTCCAGCCCGTCAAGATGATCGTGGGTGGCGCGTCCGCCGCGGCGGGCGGCCAGTTGACGGCGGGCTCGGTCTACCAGAATTCGCCTCATGGCTTCGGCGGCCGCTGCGAAGAAGTGGGCCCGATTCTGCCAGTGGGGTTGGGCATCGGCTCCCAGGCGCAGCCAGGCCTCGTGCACCAAGGCGGTGGCCTGGAGTGTCCGGCCCGCTTCGTCCCCGGCCACCTTCTGTGCCGCCACCCGTTTCAACTCGGCATACACCCGCTCAAACAGTCGACCCGCCGCGGCGGCGTCCCCGTTGCGCAAGGCCGTGAGGATTTGGGTGACGTCATTCATGCTGGGCGGCTTCGATGGCTTGGATTTCGTCCCACGACGGAACACGCCAGACCTGCCAGGGCGCGCCGGTGATGATCAGATTCCCGTCCGTGCTCCAGGCGGCCTGATCGGGGCTGGATCCAGTCCCGGTCAACGTCAATAGCTCCTGCCGGGTGGCCAGATCCCAGAGCTTGACCGATTCCCGTCCGCCCGACGCCGAGATCAGTCGGCTGCCGTCGGGCGAGAAGGCGATTCCATCGACCGAATTGAGGTGACCACGCAGGGAGTCGATCAGGTTTCCGGAACGGGCATCGAAGAGGCGGACCTCGCCTCCGTGTGTGGAACAGGCTACCTGATTCTGGTCCGGGGAGACCGCGAGTCTGTCCACTTCGTTCGGTCCTCGGGTCCGCATCAAGGGCTTGGCGGGATGCTCAAGGTCGTAGAAGGAGACCTCGTGGTCTGTGCCGACAACGGACGCCATCACCAGGATGCGCCCACCCAGAACAAATGCGGCATCACGGACGTCCCCGCCCTCGGAAATGAGCAGATCCCCGGTCTGGATATTCCAGACCTGG
>JBGAPN010000504.1:0-3672 GCA_044221235.1 Limisphaerales bacterium
CAGGCCATCGTGGCGGAGTCAGCCCGCTGGGGCGACGCCCGGCGGACCACTCCCTATCGGCGCGAAGTGGAATGGCTGGCAGCCAACCGCTGGATGAAGGACGAGTACTGGCCCAAGAACCACGCCATTGCGCTCGGCCGCTTCCGCCGCGTCGGACTCTATCCCAACGTCGTGGCACCCACCTTCAGCCAGCATGGCGGCACGCTGCCGCCGGGAACGGAACTCGAACTCAGCGCGCCCGCCGGGACGATGTACTGGACGACCGACGGCACGGACCCACGCCGGCCGGACGGTTCGATTCAACCCGGGGCCTCCACCGCGACGGGCACCGCACGCATCACACTGGCGGAGACGCGCCGGGTCCGCGCTCGGGTGCAGTCCGGCGCCACCTGGAGCGCCCTCAACGAGGCTCTGTTCACCGTCCCCGGCACCTACCCGCTGGTGGTTTCCCGGCTGATGTATCACCCGCCTCCGCAGACCGACGCGGAACGGCAGCGGTCCGGCGGAACGGTATTCGACGACGAGGACTACGAATTCATCGAACTGCAGAATCTCGGCGTCGCACCCGTCGCACTGGGCGGGCTGTCGTTCGTCGAGGGAATCCAGTTTACCTTTCCGGAGTCGACTCTGGGACCGCTGGAGCGGGTGGTCATCGTGCGCAACCGGACCGCCTTCGAAAACCGGTACGGCAGTGGAATCGGCGTGGCCGGCGAGTACGGCAACCGGACAAATCCCGCTCTGGACTCCCAGTTGTCCAATGCGGGGGAACGTCTGGTGCTGGTCGATCCGCGTCGCAACCCGGTGTTTGAGTTCGCCTACTCGGACGACTGGTATTCCAACACGGATGGCGGTGGCTTCGCCCTGGAACGACTGGACGGCGTGGCGGATGCAGGCGCGTCTGGATCATGGTGGCCGGGTGCGGCGTGGGGCGGCAATCCGGGACGTCCGGTTGAGGCGACCCCACCAGCCCTCATCGTCGCGGCCGATGGCGAACCGCTTCGCCTGCGACTCGACGTTCGCGCGGGCCAGGCCATCCGACTCGACCGGACCGACTCCCTGTCGTCCGCCAGCTGGTCCACCACCGAAGTACGGCCCATGCAGGCCGAACGCCAGGCGATCGAAATCACCGTGCCGGCGCCCGACGGCGGATCGGCATTCTACCGGGTTGTCGCCCCGTAGCCCCGTAGCCCCCACCGCCGGCCAGTTCACCACAGAGACTCGGAGGCGCAGAAAGGAAGTGGGGGATCGGACCGCGCCGTTCACGGCGCTTCAGCGTCCCCTGGCCCCGGCACCCGCGGAGGACTCC
This sequence comes from Limisphaerales bacterium, assembly GCA_044221235.1. Lineage (GTDB taxonomy): Bacteria > Verrucomicrobiota > Verrucomicrobiia > Limisphaerales > UBA9464 > UBA9464. The sequence continues at coordinate 1,307 of JBGAPN010000504.1, forward strand.
ACACCGCCCCGGAAAGCGGTGGCCCCGCAGCAGCCAGAAGGCCGCGGTCCGGCCCCACCTTCCTTCCCGTCTCGGGACCTCGCGGAGTCAGCACCTACTCCCAGACTTCGACGGGATCGGTCCAACCTGGTGATGAGCGGGGCGAAGACATGCCTCGTTTCCCGTTCCGCGTCAGGACGATTATGGCCGCGAACGAGAATCCCAGCAGAAACGCGGTGTTCCCGCCATCCGGCGCAGCCACGACATCTCTGGGCTCGACGGACACACCGTCCAGATAGGTGTGGGTCGTTCCGGGGCCAAACTTCAAGGTGTAGTTCCCGGCGGCGAGCCCGGACAGTTCCAGCGTCAATTCCCGCCACGGCGGCGATGGTGTGAGGTATGAGTAACTATAGCCAGCCGAGGCAACCGCAGCCTGGGTACCATCGCGGATCTCCACCCCGTAGCTGCCATTCCAGCCGGTGATCAAGGAATTGTCGTGCCACTTCAGGATGTAGTCGCCGGCCGTGGCCACCACGAACGATGTCACAACCTCTCCGACGCCAATGTCCACAAACTGGTCCCCGTCGAACGGATTGGGATACTGGAAGCTCCCTTGAGCCACTCCGGAGCCATGAACCAGCCCACCTACGAAGGAACCGAAACCGGTCCAACCATCCGGACGGACCGAACTCAGTCCCGCCGGGGCGACCGGGGATTCGAAACCACCTGTGGTGATCAGGTTGGCGTGGGCGTTGGCACCGGTAACCGTCAGGATGACGGCGACAGTCGTCGAAATGGTTGGTTGAGATTTCATCTTGTTCCTTTCGTGAAACCGCCACAACGAGCGGCCCTCCTCTGTTCAGTCCGAAGATCCCGATCAGGGGCAATCCAGCTGCTCCAGGAGAACGGTGCTCCCGAGGAACCGTCACATCCCATCGCACCCGGCTCCCGGTCAGCGCGGACGGAAATATTGCCCACCACCCACTGTGGGTACGGCGATGTTGTAACGTCCTTCCTGCAAGAATGGCGTGGCAAGAGAGGGGACCCAGGGTCCATCCACTGACGGTGCGGACTCCACGGTCCACTCCGGCTTCCCGGCCGGCCACGACACGAGAACGGCCGGCACCACCGCCAGGCCGTTGGTGGAACACGTGTTCAGCAAGGTGCCCGTCTCGGTGGCGGTGGCCGGCGCCTGGAGCTGGATGGGTTTGGCGACATTGCAGAATCGATTGCTCGAGACCTGGGCCTTGATGGCCACCCCAAGCAGATCGCCCAGACCTGGGACCGAATCGGAAAGCGGATCCCCTCCCAGCAACCGAATCCCCTCCGGGAGATTCTCAAACTGATTGCCGGCGATGATAACGTTGGTACCGCTGGCTGCCGTTCCCAGCGGAGTGAGCCCGGGTGCCGTGCCCTCGAAGCGGTTGTTTCGGAGGATGCTGTCATTTGCCCGGATCAGGGCGACGTGCATTTGATTCTCGCGAAAGGTGTTTCCCTCGATGACCAGCGCCCTGAGATCGACAAACGGGACCGCAGAACTCGCCGCCAACAGCCCCCACGCGAAGGGAAACTCGGCGGTATTCCCGGTGTAGGAGAAGCCACTGATGGTGTTGCCCGCGATCCGGCCGCCCACGCCTTCCTGAAGGAGAATGCCTGAACCGCCTTCCGATCCGTCCCCGGGCCCGAGCCCGAGCCCCATGATGGTGTTGTTCTCGATCGTGACCTGGACGCTCTGCCGCGTCGATGCACCCGAAACGACAATCCCCGAGTCGTTGTCCGCAAACGTGCAACCGGTGATGCGAAGACTGACCGATTCGATGCTGCTAGAGATGTTGACGAAAACAACGGCCGTACCGGCCTCTGGACCCGGGTCCTGCCGGCGGAACCCAAAAAAGGAACAGTTTTCAATGGTCACACTGCTCGCGCGGGAAAGGACCGCTTCCAGGTTCCCATACTGGGGGCTGGGGTAGGCCTCCGCCAGGTGCTCACCCTCGAACATCAGGCCACGCAATCGGATATCTGAGGCCGCGATTTCCATGATCGGAACGACGTGGGACGGACTGGCCTCAGAGAACTTCATATCCGCAGTGGCCCGGAGGATGGCCCCGGGTTGCCCCAGAATCGTCAGCTTTTTGGACTGAATGAACACCTGCGCAGCGTAGATACCGGAGGCGACGTGGATGGTGTCCCCATCCGCGGATGCATCCACGGCGGCCTGGATTGTCGGATATTCCGCGGGCACGCGGCGATCGGCTGCGACTGCATTGCCACCATACAGAATTGAAAGCAGGGGTCCGCCAACGGCTGCCATCAATCGAGTTGCCAGCGTCGATTTCATGAATCGCTTCATTCCATTTGAACAGGGCACCTTCAAGCCAAGACCTGGG
>JBGAPN010000505.1:0-3647 GCA_044221235.1 Limisphaerales bacterium
TCGAATGAGTTTGTTGTCGAGGGCTTCGTGGCCACGTCCAACCTGGGTCACGGGCAGGTAGTGCGGCCCGAACTGATCCGGCAGGCGATCGAGGGCTATGCAGCGGTGTGGCCCAACCTGCGGCGCCATCTGTCGAGCTATCCCGATCCTGCCCGGCTGCGTGACCGAGTTAAAGCGGGCCAACCCATCGCCGGACCAAAGGTTCCCGTGGAGGCAAGCGTGGGCGAAGGCAAGGATACGGAAGGTTCCGATTGGATTGTCCGCACAGCGATGTCGCCCGACCGGCGTCCGCTGTGGATTCTGATCTGGGGTGGATCGGCGGACCTGGCGCAGGCTTTGTGGAGGACAAGGGACAATGTTGAGCTCCGCAGGAAGCTGCGAGTGCATGCCGTGCACGATCAGGATTCGACGGGGCCGTGGATCCGCAAGACCTTTCCTGACCTGTTCTACATCCTCAGGGGCGATGGCGTGCGTGGCACATATCGCGGCGGGGACACCAGTCTGGTGTCGCCCGAGTGGGTGGAGAGGAATGTGCGCGTGGACCACGGTCCGCTGGGCGCCCTTTATCCGAACTACAAGGGCGGCGACCCCTGGTCCGGGAGGCTGGGCGCTGTGCGCGGCGTGAAGGAGGGAGACACACCAACCTTTCTGTCATTGATAGCGAATGGACTGAACGACCCGGAGAGATTGGATCTGGGCGGCTGGGGCGGACGGGTGGTCGACGCGAGGGATGCGGTGGAAAGCGATGCGGATCCGGGGGACCCGAACGCGTCCATGATCTCGGTATACCGATGGAGGGCCGCTTGGCAGGCGGAGTTTCAGGCTCGACTGGACTGGTGCGTGCGCGACCCGGCGAACGCTAATCATCCGCCTAGCGTGAAACTGAAGGTCACCGGAAACCGGCTGGATGCGCGCGGCTCCCGTGATCCGGATGGCGACAAGCTCATTTATGAATGGATGATCTATCCGAAGGGGGAGCGGAAGGTGCGCCTTGAGGCGAAAGGCGCCCGGGCTCGCATCTATGCGGAGCCGGGTCCGGGGACCGTGCAGGTTGTGGTGGCGGTGCGCGATTCAGGCACTCCGGCCTTGACGAGGTATGCCCGAGCCGAAGTGCGTTAAGGGTGCGGCCAGAGAATGACCGATCCGGGTGTGGTATCGACATTGAGCAATAGGCCAGGGTTCCTGACTGTCTCGCCGTCCGCCATGCCAGGATGGTAGGTACGGGCGCTGGGCGCAAGCCATAGAGTGTTCTGCAGCTCGGACACGAAAGCGTAGCGTGGGAAAGGACCAAAGTTGCCTGAGCAAGCAGGGCTGTTTTCGCCGATCGTGATCGGCGAGCTGGAGTTACCAAACCGGATTGTGATGTCGCCCATGACACGCATCCGCGCCGAGGAGGGCTGCGTCCCCGGTGAACGCATGGTCCGCTATTACTCGCAGCGGGCCTCGGCGGGTTTGATTGTCACCGAAGGGACACATCCCAGCCCAATGGGACGCGGTTACACCCATCCACCAGGGCTGCATAACGATGAACAGGCGGCGGGCTGGAGGAAGGTCACCGATGCGGTGCACAGGGCCGGCGGCCGCATTTTTGTGCAGTTGATGCATGCGGGACGTGTCTCGCATTCTTCCCTGCTGCCGGATCACGCGCTGCCTGTCGCCCCTTCGGCGATTCCCGTCTTCGGTGAGATTCACACCTTTGATGGGAAACTCCCCTTCGAAACCCCGAGAGCGCTGGAAACCGAGGAGATTCCCGGCATCGTCGATGAGTATCGCAGGGCCGCGGAGTTGTCCATCGCGGCAGGGTTCGATGGAGTCGAGTTGCACGCAGCGACGGGCTACCTTCCCAATCAGTTCCAGGTCACCGGGTCCAACCAACGTAGCGACGGCTATGGCGGCTCACTGGACGGCCGAACCAGATTCACATTGGAGGTGTTGGAAGCGCTTTGCGGAGTCAGGGGCGCGAAGCAGGTGGGCCTCAAGATCGCGCCGGGCTATACCGTAAACGACATGTATGACGAGGATCCCGCCGGCACCTATACTTATCTTGCCCAGCGGCTGAATTCGTTCGGGCTGGCGTATCTGCATACCGGTTACGACAGCGGCTATTCGCGGGGCACGGCTCCGTCGTTCAATCCCATCGATCTCATCCGTTCTGTTTACACCGGGACGCTGCTGGCGGTGGGCGGATTTACCAAGGCGTCGGGCGAAGCAGCAATCGCGTCCGGCAGGGCCGATTTTATTGCCTACGGGCGGCCGTTCATCTCCAACCCGGACCTCGTTGAACGGTTCAGGGTAGACGCACCGTTGAGTCCCTGGGATGTTCGGACATTCTACGGAGGGGACGATCATGGTTATACGGATTATCCTGCCCTGGGCGCAGAATAAGGGCCTGCTCCACAGGGAGCGGGCTATCTCAAGCGAGCCCGGAGTTTGGTGACGTCGAGGTCGCAGAAGGCAGGCCGGCTTTTCGGCCGCGCCTTGGCGTGGCCCTGGGGAGTGAACTCCATTGCGGCCTGATTTCCGGCCTCGAAGGACGGCCAATTGGGGAGGCTCGGCCCGTTGGGATTGCCGGTTTTGGCGAAGTTGGTCCAGTAGCTCATGATGGCTTCGCCCAAGGCGTAGTCGATGGCCTCAAAGGGCAGCCAGTTCCAAGCCGGCCTTTGGAATGCACCGAAAACGTACGGCAGTTCGAGGCCGTGAAAGGAACCCAACGTGCTCTGCCCTTTGCCCGGAATGGAACGCAGGAACTGATAGACGTAGGCGGGGTGACCGGTGCGGGCATGAAGCAGGGACATCGCCATGGCGGGGCAGGCGCAGACAACATCATTGATCCAGCTATCGGCGGATTCGGTCCGGCCGAGGGCGTTATTGAGCAGAAAGAGTGAGGTCACCAAAGGCGCGGAGCTTCCGTAGAAGATGCGGATGGTTTCCTTCACGGAGTCGCCCGCCAGTCCGCGGTTTGAGCCTTCTGAGGAAGACGGGCCCCGAAACACGCTAATTTCGCGCCCGTTGTTCCCAATCATCAGGTCCACGGGCAATTGGCGGCCCTCCGCAAAGATGATTGCCGGCGGCTCGCGCAGGCACCATCCATCCAGCACAAAGCCGGGGTCTCCGGCCTGGGCTGCCGCCTCACGGGCTGCCTTAACGACAATCTCCGGAGACGATTCGCGCAGCTTCTGGAGATTGGCGGGAGCGCCCAGGGAATGAGCCACGCTCTCGCCGAATCGCTCGCCCTTTTCCCGCGCGGCGGGGTGGTGGGCCAGGCTAAGGACAGGACCACTCTCCAGAATGACCCGCTGAAAAAGGCCCGCAGCCAGAGGGGAGCAGAGCAGGAGTCCCGCATTGATGGAGCCGGCGGATTCGCCGAAGACCGTAACCCGCTTCGGATCGCCGCCGAACTGAGCGATGTTCTTCTGGACCCATTGCAGGGCCGCAATCTGGTCCAGCAGACCGTAATTGCCGGAGGCGTGATGGGGCGACTCACGGGTGAGTTCGGGGTGCGCAAAGAAGCCGAGCACTCCCAACCGGTAGTTGATGGTGACAACCACTACCCCCTTACGAGCCAGGGCCGTTCCATCGTAGCCGTTCTCGCCGCCACTGCCGATCACATTCGAACCACCGTGGATCCAGACCATGACGGGTGCCGG
>JBGAPN010000506.1:0-3640 GCA_044221235.1 Limisphaerales bacterium
GTTGTGTGCCGGGCGTACCGGTTCAGTTGCCTCCGCGTCCACCAAATCCACCGGGGAACTGGAAGTTGCCGCGGCCCGCGTTGCCGGTGTTGCCCGTGTTCCCGCCGCGGTTGTTGGCATTGTTTCTCGTGCTGTAGAGGTCGTTGATCGTCTGGGCCATGGCCTTCGCGTCGGCATGTTTCAGCGGGATGATCTTCATGGTCGAAACGCTCGAGACCGAGGAATCCAGCAGGGACGTGATATGGGCAATCCGCCGGATGGCCGCCTGGGTGTCGGTGATCAGCAGCGAATTGCTGCCGTTGTTTGCCGTGATTTGCATCTTCTCCGGGGTCAGCGGCGACAGGGTGTTGATCAATTCCGCCGCGTTGATGTAGCGGACGGGGATGATGTAGGTGGCCACAACATCGGTTTGGGGAATCGTCTCCCAGTCCGTGGACTGAACGATGGGAATATTGCGGGTGATCGCCGACTCCTTGCTGACGATGGTCAGCGTTTTCCCATTCCGGATGGCGGCGTAGCCATTCTTGCCCAGGGCGGAATCCAGGATTTCGATGGCCTCCTTAGTGGTCACGGGATGATTGCTCCAGACGTCAATCGTCCCCTTGACCTTGGTCTCCAACATAATCGTGAATCCCGCGGCTTCGCTGAGGTAATCCAAGACCAAGTCGAGGGGCGCATTCCGGAAATTGAGCCGGAGCTCCGTTGAATCGTTCACGACCGGAACCGAAGTGTTCGACGGATTCCGTGCCGAGGTGGCGGACGTCGGGGACTCGTTGGTCGGCGGATCGGACCGTGGACGTGCCGGACGGCCGACCGACGGAGACGGCTCCGCGACCGGATCGTCCTGCGCCGGCTCCGGCGACTGGACCTCGGGGGGTGTTTCCACCGGATCCTGGGGTTCCACACGTTCCTGGGACGGCGGGCGCGGCCCGTTCCCCGGGGGCGCATCCTGGGCGCCAATGTGGGGAACGGACGGCAGCAGGAGCAGCGAGGCCACCAAGGACAGACGATGCAGTTTCATGGAGATTGTTCCTTTCTTCTCTTTTCAAGCAGGCGCTTCAGGGCGTCGCTCCCTCCGCCTCCACTGTCATTGGATGAATCGGACCGGGATTCCGACGTCGACGTGGCTGCAGTGGACGAACGGGCGCTTCCAGAATTATCCCCGGACGACTCGCCGGAGCTGGAGGTGAAGGATTCGCCGCGGGTCACGCGCCAATCCCCGTCGTCCTCGCGGCGGAGCTGTTCTCCCACCTTGAGCTGGATGGATTCCTTCTTTCCTTCGAGGGCGATCTGCGTTTGCTGAACTTCCCGGAGGGTGTACCCGGCAATCTGATCGCCCATGCGAACAGCCTTTCGGAAGTCACTGGCACTGCTGTCAAAAAACGCGATCTCGCCACGGGGAGAAATGATCGTACCCGAAAGGGAGATGACATCAATCCGGGGGGGCTTGGGCTTCTCGGCCTCCAAAATGTTCCGGTCAGCAATGACCTGGAAACTCCGGTAATCGTTGGTGGCCCCCGGCGTCGCGATGGTCCCCGGGGGATTGGATTTGGCCGGGGAATTTGTTCCCGGGTCCGGACGGGCTCCTCCCGCGGCGATCGCGGCGACTCCATTGGTCGGGTTGGAAACCGCGTTGGTTGTTCCCGCCGGGTTGTTCGTGGGTCGGTCCTGCCCCGATACCATTCCCGCGTGAAGCAGCATCAAGGCGGCAACGACTCCAAGGCGGGTTTGCCAGGGCTGCCCTCCACTCGGACCCGAATGATTGGGAAGATTCCAGTCCATCATCTCACCGGTTCTCATCCAGGGGTGCAAGGCGGAGTCCGCTGACCGACAGGCCCAGGGCCAGTTGGCGGCCGTCGTTGTCGCGGGAGGCCAACTCCAACGATTCAATCCGAAGTGCCATGTCGGAATGCTCCACCTCATAGAGGAATTTGGCGAGCGTGCTGAGGTCGCCGGCGGCATCCACCCGGCATTCCAGGAGCGAGTAGTCCTCCGTGGTCCCGCGTTTCCACTGGGGCTTGATCGAGTTGATGGTCACCCGGCTGTCCTGAGACCAGCGGTCAAACGCCTCCAGCAGGGTCTTTTCCGACTGGGACGCATCGGTAGGCAGGGTGGTCTTCCGGATGTCATTCCACAGGCCGCGGGTCACGGATTCCCTGCCCATCATGGACTTGCCCTTCTGGATGGATGACCGAAGTCGGGCGACGGATTCCGAGCGGCCCTTCCAGGACTTGACCAGCGGGCTGATGACGGCCTGGTCGAGGACAAAATATCCCACCGCAGCGCCAGCGACGATCATCAGCATCTGTTGACGGTTCTTGAACTTCACGGCGTGTTCCCCCATTGGAAGTTGAAGGTGAACTGCATGGGGGACTTGCCGCGGATTGTGTCCACCTTCAATCCGGTGACCCCGTCGACCCCGCGCAGCTGATCGAGCGTCCTGAGCAGCGCGGAATTGTCCCGCGTGGTTCCCGTCACATTGACGGAGGACTGGTTGCGAATCTCCACAGTCTTGGCCGTGACGCTTCCCTCCTCGGGAAAGGACTCGGTCACCTTCCGAAGGATCACCAGGCTCGTGAGCGACTTGTCATGCCAGGGACGAAACGCCCGGATGCGCGACTGCGTCTCTTCGAGGTCGTGAACCCGGTTGGCCATGGTCTTCCATTCGGACTCGAGCCGTGAAAGCTGAAACGTTTGGAACAGGAAGGCGGCGCAGACGACCGCGATCACCAATCCCCCGGCTCCGCCCGCATACGCCAGCCTCTTTCCGGAATAACGATTCGACAGTTGCTGCCAGAAGGTCGGCTTGGGCGGCAGGAAATTGAGGGCGGAAGCGCCCCGGTCGCTCAGGTATTGGGCAGCGAGACTCAAACCGCCGGACAGTGTCGCCTCTCCCGCAAGGGCCAGCCCATGCTCGGAACCGCCCGAGTTCGTCAATCGCCGGACCGTCAGGCCAAGTGCCTTCCCCGGACCTTCCAGTCCGCGGACCAAGGGATCGGCCAGCGAGTCGGTGCCGACCACCCGGAGTTCGTGAAGGGTCTCACGCAGGTCCTCCGGCAGTTGCGCCAGGGTGATCCGGAGTTCCCGGGCAACGGCGTCGGCCAGGACCCGCCGCTCGCCGCCTTCCGCCTCGATCATGTGATCCAGGGTCCGCAGTGCAACCACTCCTCCGCAGGAGGAAACGAGCAGGACTACCCCGGAATCGCCAACCATGGCCGTCAGGTTTCCCTGTCCAGCGGCGGCGATGGCGTCGGGCAGGGCGGTGATGGCCGGTGAAAATCGGACCGGACGCAGCTGCGCGGCCTCCAGGATGGTGACGAGACGGCGGACATGGTCATCGAGCACAGCCAGCTGGGTGGCGTAACGGGCCGTCGCAGACACGGGCTGGGATACCACGCGCTGCAGCTGATCCAGCCCGTTGGGAAATCCACGCTCCGCCTCGAGTTCCAGAAAGCTGTCGACATCTTCGTCGGGCAGGTCGGGCAGGGCCGTGTTGAGGGAGAAAATCCACTCGGGCGGCACCCCCACGACGCAGTGGCGTTCCCGAATGTCGGCGGCATCCAGGAGGTCCCGAATCTCACTACCGACGAGTTCCGGCTCGTTGCGCAGCAGATCCAGGGTCATAGTCACGCGAACCGAC
>JBGAPN010000507.1:0-3636 GCA_044221235.1 Limisphaerales bacterium
ATAGCGGAGCCCCAATGCACACCACACCGCGCCCAGGCTGGGATACGCCCACGCCATCGGCAGCGACGAAAACACCTGGATGCATGCCACCGCGAGCAAGATGCCCGGCACCAGGAAGAGTCCCCACACCCAGCGTGGAGCCGGGCTGGCCTGTGCCAAAAGGCCGGCGACCATCCCAACCAGGATTGTGACCGTCGCCGGAATCACGGCACATAAGAACGAGTTGGCCAATGCAGCCTGCCCGGCACGGAGCGCTCCCGGCAGTTCCACCCAGGTACGAGCCGTGCCGGCAATCCGGACCACGGGAAACCCCAGGGAGATCACCAGCCAACAGCCGGCGAGGCCCTGGACGATTCGTCCCATCCTTCCCAACGCCCGTCGAAACTCGCCGCCCATGGCCACGGTCATCGGCTGCGGCCAGGACACTGCCCGGGATCGGAGCAACACCAGGAGGACGCAGGGAAACACCACCAGCGGCCATGCCGCCTCGAAGGCCCCCCGGGCATCCAGTTCGGTGTTGAACCGGATCCAGAATTCTTCGGTGAAGACCCGCACTTGGAACAACACCGGTACGGTGAAATTCGCCAATGCGAGTGCGAAAAGGACCATGGCTGACACGCCCAGGTCCCGTCGCGCGGCGGGGAGCAAAAGTCGGAAGACCAATCCCGTGCCGCGGCAATCCGGGACGGCGTCCAATAGCGTCGGGGACAGCCGCGACCATGCCGAAAGGGCGATCAGAGTCGCGAGCGGCCAGGACAGCGTGGCCAGAATGAACGCCGTGAAGGGCAGCGACGTGGCGGCAACCACCGAGGGAGGCGCCGTGGCGCGCCAGAGGGCCGTGACATCAAGCCAGGCATTGGCGGCCAGAAACGGCGGTAGAGCGAGATTCACAATGGCCGCCGCGAGCCACATCGCCCGTATCCGGGGCGCCGACACCACCGCCGCCAGCGCCACGGTCACGCCAGCCGTCAGCGCCAGGAGCGACGCTCCGGCACCCACCGCAAGGGAGTTGGCAAATACCACCGCGTTCACTCGGACTGCCGTTCATCCTGCCGCCCGCCTGCCGCCCGGCGGAAGCGGAATCGAAACCGGAATCCTGTTATCCTGTCCCGCATTCCGGTTCTCGCACACCGAGCTGACAGGATGACGGGATGGGGAATCGATACCTCGAAGCAGTCCTTCGGCTGGCCGTGCTCCATCGTGTCATCCTGTCCCGCATTCCGGCCCTCACCCGCTGTGCTGACAGGATGACGGGATGGGGAGTCGATCTCTTGAAGCAGCCCTTCGACCGGCCCTGCTCCATCGTGTCATCCTGTCCCGCATTCCACTTCTCACGCGCTGTACTGACAGGATGACGGGATGGGGAGTCGATCTCTTGAAGCAGCCCTTCGACCGGCCCTGCTCCATCGGGCATTCGTGGTCGCCCCGCCCACTACGGGATGACCAGCACGACATTGGAAGCCGCCCGGGACGCTCCGCCAATGATCTCCCGAAGCCGCCTCGACGTGGATTGCTGCACGCTGCCATCCGACATCAGGACATTGCCGCATTCCCTGTGGAGACGCCGATCGAACGCGATCCGCGAATCAGACCCCAAATTCACCGTCATGTTCTCCAAAGGTACACCCGAGAGGCTGACGTTTCGATCGCCCGAGAGCACGAGATCCGGTCGCCCGGCCAGGGTTTCAACACCCAAGTGATAGCTGAGGTGCTGGTTGTTGGTGAATTCGGTCCATTGGGAGATCGGTGGACGGGCCCGATCGTCGGGGCATGCCAGCAGCTTGGGAATCGAGAGTTCGTTCGACAGGACGAGGAACTGCTTCCAAAGGGCTGGAGGCTCCATCCGGGAAGGTCGCGTTCCCCCCGATTGTTCCTCCAATTCATAGGGAAACCGGTCGTCGTTGTCGGTGGCAAAGATCCGAAAGGCGAGGCCGACGTTCTTGAGGTTATTGACGCAATGGATTCTGGGCGCTCCCTGACGTCCCCATCGGTGCCTCAATCCGGGCAACACCGCACCCAGAACCACCACAATGACCACCAGGCTCACCAACACGTCCACCGCGGTGTGTCCACCGCATCCCGCGGACCCCACATCCCCGGTTCGCAGGTGGGACGAAAGGAGCTCAATTGGCGCGTCCTTCCGTCCGCGACTACGAGGTTTCATGGGAAGACCCACAGGAGGATGTTCGTCTCACTGGCGGTGGCGCCCACCTGGCTCCCGAGCCGCGGTGATGTCACCTGTTGGACGCTCCCGTCTCCCAGCGCCACGTTTCCCTCGAATCGATGTAGACGGCCATCGAAAGCCAGTGTCGTTGAACGATGGATTCGCACACTTCGGTTCTCCATCGGAGCACCGTCCACCGTCACGTTACGGTCTCCCATGAGAATGCTTTCGGGCTGCTCTTCCGAGGCCTGAGTACCCAGGAAATAGCTAAGGCTGCTATTGTTTGTGAACTGTATCCACGTAGCGGCCGGAGGCCGTCCCCGATCCGTGGGACATCGGAGAATCTTCGGAACGCTGATCTCGTTGGAAAGTAGGGCAAAATGCCTCCACAGCTCCCCCGGTTCCGCTACCCACTCCATCGAACCTCCAAACCGGTTGCTGCGGACCTGCGGAAACTGACCCCCGTGGCCCGTGGCGAAGATCCGGTGCGCCATTCCGAGGTTTTTCAGGTTGCTGACACACGTGATTCGTTCGGATTTCCGTTTAGCACGGGCAAGGCCTGGCATTAGGAAACCGGCCAACAGCACGATGACCGCCACGATGACCAATACCTCCACCAGAGTGGTGGCCTGACGGGATCGGCCGCTGGATCCGGGACGAGTGTGCATGGGGGGGACTCCACTTTTTCTGTGTCCGAGGGTACGGGGTACAGCCACAAACTAAGCAAACCCTGGGCCACGCCGCGACGGACTCAACGCCGCTGAAAGAGCTCTCGAAGCTGGGTCAACCCCGCCTCCAAATCGCGCACCAGTCCGGCCCAATCCGGCTGCAGAATGGAAACCGGCGCCCCGGGAGTTTCCAGCGCGCCAAATTCCTCCAGTTGACGGATCACCTCCGGGCGCTGGAGCCACTCATACAGGCGGCGCGCGGCATCAGACGGCGCCCCCGGCTTTGCAATCAGGGCCACCGTGTTGGGAATGAGCAGCATATTCGACCCGATCGGAAGCGCCGCCACCGGCAGCCCCTCGCGTTGGCCAAACGCCACATCGTCGGAATCGGTGAGACCGATCCACGCTTCCCCGCGGGCCACCCGGCGGACCACCTGGGAATTGCCTTCCTCGATGAAGGGCCGGTTGTCCGCCAGGGCCCCGCACCACACGGTCCAGTTGGACTCGCCCCACTGTTGCCGGAGCGCCAGCAGGTGGGTCGCCGTGGTGCCGAACAGCGGGTAGGCCATCGACACCCTTCCCTTCCAGAGCCTGTTGGTGAGTTCCTTCAACGACACGGTGGACGCTGTCCCCGCCATGCCCGGTGGCGGCCAGTGATTGGTATGGATCACTAGTCGCCGGCTGCGTTGGCCGAAGGCGGCCCAGCCGTCGGGTTGAACGAGGACACCGGCCGCAGCCAGCTGCCGGGTCCGCAGTTCCTCGTTGCCCCAGAACACGTCACAGATCGGACGCGCCCGTTCCGCC
>JBGAPN010000014.1:0-25862 GCA_044221235.1 Limisphaerales bacterium
CTGATCGGGGTTCAGGCTCGCGTGGCGCAACGCCATGCGCATGGCCCGGGCTGCACCTTCACCCTCGGGATCGGGAGCGGTCATGTGATTGGCATCGGCCGTATTGCCGTAGCCGACGACCTCACAGTAAATGCGGGCGCCGCGTTTCCGTGCGTGCTCCAGTTCCTCCAGAACCACCACGGCGGCTCCCTCTCCCATGACGAATCCATCGCGGTCCCGGTCGAACGGCCGGCAGGACTTCTTGGGTTCATCGTTGCGGGTGCTCATCGCGCGCATGGCGCCGAAACCGCTGATGCCGAGGGGAACGATGGTCGCCTCGGTTCCGCCGGCAAACATGACCGAAGCATCTCCGCGCTTGATGGTCGCCCACGCCTCACCCAGGGCGTGCGTGGCCGTGGCACAGGCCGAGCAGGTGGCGAAGTTGGGACCGCGGAGCCGGTAGTAGAGCGAAAACAGGCCCGACGCCATGTTCAGGATCAGCATCGGAATCATGAACGGGCTGATCCGGGACGGCCCCTTGTTGAGCAGGACCTTGTGCTGTTCCTCGGTGGTATAGAGGCCGCCGATTCCCGACCCAATGAAGACGCCCACTTCGTCCCGGTTGACCTTCTCGAGGTCGAGGCCCGAGTCCTTGAGCGCCCCCCAGCCGGCGTACACCCCGAAATGGGTGAACCGGTCGGTGCGGCGAACCTCCTTTGGATTCGGGAATGCCGGCGTGGGATCAAATCCGCGGACCTCGGCCGCAATCTTGCAGTCGAAGGCGGAGACGTCGAAGGCCGTGATGCGGTCGATCCCGCACTGGCCCGCCAGGATGTTCTTCCAGAGAGTCTCGGCATCGAGACCAAGGCTGGAGGCGCAGCCAATGCCGGTAACCACGACGCGTCGATCAGACCAGGAACTCATGATTCAACCTTAATGCTAACGGCAAGACTCCGGGGGCTCCCACAGAAAAATGGAGGCGCCACGGAAAGGAAAAGGCAGCCGGGAAGTCCGGCTGCCTTTGCGTCCGCAGCGCGTCCGCGGTTACTTCTGCAGATCCTCGACGTACTTGATGACGTCGCCGACGGTCTGAAGCTTTTCCGCTTCCTCGTCGGGGATCTCCATCCCGAACTCCTCCTCGAGCGCCATCACCAGTTCCACCGTGTCCAGGGAGTCGGCTCCCAGATCCTCGATGAACTTGGCCTCTGGCGTCACCTGGTCAGCATTGACGCTGAGCTGGTCGACGATGATGTCCTTGATGCGTTGCTCGATCGTTTTTTCAGCGGCCATAGGGCTTGTTCTTTTTTGCGCGGCCTGTCTAGGCGTGGGTTGTGGGTGCGTCAAGCCTTGTTCCGGCAAATTGTCGGGACTTTACATGACCATGCCGCCGTCCACGGTGAGGACCTGTCCCGTTATGTAGCGTCCACCGGGGCCCGTGAGATAGAGCACGGCCTCGGCGACGTCCTCGGCACGTCCCAGGGATCCCAGCGGAATCTGCTGGAGCAGCGCGGTTTTCAACTTCTCGTCAAGCACCGCGGTCATGTCGGTTTCGATGAACCCGGGAGCGATCGCATTGCAGGTGACGCCGCGGGAGGCGAATTCCTTGGCGACGGATTTGGTGAATCCAATCAGGCCTGCCTTGCTGGCGGCGTAATTGCATTGACCGGCATTTCCCACGAGGCCGATGACGCTGGCGATGTTGACGATCCGGCCGGACCGCTGTTTGAGGAAGGCGCGGGAGAAGGCCTTGGTCAACACGAAGGCGCCGCGGAGGTTGGTGTTGAGAACGGTGTCCCAATCAGCCTCGCTCATCCGCATCAGCAGTCCGTCGCGGGTGACACCGGCATTGTTGACCAGAATGTCCACGCGTCCGGCTTCCCCAAGAATCTTCTCGGCGGCGGCGGCCACCGCGGTGGGATCGGAAACATCGGCCGCCAGGGCCCAGGCCGTGCGTCCCAGGGCGCGGACCTCGGTCGCCACGGCGGCGGAGTTCGCTTCCGTTCGCGACACACAGACGATGTTGGCGCCTGCGGCAGCGAGGCGGAGCGCAATGGCTCGTCCAATGCCACGGCCGGCACCGGTGACGACGGCGACTTGATTCTCAAGTGAACTCATGAATCCGGAAATTCCCCGCGGTGACTCCAACTTCAAAGCTCAAAATGGGGGTGACACCCGATAACCGGGCGTGCGGTATCGCGTGGTTCATGAAGTCCAGAACACCCAAAAACCGAACGGCGGAAGAAACGGGAATCCAAATCCCAAACTCCACGGGATTTTGGTCTTTGAGTTTTGAACTTTGAGCCTTGAATGGGTCCCGCATATGCCGCCCGTGCCCAGGTCCGAGTTTCGTCCGTACATCCCGTCCGGTACCTCCCTTCGGGAGTTCACGGGCCGATCCCTGGTCATCGGAACCCTGCTGGGGATTATCTTCGGGGCGTCCTCCCTCTTTCTTGCCCTGAAGGTGGGGCTCACGGTCAGCGCCAGCATACCGGTCGCGGTGATCTCCATCACGCTGTTCAGGCTCTGGTCGAAGGCCGGCGGAAAGGACGCCACCATCCTGGAGCACAACATCGCCCAGACCGCCGGATCCGCCGGCGAGTCGATTGCCTTCGGCGTGGCGGTGACCATGCCGGCCATCCTCATTCTCGGGTTCGACCTGGAGATATCGCGGGTCCTGCTGGTGGCGGTGCTGGGTGGGTTGCTGGGAATCCTCATGATGATCCCGTTGCGGCGGGCGCTCATCGTGCAGCAGCACGGTGAACTGAAGTACCCGGAGGGCACGGCCTGCGCAGAGGTGTTGAAAGCCGGAGCCAGCGAGGAATCGCGCGAGGCGGCGGATCCGGTCCATCGCGGCCAGGACCTGGGGCAGTCCATCAACGCCAAGACCATTTTTGCCGGGTTTGCCGTGGGCCTCCTCTACAAGACGGCCAACGTGGCCTTCAAGCTGTGGAAGGACGTTCCGGAAAAGATGTTTGGAGCGCCTCTCAAAGGGGGCTCCATCTCCGCCGAGATCTCCCCGGAAATGGTCGGAGTTGGATACATCATCGGTCCCCGCATCGCCGGCATCATGGCCGCGGGCGGCGTGCTCAGCTACCTGGTCCTCATCCCCATGATCCAATTCTTCGGGCAGCGGTTGGCCGAGGTGCTTCCCCCCGGAACCAAGCTGATCAATGAAATGTCCCCCAATGACATTCGTGGGGCGTACATTCTCTACATCGGCGCCGGAGCGGTGGCCGCCGGGGGACTGATCAGCCTGTTGCGATCGCTGCCGACCATCTGGCATGGGGTCAAGCACGGTCTGGCCGACATCGCACTGGCTCGGGGGACTTCCGGGACGTCGCCGGAGGAAAAAAAACGCACAGAACAGGACCTCTCGCTGCGGTTCGTGGTGATTGGAATCATTGTGTTGCTGGCGGCCATCACCCTGGCCCCGCCGCTGCACATGAACCTCCTGGGCGCGGTGCTGATCGTGCTCCTGGGGTTCCTATTTGTGACCGTGTCTTCCCGGCTCACGGGGGAAATCGGATCGTCATCAAACCCGGTCTCGGGCATGACCATTGCCACCCTGCTGTTCACCTGTCTGGCCTTTCTGGCGGTGGGTTGGACCGGCAAGGCGTATTACGTGACCGCCCTTTCGGTGGGTGCGGTGGTGTGCATCGCCTGTTCCAATGGCGGCACGACGTCGCAGGATTTGAAGACCGGATTCCTGGTTGGAGGCACACCCAAGCGTCAGCAGGTGGCCATTCTGGTGGGGGCATTTGCCTCCGCTGTGGTGCTGGGTCCGGTGCTCATGCTTCTGAACCAGACGGCCACCACGTACATCGACGCCATGGAAGTGGCGCCGTCCCTCCGGGTGCCGGTGGAACAGCTTTCGAAACTTCCCCGCGAACACCTGGCGGGCTCCCAGGGAAACCATGACCGGCAGGAGTATTTTGTCTGGCACGAGTCGGATCCCTCCGGGGGTAGCGCCCGCAAGTTCCTCGTCGACGCGGCGGGCAAGCCGGTGTGGCTGGTGGATCCCGGCATCAACGGCGCCTACCCGAAGCGCCCCGACGGGACCACCGTGCGCAAGTTCGATGCTCCCAAGGCGCTCCTGGTCAGTTACATCATCAAGGGAATCCTGGACCGCAAGCTGCCGTGGGAACTGGTCATTCTCGGGGCCATGATCGCGTTGGTCCTGGAGCTGGCGGGCATCAATGCGCTCGCCTTTGCCGTGGGCGTGTATCTGCCGGTGTCGGTCTCCATGGGCGTGTTTGCCGGCGGGGTGATCCGGTGGTGGGTGGATCGTCAGGATCGTCCGCGTCTCGTGAATGCCGGGCTGACGGCGGAGGAAATCTCGGCGGAAGGGGACAAGTCCCCGGGAGTCCTCACCGCCTCGGGCTTTATCGCCGGGGGGGCGATCGCCGGCATTGTGATCGCCATCGTGTCCGCGGGATTCGAGGAACTCGATGCCGGCCTCGCCCGATGGTCCGCTGCCAGCAATCCGTTCTTCGGGGGCCCCAATGCGGACCTGCTGTCGCTGGTGCCGTTTGCCCTGATGCTGGCCTTCCTGCTGGCCGCAGCCCGAGGGTACATCCTCCCGGTCTGGGAATCGCCGTTCCAGCGGCGTCCGATGACCGCGATAGGCGCCAGAAAGCACCTCGCCGGCTCTAACGACAAACCACACAAACCGCACGAACGAGGATCGACCAAGAAACGATCTTCAATTCTGTCCAGTTTCGTGTGGTTCGTGCGTTTCGTGGTTCCCATTCCCAGTTTGTCCCCGTCGATTCAAAGTGGGAAGCGCGGGCCTCCCGGTTGCGGTACCCGTTTGTGGTCACCCGGCGATTTCACCCTTCCCGGCCCGGCGCCGCAACGTAGCGTCCGCGCCTGCGGGAACGGTCGGTTCCGTCCCCTGGGTCCATTGATTTCGCATGAGCGTCCTGATTGTCGGCACCGGCCCTGGATTCCATCAACGCCACCCCGAAGGCCAAGAACCCCCGATTGCTGGGCGGTTCGGCCAGCCACGCGGCGGTGGCCTCCAGCTTCTTCGCCCCAACCAAGCTCGTGGGCGTTGTTGGCGGGGATTTTCCCGCCAAGTACACCCAGCTTTTTGGGAAACGCGGCATCGACCTGCGGGGCCTGGAACGGGTGAAGGACGGGCAGACCTTCCACTGGCACGGGGAGTACGAGGTCAACATGAACAATCGCCGGACGCTCAACACCGTCCTCGGCGTCATTGAGGGCTGGTCTCCCAAGCTGCCTGGGGAATACGAGACCACCCCCTACGTCCTGCTGGCCAACATCGCGCCGGCCATCCAGCTGACCGTCCTGGAACAATTGTCGAAGCCGCGGTTTGTGATCGCGGACACCATGGACCTGTGGCTCAACGTTGCACTTCCGGACCTGCTGCGGTTGCTCAAGCGCGTCGACTGCCTGGTCCTGAACGACAGCGAGGCCCGGCAGTTGACCGAGGACGACAACGTGGTGTCGTCGCTGGCCAAGATTCACCGGCTGGGACCAAAATACGTGATCGTGAAGAAGGGCGAGCATGGTTCGCTGCTTTCCGGACCGGCCGGCATGTTCGTGGCGCCGGCCTATCCACTGAGGCGCGTGGTGGACCCGACCGGGGCCGGGGATTCCTTCGTGGGCGGACTGCTCGGGTACATCGCGGCGCAGAAGTCCGGCTCGGTCGAGAAGCATCTCCGCCGCGCCATGATTCACGGCGCCGTGGTGGCGTCGTTCTGCTGTGAGGGATTCGGGCTGAGCCGGACCCTGAAGGCCAACAAGGCGGCCATCGCCCAGCGCGTTCGCGAGCTCGAGCGCCTGGCGCGTTTCTGAGTTTCCGAGGCCGGACCCGATGACGATCTCCGTCGTCATCCCCACGTGGAACGAGGCGTCGGAGCTTCCCGAAACGCTGCGCCGGATCCGGGAGGTTCGCGAAGTCGGGGAGATCATCGTCAGCGACGCTGGCAGTTCCGATGTCACGGTGGACCTGGCCACTGCGGCTGGAGCACGGATTGTTCATGGGGCGCGCGGGCGGGGTGGCCAATTGCGGCGCGGGGCGGCGATGGCCACCGGGGATGTGGTGTGGATGGTCCACGCCGACACCTGGGTGGAACCGGGGGCCGGGCGCGCGATCGGCACGGCGCTGACGGAAAATGACGTCGTGGGCGGGGCGTGCCTCAAAGAATTCCGAGATCCGCCGTGGCTGACCCGCGGTTCCGCCGGGCGCTGCCGGTTTCGGATGCGATGGTTTCAGTTTGGCTACGGGGACCAGGCCTTGTTTGTCCGACGGCCGATTTTGGAGGAGATCGGGGGAGTGCCGGACGTTCCGCTGATGGAGGAGTTCGAACTGTGTGCCCGGCTGCGGGTGTTCGGGCGCCTGGCGTTGGCGGAGACCCGGGTGACCACTTCTGCCCGTCGGCTCCGGTCGCGCGGCGTGCTGCGCAGTTATCTCAAGATGGGGGCGATCCATGCCGGATACCGGTTGGGACTGCGCCACGTATTGCTGGCGAGCATCTACGAGCGGTGGTGAGTGATTCTGGGTACCCGATGGGTCTTCACTTCAATTCATCTCGCCATGAACTGGAGCATGCCCCGCGGACTGGCTTGACCCCGAAAGTTCCGTGGATTACCGGGACGACGCTTATTTGGGTCGGTAAGCAACTTGATGGGGCTTGCAAATGTTCGATCCCTGATAAGTGTGAATTCTGTGAAAAGTTGGGCTCGAGTTTTGGGGTCGGCCGCGATTGTAGCGCTCCTTTCTGCCACCAATTCCAGTCAGGCATCCATCACCCTTGAGGATCTTCTGAATGGCGGATCGATTCGGGTTTATGATCCTGTCAATCAGCCGAATCTTTGCTACGACCTCACGTTTTTTAGCTTCCACAATCTCAGCCAGAGCGGTGATCTGAATGTGCCTTTGGATCAGATATTCGTGGACGCGATTTGGCCCGGACCCAACGAGCCTGGAATTCGCTTCTCTTCGGCCGCCTGGGTGTTAAACGGGCCGAACCTTCACTACGACCTGGACTTTGTTTTCCAGGTCAAGCACACGAGCAATGCTGTTCGAGACTGCCTGACTGGTAGCACGCTCCGATTCTTCGGAGGTATCCAACGAATGTTCCCCTTATCTTCGAAATCCATGGTTCAAGTTTCGAACACCGTGTTTGACGTGGACAGCCGGGCTCCCTTGGCTGCGAACTGGGTTTACATGACTCAGTTCCAGTACCATTCGTATCGTGAAGACGGACATGCGTTTCCAGGCGATCCCTATGGTGAACTTGAGATCGTCAACCACCTGGAGATGACCACGCGTCCCGAAGGCGGTTACGTCTATGTGAGTCGCTTTGACCAGACCTTCTCGGCCGTGATTCCGGAAGCCAATACGAGCCTCTCGGTCATCGGCTTGGCAGCAATGGCGGGAATCACCTACCGGCGCCGTCGGGTGAGGGCGAGTTCGAAGGCCTGAGTTTCAGCCCTTTCAGGTGTTTTCCAAGGCAGCCGCGTTGTTCTGGCTGTCGGGAATCCGGATGGACGGAGGCGTGGGGTTGGTACCCGCACGTTTGGCTCGGCGCTCGGTGGGGCAAGGTGCGCGGTGCCCTTGGTTTCAAATGGTTTGCCTTCCAATCCTCGGGGAAGGGGCGGTACACGTGCCCTAAGCACCTGGCAGCGATGACCGACGATCACTCATCTTCCGGGGAGACTGGCCGCCCCGGCCGGTTCACGACCACCCATTGGTCGGTCGTTCTGCAGGCCGCTGACCCGGACTCGGCCGGCTCGACGGAGGCCTTCGCCCGGCTCTACCGGGATTACTGGTTTCCGCTCTACGCCTACGTACGTCGTCGGGGACGCGGGCCGGAGCAAGCCCAGGATACGACTCAAGATTTCTTTGCTTCGCTATTGGAGCGCCATCGTCTCGCGGGGCTCGACCGGTCCTCCGGCCGGTTTCGGTCCTTTCTCCCTCCCGGGAGCGGGCGATCGGGTGGCCGATCAGAGCCGAATTGAAGTCACTGGCCGCTGCGACTTTTCAATCGTACCTCCCAACCGGGGCCTCCATCTCATCGTCGGCACTGACGACGACTTGTAGGTGCACGACCTGCCATCGGTCAGCTGGTTCTAGTTGTCCGGCAAGGGAGTGTCGCTTGACGCAAAGCTCCATAATTCGTTTGGTCGAGTGGCTGATGGCGAATATCCGGACAATCAGCGGAGGAAGTGTTCCCCGGTGGGCCCTACCGAGAGCTGGAGATCAGCAAGGACTTCTCCATGAGCACCGGCAACGGTCAGAACGACCGGGTGTTTGTGAGTCACTTCGACCAGACCTTCTCGGTCATTCCGGAGGCAAAAACCAGCCTCTCCTCGCTGGGCTTGGCAGCGATGGCGGGCTATTGCTTCATCCGCCGGCGCGCTGCGGCGGCGGGCAAGGCCTAAACGCTGGTCCTGCTTGCGCATTTCAAGACGGCCGCCTGCGGAAGGCGGTCGTTTTTTTTGGGGGGGGAGGGAGAGCGCAATTCTGCGCCGGCCTTCCGGAACCGCCGGCCTTCCGGAACCGGGGCAGGAATGGGAATCAGGGGGCGGGGAGCAACCGGCGGAGCAATACCTCCTGGCCCCGTGCCGTGAGGGTGGCCGAATCGAGAATCGTGAGGCGCGACTGCAGCCCCAGGATCCCGGCCGCCGATGCATAGGCGGATTGGAGGGAACCCGAGGCGGCGATCAGCAGCGGAGTCTCCAGGCTTCTGAGGTTGTCCAGTTCGGCGCCAACGAGGAGGCCGCTAAGGAAGGACGCATTGGCCGTGGGGGATTTTCCGCCGAGGACCTGACGGGTCCGGACCTGGAAGAGGGCGCCGGTCACGGGATTCCGCCGGGCGGACTCCACCCCTTCGGCGAACGCTTCGGAATCGAACGCCGCGGTCGCGTCGGTCGTGTGACGCAGCACGCTGTGGCGGGTGAGCAGGTCGAACAGTTCGCCGGTCATGAAGGTGCGAACCCGCACGATGGACCCATCCTGGATCTCCAGGTGCTTGGAGTGGGTTCCCGGCAGGATCCAGAACCCGTGGTCGGGCAGGCCTTCGCCCAGCGTCGCAGCGATTCCCAGAGCCTGCGTTTCCTCGCCGCGGACCATGTCGGTATCGCCACAAAACCCGGATACCAGGACGGTGTGGGCATCGAGCCGTTCCCAGACGGCGTTGCGTCCGTCGAGGGCAAATGGCAGTCGAGCATACGGCAGTTCCTTCCAGCCAATGGTGGAGCTGGCCATGCCGGAGATCACCACCGGCAATTCGGATGGGGTACCCAATTCACTCAACCCCCGGGACAGCACCTGGCGGAAATGGGCGGCCCGATCACCGCCCAGTCCGGCCAACCGGCCGGCTCCGTCCTCGGACCTGATCTCCACGTCACCGGGTCCGCCGACCCAACGGAGCCGGAAAAGGGTGGTGCCCCAGTCGCAACTGATGAAGTTCATGGGCGCCGGACGTTCAGCGGTTCCACCGTTTCCATTCGAGCCCGGGTCGGTCCACCCGGAAGGTCACCAAACGTTTTTCCGCCGCCTCGGTGACGTACGCAGTGCAGCCGTCCTCACCGCCAAAACAAATGTTGGTGGGATTGGGGCCCAGCACCGGCACCTCGCGAAGAATCTCCCCGGCA
The DNA here is from genome assembly GCA_044221235.1 of Limisphaerales bacterium. Taxonomy (GTDB): domain Bacteria; phylum Verrucomicrobiota; class Verrucomicrobiia; order Limisphaerales; family UBA9464; genus UBA9464. The sequence goes on from JBGAPN010000014.1 coordinate 9,607, forward strand.
GGCGACAGCTTCACCACCGTGCCTTTGCCGTGACGGGTAATGTACAGGTTGCCATCGACGTCGCAGCGCATGCCATCGAAGCCGAAGTCGTCGAACTTCCTGAGCAGCCGCTTGTTTTTCAGGGAACCCTCCGCGGCCCGGTCAAAAGCCCACACAGTGCGCTGGACGCTTTCATTCACGTACACGGTCTTTCCGTCCGGGCTGACCTCGATGCCATTGGTGGTGCCCATGTCCGACACTTCCCGATGCGTGTGACCGTCCGTGGTGATTCGCCAGAGTTGGCCAGTTCCCGTTTTCCAGTTGGGATCGCTGGCGTACAGCGTGCCATCGGAGGCGATCGCGAGGTCATTGGGCTGGTTCATCTGTCCCTCGTGAGCCCACACCGTGATCGCCCGCGTGACGGGGTCGATCCGGAGGACATTGTGACCGGTATAATCGGCGACGAACATCACTCCTGCCGGGTTGAACCGGATGCCGTTCCCCCAGCTCCCCTCCGGAAGCGCGACAAACAACTCGGCCTGTCCCTTGGGGCTGACTCGGGCGATGTTCCGGGCATCCCTGAAGCTGACGCAATAGATATTGCCATCGCGATCGCACGCCGGTCCTTCGATGCCCTGGGTAAAATCGCCGGAGGTCAGCGGGCGGGCCATGAACAGGGGTTCCGCCGCGCACAGGGAGGCGAGTCCGGCGAAGAAGCCCAGGAGCGGCCAAGGAAGGCTGGAGGTCACCCGATGGGAATAGCAAAGGCGCGGAGGAAAGACAGACGCGAATCCTTCGGCCCTTCGGCCCTCGTAGGGTAGGGTGGATCGCCTTGACGATGACCGAGGCTGTGGACAGCGTGCGTCTGTTCTCCCGATTTCTGCCTACCGCCGTCCATGAAGCCCAACCTGCGTTTTCTTCCGGCGCTGTCCGCCCTTGTCGCGGTGCTGCTGCCCATTCGCCTCACTGCAGAACCCCAACGAGGTACCGCGGATTCTTCCGCGAGAATTCTGTCCGCCGCCACGGAATTCCTGGGTGCGCTGACGCCGGAGCAACGGAAACTGGCTGTGTTTCCGGCCGATGACCCGGAGCGGAAGAATTGGAGCAATTTGCCCCATACCCTCTACCCGCGGAAGGGCATCAGCATCGGTGAACTGTCTCCTGAACAGCGGGTGAAGGCGCACCATCTGATCCAGGCGGGCCTCAGCAGCCAGGGGTATCTGAAGACCGCGGGAATCATGGAACTCGACGAAATCCTCCTGCACCTCTCCGGCCAGGAAAAGCAGGAGAGGCCCATGTTCGGACTTCGATACTACTGGCTGTCATTTCTCGGAGAGCCCTCCACTGCCACACCCTGGGGCTGGCAGTTGGATGGACACCACCTCGCCCTCAATTTCAGCCTCGCCGTAAACCAGGTGGCCATCACCCCGACCTTCATGGGAGCGGATCCCCATGAGGTTCGGGATGGACCGCATGCGGGGCTTCGCGTGCTGGCGGCGGAAGACGACAAGGGCCTGGCGTTGATGCGATCCCTGCGTTCGGAGCAGCAGAAGAAGGCCTTGATCCGCCCCGCAGCGCCGTCGGATGTCCTGGTGGGCCCGGGCAAGGACAAGGCTCTTCCTCCAGTGGAAGGCGTCGCGTTTGGTGATCTCGATGACACCCAGAAGACGTTGCTGATGTCCTTGGTGAACGAATATGTGCTGAACTACCGGTCGGATCTCGCGATGGAACAGTTGGACCGGATCAACAAGGCTGGGTGGGGCAAAGTGCATTTTGCCTGGGCGGGACCCATCGGCCCGACAGACCCCTATTATTACCGCATCCATGGGCCGGCAGTGCTGATCGAGTTCGACAACAACCACCCGCCAGGACGCCAGGACGGCCCGATCAACCACATCCACTCCGTCTTCCGTGACCCGCAGAACGATTACGGCGAGGACCTGTTGCGAAAACACCTCGAGGAAAGCCACGGCCAGAAGCCGAAGTGAGCGGAAGCCGCTGCGCACCGCCGAGACGTTTTTGAATCAGCCACCGACGGCAAAGCGGTTCCATTCCTTCCGCAGGCGCTCCAGTTTGGATCGGGTATAGGCCCGGTAGTCGAACTCCACGGCGGGATGGAGTTCGCTAACCATGCTCCACAAGGTTTCCCGGAGCAGTGATGCCACCCGCAGGGCCCGATACTCGGCGAGTGTCTCGTCATCCGGTGGGTGCGAGAGGTAGGCGGAGACTAGTTGCGCTTCGGCGTCGGGTTCCAATTCGTTGTTCGTAGCCAGGTTGGCGAGGTCGAACAACGGCCGGGAATAGGCCGCATAATCCCAGTCGATCAGCCACAGGCGTCGTCCATCGTCGATCAGGTTGCCGGCGAGCAAATCGTTGTGACCGAAGGCCAGGACGCGGGACGGACACTGGCCTTCAAGGCGGCGGTTCCAGTCCAGCAGTTCGTCGAGTTCTCCGCACCAGGGACTGGATTGGGCGTGGAGTATCGTCGAATACCGTCGGACGGTGTTGAAGGGACAGAATTCCCGCTCGGTGGGGTCAAGGTGGGACGGGATATTCCAATGGCAGCGTCGGATCAGGGCGGCGATCGTTTCGAGTCGGTCCGGTTGGCGGACATCGTGCGGCGTCAGGGTCGTACCCTCGATGAATTGCATGACCACGGCGCCGGGCTCCGCATACTCGATTTCCGGGGAAAGGCCCGCGGCGTGGGCGGCCCGGGAGACGGCGAGTTCATGGGCCCGGTCAATTCCGTGGTGCGGGACGTCTTCTCCCAGGCGGACGACATGGCGACCTTGAGCATCCTGAACTTGGAAGTTGCGGTTGGTCATTCCCCCGGAAAGGGGTGAGACGACTGGGGCGCCGCGCCAGCAGGGCAGCCGGTGGATCCGGTCGATATCGAATGCGGCCGACATGGGGCGAGCCTAGGGAGGGGCGTCGTGCCTCGCAGCTCGTAATGTTTCCGGTCGGCTCCTATGAACCGTGGTCGACGAGGGAACGAGACGCTGACCTCTCCACAGTGGACCCCACAGCCTGGGTGCGCGGGTGGGTTCAAGGGAGTTCCGATGGCGCGCCGTGCCGTCCGCGGCTAAGGGAAGTGTGCGCGTTCTCGGGGATGGCGCTGGGAGTGCGGCGGGTGTCCGTGATAGGAATTTGCCATGCCACACCGCCGCTGTTCTGTACCGCTTCCCGTCCTTGTACTGGCATCGCTATTCTGGCTGCGCCCTGGTTCCCGGGCGGATGTGCCGGTGGAGGTGTGGCTAACGGATCCGGCGGGACAAGCGCGGTTTGAGCGGCAGCGCTCCACCCTGGCGTTCCAGGCGGGCGCGCCGGTCCGCGGTCCTTTGATTGAGATCCAACCCGACCGGAGGAATCAGGAGATGGTCGGGTTCGGTTACACCTTGACCGGTGGCAGCGCCCAATTGCTGATGGCGATGAGCCCGCCTGCCCGCACGGCCCTGTTGAAGGAATTGTTTGCGGCCGACGGCACGAACATCGGTGTCAGTTTTCTTCGTCTCAGCATTGGTGCCTCCGACCTGAACGCGCGCGTCTTTACCTACGACGATTTGGCCCCGGGCGAGACGGATCCAGAGCTCCGACGGTTTGACCTGGGGCCGGACCGGCAGGACGTCATCCCCGTCCTCCGTGAGATCCTGGCGCTGCAACCGGAGCTCAAGTTCATGGGGTCTCCATGGACGGCTCCCTCCTGGATGAAGACCAACGGCGATTCGAAGGGCGGCAGCCTGCGTCCGGAGTGGCAGGCCGCCTACGCGCTTTACCTGGTGAAGTACGTGCAGGCGATGAAGCAGGCCGGCGTTACCATCGATGCCATCACGATCCAGAACGAACCGCTCAATCCCGACAACAATCCCAGCATGGTGATGTCCGCTACGGAGCAGGCCTGGTTCATCAAGCGATACCTGGGGCCGGCGTTTCAAAAGGCGGGTCTGACCACCAAGATCATCTGCTTCGACCACAATGCAGACCGGCCCGACTATCCGCTGACGATTCTCAATGACCCGGAGGCGAAGCAGTATGTCGAGGGATCCGCCTTCCACCTCTATGCGGGCCGGATTTCTGCAATCCGGCAGGTGCTGGAAGCCCACCCGGACCGGAGCCTCTACTTCACGGAACAGTGGATTGGCGCCCCGGGACACCTGCAGGGCGACCTGGGATGGCACGTGAAGGAATTGATCGTCGGCGCGGTCCGCAACAGATGCCGGACGGTGTTGGAATGGAATCTTGCCGCGGATCCCCGGAACCGTCCCCACACCGACCGAGGTGGATGCGACCGTTGCCTGGGAGCCTTGACCCTGGAGGGCGACCGCGTGGTGCGGAACCCGGCCTATTATATCATCGCCCATGCGTCCAAATTCGTCCGCCCTGGGGCGGTTCACATAGAGTCCTCCGCTATCGACCGTTTGCCCAACGTGGCGTTCCGGACCGCGGATGGGAAGACGGTTCTGGTGGTCTTGAACCCCGGGGCGAATCCCGTCGAGTTCACGATCCGGGCTGCACAGGGTTCCGCCAGCCCGACACTCCCCGGCGGGGCGGTGGCCACCTACGTGTGGTAGCTGGCGTCGGGATCAAACGTCGTTGCCGATGGAGTCGGTCGGGCATCCGTTCCGGGCGAGTTCCGCCTCGGCGATTTCTTCGGGTGTGACGGGTTGCCGGTGAACAAAGGAGATCCCCTCGGCGGGTTCCCGGGCGAAGAACCGGGGCGCGTTGCTGCGACAGACGTCGCAGTCGATGCAGGAGTCATCCACGTAGTAGGAGCCGGGAACATTGGCCGGGCCCCTTCGAGTTCGGTCTGCCATAAGTGTGTGTTTCCTTTCCGGCTTCAGCTTCGGGCAGGATTGGAGGTGACTGAAATTCATTAAACGCGTGGACTGATGCGCACTGTGAATGAATTTCTGGCGACGCTTCCCTTTGACCTGTATGCGCTCCACCTCTTCCGGTTGGTGGTGGAGCATCGCAGCTTCACTCGGGCCGCGGTGGCGGCAGGACTCACCCAGAGCGCGGTCACCCGACAGATGCAGGCCCTGGAATCGAGCCTGGGATTGAACCTGATTGAACGGACCACCCGGAGCGTCCTTGTGACACCGGCCGGCGAATACCTGCACCGGGAGAGCGTCCGGTTGGCCGGGGATGTGGATGCGCTGTTGGCCGGCTTGAAGGAGCGGTTTGCCGGTGTCCGCAAGCCTGTTCGCATGGGGGTTTCCCAGACCGTCGGCCTCGCCTACCTGCCCGGATTTTTCCACGCCAACCTGCGGCGATTGCCCGAAGTCCCCTGCCGGCTCTCGATGATGCCCTCGGAGGACATTCTCACGGCGTTGCAGGCCAACGAGCTCGATCTTGGGGTGGTTTCCAAGGGCGGGCGTCTTCCTGCGGGGGTGACGGTGACCCACCGGTTCGCGGACCAGTTCTGCCTGATTGCCCCGTCGATGCCGGGCACAACCCCGCCGGTAATCCTGTCGAGGCGCGAGTTTCCCGGGTGGGCCGACCGTCAGAGCTGGCTCCTTATCAGCGATGCTTCCAACACCGGGCGTCGTCTCCGCCGCTGGTTTGACTCCAACCGATGGAAGCTGGCGCCGGCCATGGAACTCGACAGTTTTGACCTGATCATCAGCCTGGTGGCGTTGGGCATGGGAGTGAGCTTTGTCCCGGTCCGGGCCCTGGCGTTGTATGGCCGGAAGCGTTCCCTGCGGCGGGTTCGGCTGGAGCCTCGGTTTGAGCGGGAGCTGCTGGTGGTGGCTCGTCACCAGGGACGGCCCGCCCGTCCGCTCCGGGACTTCATCGACAACATCCTGTTCTAGGCAGCCCTGGGCCGGTGGCGACCGGATCCTCCCGAGCCGTTTCAGGAAGGAGAAGGCGCACACGAAGACTCGGCGGCCGTCGCCTTGAGGTACAGGTGATGGCTGGTTTCAAACCTGGGGAGCTTCGCCGCATTGGTGCCCTCTGGAAACGGAACGGTGAACTCGGCTCCAGATGCCCGTGCCAGGCCCGTCCCGAGGACGCAAAGCAGCGCGAACATCTCGCGCAGATCCGGCAGTCGCCGCATGTGAATCCTGGGAATGTGCGGCCGTAAAGGCGGAAGCGTGGGGATTCCCGAGTGGAGAAGTGTGGGCTTCATAGATGGAGAGGTTTTATGATTCCCGATCTGGTGTGACTGGAGGAAAGGTCTGCCCGTCACTTTGGTAAATGACAACTGTAAGCTTACGGGTGGCAACCACCGAGAGTTCTACCGATCGATGGAGGGTCCAACGGAGGAGGGATGTGTCGGGCGTCCGCTGTGGACGGTGGTCCGGGTCGCCCAAGGATACTGTCCCTGTCGCGTCTCCACCATTCGCGGCGGTGAAAGTTTTGAAGCGTGGATCACTCGATGGCGGGCACTTGAGCTGTTTTGATGAAATTCAGCCTTTATTTGATTTTTGACCCGGACCGATTCGTCGAACGTCGTGCATGAGAGTCACTATGAACACGTGGGGCATAGGGAGCTCAGAACATCGGGGACAAGGCGTAAACTGGCCGAGGCTGAGGGCAAGAGGGCGGCAATTCCAGAGGACGGCGGTTTTGGCGATCGGACTGGTTTTCCCAGCCAGCCCGAGCCTTTTGGCAGGAAACGAGCTGGTCCTCACCGTCACCGCCTCTGCGAAGGGCACGGCGGGGCTTGCAGATGTCTACTCGGACAACTGCTCGTTCACCTTCACTGGGCGGCTCGTGTACCGGCCCGACCCCAAGACCGGATTCTATGAAGTGACGGAGGAAACTTACACGCTCAACGCGTCGGGGGAGGGCAAGGTGAGCGGTGCCGGATCTTGGACCTACATCGCGCGGCAGCCGGGTGAGGGAACGGTTTCGCTGGTAGGGCTCGATATTTCGGAAGGCGTCGCCTACGTGACGGTGGCGCCGCTTGATAATCTCGTGGACGTCTCGAACGAGGAGGGGAACGGCGTCTCGAAGGCCCGCTCTTTCTGCGGCAGCGCTCAGCAAAAATGGGGATTGGACCCGGACGCGGGCCGGATCAACTTCCCGCCGAATGCGGCGCAGTTTAACGCCGGCGACGACGGAACGGGAGAGGATGCCCTCCCGGGCCTAGGTAACGGCCAGTTCAGCATACACTACAATCTCAGCCGCGGCGACGAACAGGTGGAGGCGGTCATCATCCCGCCGCCCGAATACCCAACCTGGCTGCCCGAAGGCAGCGACGATGAGACGATTCCGGGGCCGAAGCCGTTCACGGTGGCCGTCGAACTGCGCATCCCGGGCACTCAAACGCCCCCCGAAGGCCGTCGGGCCCGTTTTCATTTTGAGTTGATCGACACGTCGCGCGAGCCCGGGTTGTGTCTAAACAAGCCGCCAAAGGATCAAGCGGCCACCGCCCGGGATCTGCTGTTCCTGCCCGGCTCGGGGAAAGTCGTGTCCAACGAGGGACAGACGCTCGACGCCACCAACCTTTTGTCGCGGGTGACGGCGGGGATCGCCTGCTTCGACTACGGCGCCAGCGCGCGGCTGCGAGTGGTGGCGACCCTCGACGACGATCGGCAGATCGTAGCGCACGTCGAGGGCGACACCGGCCAGACCACGCTGGCGATTCCGCAGGACGAAAATAATAACCACATTGCCGACGGCTGGGAAAAGGCGCGGGGCGTCTACGCCCGCAACCTCCCGGACAACTGGGATGGCGACGATCAGCCCGGCGGGCAGGACAGCGACGGTGACGGTATCAGCCTGTTCGAGGACTACCGCGGCTTCTTCTTCGGACGCCGGCACGAGCGATTGGAACCGGGGTTCAAGCACCTGTTCGTTTACGACCGCGACGGTTACGTGCTCGAGACGATGAAATCTGGCTCGGGCGGCATAAACTTCGCCGCCGCCGCCGGCTGCCGGGTCCGTTTCGTGACGGACCAAACTTGGACCGGCTCTGGGGCATTCGCCGAGAAGAAGCGGATCGTAAACTTCAACCACGGCCGGGGACATCGGGTGGACCAACGGGCGATCGAAGTCCAAATCGTGACTGAAACGACCCCTCTCGACCCCAAGGACTGGTACGATCTGGTTCGATTGATGGGCTATGGTAACCAGCGCGAGGAGGTGGGAATCTTGACGGGGGGAACGGCCTACCCTGATACCAGTTGTCCGGGCCCGTTCCCCAAGTCGCCGGGAAGCTGCTATGTGATTCAGGTCTATCCGGCCCACTTGGACGTGCGCATCGGCCTCACTGTGGCGTGGAATACCCAGGGCATGGCTCCGTTTAGGGAGTACTTCGCCCAGCCCGCCGAGGAGAGGGCGGCGGGAGCCGAGGCATTCAACTGGGAAGTCCTGCAATACATCGAGAATCACCAGGATCAATACCGCGATTCCTGGTGGAAGATGGTCTCGCGGGTGGTCGTCCATGAAATGGGCCACGGCGTGGGTATTCGAGATCTCAAGCCCTCCCTGTCGGGTCCCATGACCTGCGTCATGCGGTATCTTTCAAACGAGGAGATTGGCATCGACGCGAATGACCGCTTCGGGTTGCGACGGCGCAACCCCTGGCCCCACATCTTTTGCACGAGCGCCGAGGGATCGCCCTCCGGCAAGAGCTGCCAGCAGCAGATCCGATTCACCGATGAACGCTAGAACCGAAAGCGCGAGTCAGGACTCCTCTGGTTTTTTGGACCTCCCCAGGAGCGTGACCGTCAGTGCACACTCAAGCGCGTCGGCCGAGGAGCCGTCCGCCACCTTGTGGGTCCGTCGCTGGCATCTCGTGGCGATGCTGGGGGTGCTCCTGGCAACCCTCGCCAGTTCGGCGGCGCATGCCCAGACGACGCCGAGTCCGGCCGTGGCGCTCCGCTCGGAACTCACCTGGACGCCCGTCTACGCCGGGGACCCGCTTCGGGTCCGCGTCTTCCTCAGCAGCCCGCTGGTGTACGAGGAAAGCCTCGAACTGCTCCGAAGGATCGAGAAGGGCGAGTCCCCTGTGGGAGAACCGCCTCCCCCCTCCATCCAATTGCCGACGGATTGGCAGGTCAGGGTCAGCCTCCGCCTGGTCCGCATCGATCCCGACAACACGCGCCGGGTCATCCTTGAACCCGCCTCTTGGGTTCCCTTTCTGCGTGCCCAAGTCAGTCTGCCCGTCAGCGCAGTGCGCGCCCACAGCGTCAGTTCGCGGGAATGGCTCGTGCCCGCGGTGGCCGCGCAACTCACGAACGGTACGTATGCGATCGAAACCTCCTGGGATGGGACCGGCCTGCTGCCGGTCGAACAGCTGCCGGCGGGAGGTGTCCTCACGGCGCAGGACCTGCGGTTTGAGGTAACAACGTCCGGCGTGGCGGGGCCCTCAGGTGGCCCCCCGACGGCCGATCATCTGGCCCGGCTCGCCTATGCGGCTTACTCCGGCGGGAACCATGCCGAGGCCCGACGGCTCGGGACCGAGGCCCTGCTGCTCGATTCAGGGAATCTGCAACCGGACCGCTTGGAGACTCACCTGCTGGTCGCCCGCAGCGCTCTAGCCGTTCAAGATTATGCCGGAGCCAAGAGCGTCCTGGACCAACTCGCAGCTCAACCTGGTGCCGGGAGCCTCGGTGAAGTTCTCGAACAGGTCCGGAGCCGGCTTGAGTCCCTCGCGCCTCGGCTTCGTATGTTCCCGTCGACTCTCATCCAAGGGTCTTTTCGGCTAGAGCTCGACACCCTCCGCGGCCCGCGTTACGTAACCTACCAGTCCACAAACATGATGTCCTGGCTCCCGATCCGAACCAACCTCTCCCTGACCAACTGGATCACCCTGCCCGATCTTCCGACTGACGAGGGCAGTCAGTACTTCTTCAGAGCAACCATGCTGCCGTAGGAAGTGGACAGGAGGGCAAACGACACCCGTCGCGTTCATCGCGGGCGGCCGGGCGATGCGCGGGGGCGATGCCGAATTGGACACCGTGCGCGATTCGCGGGTGCGCGTTGTGGAGTGAATCTGGAACGGCGATTCATCCGCCGATTCACCGGGACTCACACCGATGAGGAGAAAGTGGGACCTGGGGTCCCTCTTTCGTTCACTGACGGGTTGAAGCCGAGCGTTCCCGACCGCCAGCATAGACCAACTTCCCGTTGGGATGGCTCTAAACTTATGACATTGCTTTGGACGCTGACCGCTTCCCTGCGCCGGGCCGCCTGGGGCATGGGCTTTGGCGCGGCGTCGTGCCTCATGGTCGGGGCGGCCGGGCCGGTCGAGCTGGAGGTGGATTTTTCGCCCGTGGGGGGCGATCTGCGACCTCTGCACGGACTCAACAAGGGCCCCCTGGTTGCTGGCGGACTGATCGATCTCACTCGCGAGGTGCAGGAATTGCAGCCGCCGACGATACGGCCGCACGACTGCCACTGGCCCAACCCGGATGGTGGACATTCACGCTGTCTTTCCCAATCCCAATGCCGACCCGACGACTACACCTTGGCGACTTCGCCGCGACGGATGAATACTTCCGGCCGTTCAACGCACGGGCGCCCGAATCATCTACCGCTCCGGCGAAAGCATCGAGCACACGGCCGGAAACGTTTTGTCCATCCGCCACCGGATCCGGCGGCGCTGGGCGCGCACCCGCACGGCACCAGTCCGCCACTTCAACGAAGGATGGGCCGGGGCTTCGCTCCTGAATCCGGGACTGGGAAATTTGGAACGGTGCCGCCGGAGAACCGGCCGGCCATGTGGTCAGGTACCGATGCGCAATACTTTGAGTTGTACGCAGTGGTGTTCCCGTGCCCTGAAGGCCCGCTTCGAACTTCGAATTGAGGGGCCGGCGGCGGGGAGGCACCGGCCGGCGAATGGGCGACCGGTTTGATCCTGGCCTTTGTTACCGGATTCCTGGACTACTGCCGCCGGGGAACGCCTGCCGCTCGATTTCTTTTCCTGGCATGCGTATTCGGATGATCCCTTGGATCTGGTGGTCCGGGCGCGGGGAATCCGGCGGGTTCTGGATGAGTACGGATTCGCGGCAACCGGCAGCGAGCTCAATGAATGGAACTATCTCCCGGGGAATTCGTGGTCCGCGCTGATCGCGCCGCACCGGCCCGAAACCGGGAGCGGTTCTACGCCGATACGTCTGGTCTGCCCGGCGGCGTGCCTTCCTTTGTGGCGGCCAGCCTGCTGGAATTGCAGAACGCCCCGGTGACTGGCGGCCAACCTGTTCCACGGGCGAGACGGGCGTCTTCGGTCTGTTCAATGAACACGGGGTGCCATTTCCCGTGTATGACGCCGTCCGGTTGTTCGCGGAGTTGATGCGAACTCCGGATGTGCGGGTGCGGCGGGCGGTGTTCCGGTTCCTGACTCATCGCTGCCGGCATCCACGAGGGAAGAAGTCGGGCCGGGGTCTTGGTGGCCAGGACCCTCGGCGACACGAACTCTCCGGCGTCCCTCCAGTTGTCGATCCGCTCGCTGCCCTGGCAGGGCGCCACGGACTTTGAAATTCGGAGAATGCCTTCCGGCGCGGGAACCTTCCGCACCGAAAGTGGCCGGTTGGGAGCGGACGGAACGCTACGGCTCGAAGCACCCGCTCCTTCGGTGCGGTGGGTGGGGTTTCGGTCGGGTGGGCCACCCTGATTCCGCAATCTTTCCCTGCGGTGGGTGTCCCACCATTTGACTTCGCCGCCGGAGCGGGATATTTGGCGCGCATGAATTCCTCTTTCCGAGCGATCGCAATCGGTTTGTGCACGGCCGGGTTGTGGCTGACACAGGCTGCCGATGCCCCGGCGACTTTTCCGGTGGGCGGCTTGGCCTTCAAACGGCCTGAGTACTGGGGCTGGGTGGCCACCACCTCGGCGATGCGCAAAGCCCAGCTGTCCGTACCCGGTGCGGACGGCAAACCGGGAGGCGAGGTGATCTTCTTTCATTTCGGACCCAACAACGGCGGTGGGACCAAGGCGAACGTGGACCGTTGGCTCAGCCAGTTTGAAGAGAAGGGCGACGCGCTGAAATCGAAGGTCGAGGAAGTGACTGTCCGCGGGCAGACCCTCACCTTTGTCCGCGCTCAGGGTACCTATCTGAGTGGAATGCCGGGAGGACCGAAAACCCCGATGCCCGATTCGATGCTGCTCGGAGCCATTGTGCCGGGTACCGAGGGCGCGGTGTTCATCCGGTTTACGGGACCGACGGCCGTCGGAGCGTCGGCCGAGGCGGCCTTTCGCAAGATGGCCGAAAGCGCCATTCCCTGACGGCGCTTCGGGGTGGGGTCCGGAGTCCTGACCCCCGGGAATTCGACATCGCCAACCGACGGTGCAGGCGGCAGCGTCGTCGCTTATGAGTGCAAGGCCTTCGGTTCAGATCACCTATTTCATCGAAATTGTCTCGTCGTGGTGCTGGTGGGCGGAGCCGGCCTGGGCGGCGCTCAAGGAACGGTATGCGGGTCGGGTTGAATTCGACTGGAAGATTGCGTTGATGGATGCCAGCGGTCTCCCCCTGTCGAAATCGCAGTCGGAGTGGTTTTATCGACGGAGCGGGGTGGTAACCCGTTCGCCCTACATGCTGGACGCCGGATGGTTTGACCCGGAATTGAAGGAGTATCTTGCTCCCAACTGCATGGCGGAGGCGGCCCGGGTCTTGGGAGTCACGGATGACCGTGCCCGCCTCGCCGTGGCCAGGGCGGCCGTTCGGGAAGGTCGGCCGGTGGGGCGTTGGGAGGTGTCAGCCGAGGTTGTGGCGGCTGCGACCGGACTCGATGCCTCTTCCTTGCTTTCGACGGCGAAGTCCAACGAGGTGGAAGAGCGGTGCCGGCGCAGCACGGTGGAGTTTCATTCCCTGAAAGTCACACAGCGGCCCACCTTTCTAATCGAGAGCACCATTGCCGACCGGGTGGTCTTTTCCGGGACTTGGCGCGCAGAACCGATCGCAGCGGCGTTGGACTCCCTGTTGGAAGATGCGCAGTCGTATGCCTCGTACGCTGCCCATCACGGCGGACCCCCCGCGTCCTGAGTCCCGGACCGCAGGGAACGCGTCCGGGCCGCCTACTTCACCACCACGTTGAGCTCCAGAGTCTGGGCCGGATTCGAATGCCCCTGCCAGGATTGGATTTCGCCCAGTTTCAGCAACGAAGAGCCGGGTCCCACCGCCCGATAATCGAGAAGCAGTGTTCCGGTATCACCCGAAGTGCTGGCCGGCCGCCGGCTCGATTCGTGGTGCGGCTGAAACTCCGGAGGATCAATGCGGGCGACAACCCAGGAATTGATGCTGAGCGTTTCCCACGAGGACTTGCCAGGGGACTGAGACTTCACCTCGACGAGGAGCAGGTCACCCGTATTGAGGTGGACTGTGCTGCCAGATTGGGCGGCAGTTACCGTGACTGTTTTGTGCGGACTCTGGCAGCCGGTGGTTATGCCGAGCAGCAGCAGGGAACCCAGGCCGGTGAGGAAAGGAAGGCTACGTTTCATGGTCGCAATGTCGATCGATCGCCGGAGAGCGCGGAGTCAATGTCGTCCGGGCAGATCGGGAAAACGAGCCTGAAATTTGCCCCGGGGCAGAATCAGCCCGGACCCGGTTCCTCGGACAGGAGATTCTGCAGGACGGCGAGGGCAGCAGTGGCCGCGGTCTCCACCCGAAGGACGTGGGGACCCAGGGTGAAGGGGCAGGCCCCGGACTTCCGAAAGAGTTCATACTCGCCCGGGGTGAAGTCGCCTTCCGGGCCGATCACCAACGCCACAGTCCGGGGCCATCGTCTGTGGGAAGTCCGGAACCCGTCCAGGGCAACCCGGGGAAGGCGGGGCGAATCCGCGAGGGATGCGACCAAAATGAGTTCGTACGCCGCGGATTGGCGAAGCCAGGCGGCAGGCGGTTGGGGCGCATTGACCGTCATCCGCCAGGGATTTCCGGACTGCTTCAAGGCCTCGTCGGCGAGGGTTTGCCATTTGGCCTGCTTTTCATTGCCTGCATCCGGGCGACTGATGCTGCGCTCGGCCAACAACGGGACGAGTCGTCGACAGCCCAATTCCACCGCGCGGTGGATCAAGCCTTCCATGGCCGGGCCCTTCGCGATGGCTTGGGCCAGGGTCACTTCGGTCCGCGGACCGTCATGACGTCGCGTGGATTCGATCCAGACCGAGGCACGGTCCCGTCCCTCGACCTGAAGCCGTCCCAGGAATTCCCCGCCCTCTCCATCGAGAAGCGTCACCGCGGCGTCGGATTCCAGGCGCAGGACTCGTAGGGCGTGCCGGGCCTCCGACTCCGGCAGGGTCGCCTGCGGACCCTTGCCAGCGCCGGGGACGAAGAACCGATGCATGGAAAATCAGGCCCGAGGTGAACCGACTCGGCCGGATTAGCCGAAAAACTCCCGGGCGCGTTCGAAGAAACCCTTCTTCTGCGGGTGCACATCCTCATCGCACAGGCGGGCGAAGCCTTCCAGCGCGGCCTTCTGTTCCGCATTCAGCCGGGAGGGAACCTCCACGATGACACGCACCAGGAGGTCGCCGGTGCCGTAACCCTGCACGTTGCGGACGCCGCGTCCCTTGAGCCGGAACAGGGTGCCGTGCTGCGTGCCAGCCGGGATCCGGATCGAAGCCTTGCCGTCCAGGGTGGGGACCTCGGCTTCAGCCCCGAGGGCGGCCTGGGTGAAGGCGATGGGCACCTCGCAGAGCAGGTCATCCCCGTCGCGCTTGAACACGCTGTGTTCGGAGACATGGAGCACCACATACAGGTCCCCGGCGGGGCCGCCGCGCTGTCCCGCTTCGCCATTGCCACTCGATCGCAGCCGCGTGCCATGGTCGACCCCGGGAGGAATCCGCAGGTGGATGGTGGTCGGCTGATTGGTTCGTCCGTCCCCTTTGCAGGTCTTGCAGGGATTCTCAATGACTTCACCCGCGCCTTCACAGCGGGGACAGGTCTGCTGGATGCTGAAGATTCCCCGGGACATCAGGATCCGCCCCTGTCCGGCGCACTGGAGGCACCGGATGCGCTTGGAACCCTTTTCGGCTCCCGAACCGCGGCAGGACGGGCAGACGCCCGGCTTGGTGATGGTGATCTCGCGGTCGACACCGTGGACGGCCTCTTCGAGGGTGATTTCCAAATTGTAGCGGAGATCGGATCCGCGCGACGGGCCGGAAGGGTCCTGCTCCTCGCCCCCCATACCGAACATCTGCTCGAAAATGCTTCCCAGATCGGCGTTGCCGAAGGCCTGGCGGAAGATGTCGTTGGGATCGTGGAATCCGCCACCGCGGCCGGCGCCCGCCGCCCGTCGGTCAAATGCGGCGTGCCCGTGCTGATCGTACAGGGCCCGCTTTTGCTCGTCCCCGAGGATCTCGTAAGCCTCGCCCAGTTCCTTGAACCGCTCCTCGGCTTCCTTGTTCCCCTGGTTTTTGTCCGGGTGGTATTTGATCGCCAGGCGGCGATACGACTTCTTGACCTCCTCAAATGTGGCGGTCCGGGTGACCTCCAACACCTCGTAGTAATCGCGTCGGGAGCGGTGGCTGGCCATGTGCGGGAAGGGTCAGGATTGGGAGGCCGCGTCCGGCTTGCCCGAAACCACGACACTGGCGGGGCGGAGCAGCCGGTCCCCCAGCTGATATCCCTTGCGGGTTTGCTGGATCACATTGCCCTCCGCGACCTCGGTGGACGCCTGCACGGAAACGGCATCATGAAGCGTGGGATCAAAGGGTTGGCCGACCGGATCGAGTTCGCGGACCCCGACCTCGGACAGAAAGTTGCGGAACTGCCCGTGGATCATGTTCACCCCGACCCGGAGCGTTTCGAGGGTCGTGTTCGGCTGGGAAACCGCGAGCATTGCCATGTCAAAGTTGTCCAAAACCGGCAGGAGCTTGCCGAGGACGGATTCGGCACCGGCTCGGCGGGCGTCATCGCGGTCACGGGCGGCGCGCTTCTTGAAGTTGTCAAAGTCCGCTGCCAGTCGCAGGAACCGGTCCTGGGCGGCGGCGAGCTGAACATGAAGGTCGGTTGAACCTGCCTCATCACCGGCGGCGGTGTTCGATTGCGGTGTATTGTCAGTGTCGGTGTCGCTCATGGCGAAGTTTCAAAGCCGGTCCCGGACCGGAACCGGCAAACTATAGTCGGGGCCGCCGCAGGGCAATAGTCACGGAATCGTGTACCGACGGGCCATCCTCCCCCGGGTGGACCCGCTGCCAGAAGGGCATTTTCCCTTGGGCGTCGGGCTCCTGTCCCGTCAAGCGCTGGTCGGGAGTGACATCCTTTTCAGAATCCAGACGCCGGTTACGAACAGGACGATGGCGGCCACCCCGGTCAGGTTTTCCCGCAGGCTGGGTGGAAACACGAGGACGTACCCCGCATCCTTGACCAGGGCGGCAAAGCTCGAGAC
>JBGAPN010000508.1:0-3612 GCA_044221235.1 Limisphaerales bacterium
GGTTCGGCGGGACAAGCGCGGACATCAGGATGTGGCGACCACCCAGATCTATACTCACGTGCAGAGCCGGCCGGGGATCGGGGGTGCGGAGCCCGCAGGATTGAGGCAGGTCATCGCTGAGGGCGCCGTGATCCAGAAGGAAGTTCACGCGAAGGAACCCCGGACTGGCTCGTTCTTGCCTGGACAGTCACTGGGTTCGTTCGTTCCTCGCAACCCTGCTGTCCTCATATTCAACGCCACGCGAGGCTTGCTCGCGAGGTGGCAAAACGCCACCTTTGGTCCATGGGACAACCTGTGAAGCTCTCCGAAAGTCTCGTCCTAGACGCCCGGCTCACCGGGGAGGTCGCGGAACGTTCCATCGCCGGGCAGATCGAGTTTTGGGCCGGACTAGGCCGGGCGGTCGAGCCGCTTCTGCGCACCGACACCGCGTTAGCGCTGAAAAAGCGGGGTGAAACGATCCCGCTCTCAAGCTGTCTCGAATCCATAGGCACCGCCGTCGGTCAGGCGCGACTGACCACCGTGTTGAGCGAGCGCCCTTTTCCGCAGTTTGCACCCGCCGAGCAGCCGGGGTTGATCGTCCGGATTGAGAGTGATGGCACCCGAACCACGGGCCGCTTCGTTCACCGGGAATTCCGTCCGTGCCCGCCTCCGTGACACCCTCACTGGATTCACGGCCGATCATCGTTGCCATCGCCGGTCCGAATGGCGCCGGGAAATCCACGTTCTTCCAGGCGTACTTACGACCCGCCGGTCTGCGCTTCATCAATGCCGACGATCTGGCCCGTGAACTCGGAATGGGGCCCTACGAATCTGCCGCTCTCGCCGATCAACTGCGCCGCGAGCTGATCCGGCAACGCGAGAGCTTCATCTTTGAAACGGTCCTGTCGGATCCCGTTGGCGAGAAGGTCAGCTTCCTGGGCGAAGCCGTGAGGTCAGGATATGCCGTGGTCCTCTGCTTCATCGGGCTCGATTCGGCGGAGACTTCCGAGCAGCGGGTGGCCATGCGTGTCAGTCAGGGCGGGCATGATGTTCCCACGGAGAAACTCATCGCCCGCTTTGCCCGCACCCTCGTGAATCTGGATCGGGCAATCCGGGAACTCCCGCGGGTCCTTGTCTATGACAACAGCGACCTGCGGCACCCATTCCGCAGCGTGGTCGAGTTTGAAAACGGGAACCCGGTTCGGATCTCGAACCCTGTCCCGGAATGGCTGAAACGAAACCCAGACTGGCCGAAGGGTTAGCGAAAGAAGCGGTTCCGAAGCCCCTGATCCTGGAACGCTGCACGGCGGAAGTGGGTCAAGGAATTGGCACCGAAGGCCTTCGTCCTTCCTCGGGCGCCCACACCCGAGGTTTCGGGCATTCACCGCTCGACCAACTGGGCGTCATCTTGCGCCTGCTTCGAAGAAACGGACCGAGAAATGAGGGTTCTGCTACGGGTGACCGTTCGCCGCTGGATGGGGCACACGAAGGCACGAAGACGCGAAGAAGGAGGGCGGCAGAAATAAATAGGATGGACGGATTTCGGGTTCATCCCAGGGTGATCCCCCGCTTCTGCCTGGATTCCAGATTCCCTTCGCGACTTCGTGGCTTCGTGCGCGCTGCAGCAGGCATTCCCGACTGCAGGGATCTGGCTTCGCGGCGTTCACCCGCGCCGTTTCACTCCACCACGTACCAGGACATCCCCTGGGGCTTCACCGTGACCGGAACCTCCACGGTATCGTCCCGGCCCACGGCAAACTCCCGGCTCTGGCCGGTGGCGTCATGGAACCGCGCCGTCTGCGTCAGGCCGGTGTAGTGCAGGTTCACCCGCAGGGTCCGCGTGACGGCTTCATCCAACGGATTGAACACCACCAGCATCCCCTTCTCCGGAAGCGCCGGATTGACGTGCAGCATCCAGTCGAGGTCACGCGCATCGGCCCGCCGCCCGTGGATCAGGTCGCTTTCCAGGATGTCCCGGTGTGCTTTGAACCAGTCCACCTGCGACTTCACCATGGCCCGGGTCCGCTCGCTATCGAAGAGACGCGGACCGCGGTAACAGGCCTGCACCCCGAGCGCCAGATTGCTCTCCATCATCCGCTCGTAGTGGTCGAGGTGGGCGTCCAACGGCTCGATGGTGGCCGCCGCGCCGCCGCCCTGGTATTCGGTTAGCGGGACAAACATCCAGCCCATGGTCGGGATCTTCTGCCAGGTGCCGTCGTAAATGTTCTGCCGGGTGTGGATGACCTGCTGTTCGCGCGGCAAGGACCAGTTGACCTCGCGGTAGCCCATTCCGGTCTTGGTGGAACCCACGAGGAAATAGTGATCGGGCACGTTGAGATAAATGCCCTCCTTGCGGCACCATTTGTAGAAGTCGGAGATTTCCCGCCACTGGTTCCATCGGGAATCCGCCAACCCGTGATGTCCGGGATGCCGCTCGCTGGCGCAGACATCTCCCGGGTACGAGCCGTCGTGCTCCAGCAGAGTGAACCCGCCGTCGCGATGGAATTGATACAGGCGATGGAAATAGTTCGTGCCCCAGCGGCTCAACAGGCAGGGCGATTTGCCAAAGGCCGGCTTCTCGCCGGGCGGCATCACCACGTCGTCCTGCGGGCTGATTCCCCGGGAGGCCAGCAGCGAATAGCTGCCAATTTCGACGCCCCGGCTTCGGGCATAGTCCGACCAGGCCCGGGCCCGCTCAATCGTGGCGGGCTGTTCGTTCTCCATGTCGAAGCCGCTTCCGAAACTCAGGATGAGCATCTCGAATCCCACCGCCGCACATTGGTCGATCGCGTTGGTCACCGCGGCGCCCTTGGAGGACACCAGGTGCATCATCAGGGGGTTCTCGGTCACCCATGGCGCCACTGTCCGGTACATTCGACGCACCGCCAATCCGCACCGTTCCCGGTCGGTGCTGTCCTGGGGAAGGATCCACGCTCGGAAGGACTCAAAGGTCTTGCCCGGTTCAACGTCCTGCGCCGGCCCGAGGTCCGGTCCCACTTCCAACAGACACGGGGTCCGCTTCTCGTAGTTCACTTGCGAATGGAACTGGGGGTCCGGAAGCCAGCGGTAGGAGCGACGGTTGGCCCCGGTGGCCATCATGCCGCCGAAGGCCATGTCGGTCTCCACGTGCAGATTCGGCGGGGTCCGTCCTTCGATGCTCAATTCATCCACCTCGGAGGTTCGTTCCACCGCGGCCAGCAGCTCGCTGGCGAAACGGTCCACGCGGATCACCCGGTCGGTGCCGTTGGAAACCGTGATCCACTTCGAGTAGCACGGCAGGCCGTCATAGAGCTCGTAATGCACCGACACCCGGATGTCCTTAGGACGGATTCCCGCCTCGGCCCGTGCCTTCTCGGCGTCGAACGGACCGAACACCCGCACCTCGCCGATACGGCAGCGCGTCCACTCCCCACCGGCAGGTCCCGTGTCGGACGCGCCGCCGCTGCGGTCGGTCTTGCCGAGCCGGACCGCGGTGGGTTGGGCGCCGTCGTGGGCCACTTCAAACAGCCGTCGGAACTGCGGCGGATCTTCCGAGGCATCGGCGACGTCCCAGATCAGGGATGCCGCTTCCACACGAACCCGGAGCCGATACGACCGGGATGGATCCAACCCTCCATCCGCCACCGCCCATTC
>JBGAPN010000509.1:0-3607 GCA_044221235.1 Limisphaerales bacterium
GCCCCGCTGGACCTGTTCCTCGCGCGTGCTGGCCATGCCGTTGTCGCGGAGATAGTCGAAACCAAACTCGGAATTGGTGCCGTAGGTGATGTCGCAGGCGTACATCGCGCGGCGAACCGCCGGAGGCTGGTTGTTCAGAATGCACCCTACCGTGAGGCCCAGGAACCGGTAAACGGCGCCCATCCACTCGGCGTCGCGGGAGGCAAGGTAATCGTTGACCGTCACCACATGGACGCCCCGGCCCGTCAGGGCATTGAGGTACACCGGCAGGGTGGCCACCAGGGTTTTGCCCTCGCCGGTGGCCATTTCGGCAATATGACCCCGGTGCAATGCCATGCCGCCGATCAGCTGGACGTCGAAGGGGACCATCTCCCAGGGCAATTGGTGTCCGCGCACCTCGATCTGCTGACCACACAACCTGCGGCAGGCATTCTTCACCACCGCAAAGGCCTCCGGCATGATGAGTTCGAGTTCCCGTTTGAGCTCGTCGTGGTCGGTGATCGGCGACAACTTCGCCTTCCACGCCGCCGTCTTCTCGCGCAATACCGACTCGGGTTGGGACTGTAATTGCTGCTCGATCTCGTTGATGCGGGCCACCAGCGGGCGGAGTTTTCGAACCTCGCGCTCGTTGCGGGAGCCAATGATTTTGCGGAAGAAATAACCAATCATGACGGGCCGTTTTTGACGGGAGGTGGAACCTAGGGGTGGGCCCGAACAAGGTCAAAGCCAGAGAACGGTCCACACGAACCATGGCAAGGACCGACTGCGTCGATCCCCATATCGTCCGCCGCCGCAGGTGGAGTCACCGTCGGGGAAACGGGGGAAGGCCCTGACGCCAAAGTCTCCCCGGCGATGGCTTGGTGGGGTGTGCCGACGCGAAGGCGGAATGAGATGAGGCCCCGGAGCACCGCGGCCCTACCGAGTTTGGCCCCTCCCGCTTTCCCCCTTGCCTCCGTTTCCTCGTCCGTATTATTCGTTCAATCGCAATTGAACGATACGCGTCGTTCCGCCCAAACACCGCGTGTAGCTCCGCCATTGCGAAGCGACGGGCACGAAGTGTCTGAATCAGAACCACCTTCGCCCATCAAAGAGGTTACACTTTCCAAGACCCGGGTGGAGTTCATTGAGGTGGTGGGACGTCTCTGCCAGCAACTCGGTCTTCCCCGGTCCATCGGACAGATCTACGGCTTGCTTTACCTGTCTCCGATATCGCTATCGCTCGACGATATTGCGGTCCAGTTGTCCATCAGCAAGGCCAGCGCCAGCACGGGTACCCGCCAGCTTGCATCCTGGCAGGCCATCCGGCAGGTCTGGGTGCCCGGGGATCGACGCGACTATTTCGAGGCCGTCGGCGATTTGCGGGAACTGCTCGAATCCATCTATCGCAACTACTTCAAGCCCAAGTTCGAAAAGGGGGGGCGTAAGTTGGACGCCCTACTCGCAAGCTTGGAGTCGGACCGCGAGTCCGGCGGCCTGTCCCCGGAGGAATATGTCTTTTGCAAGGAGCGGCTCGATAAGTTGGGCAAAGTCGAAGACCGCATCGCCCGACTCCTTCCCGTGGCCGAGAAGCTGCTTTGAGGGCCGCCCGTTGATTTTGAGAATCCAGCCTTAAACGCAACCCACCGCTTTTCACGAATGAACCAGCCCTCACCCCGACCCTTCCTCCCGGAGTCGGAAGGGCGAGGGAGCATGTCCACCGCGGGCACAACGGCCGCCCCGCCGTCCTTCAACCTTCAACCTTCAACTTTCAACGGTAAGCTCTCAACTCTTAGTTCCCCCAATGCTCCACGGTGACCTCCAAGACCCCGGCACCTATGCCGCGCTGGCCACCCATCCGACGTGGCACCGCGCCTTCGCCTGGCTCCGGGACCTCAAGCCGGATGTCGCGCTCGGGGATCACGAAATCATCGGGCGACAGATGTTTGCAGCCGTTCAGGAGTACGCCACGCTGGCCCGGCATGAAGCGCGCTTCGAGAGCCACGAAGCCCATGTGGACCTGCAGTTTACCCTGGCCGGCGGCGAAATCATCGATTGGATTCCCCGCGGGAGCCTCCAACCCGACGGACCGTTCGCCAATGACGTCCAATTCTGGCTGCCGCCACCGGAGCCGCTGACCGGGTTGGTCCAAACCGCCGGCCGTTTCGCCATCTTTTTCCCGTCCGACGCCCACCGCCCCAAGGTTCGCCTGTCGGGTCACGACCGCGTTCGCAAACTCGTGATCAAAATTCACCAACAGCTTCTGACCTGACCCCTTTTTCGCTCTCCCGTCTTCATTTACCCATGCCCAAGAAAGCATTGCTCACCGGAATCAGCGGCCAGGACGGCTCCTATCTCGCCGAACTGCTGCTGGAAAAAGGATACGAGGTTCACGGTATCGTGCGCCGTCAAAGCAGCACCTATCGGCCGCGCCTCGACGCTGTTCAGTCCCGCACCGACCTGCCCCTCGACAACCTGCACCTGCATTATGGTGATTTGGCCGATGGCGGTGGATTGGTTCGGTTGGTCGACAAGGTTCAGCCGGACGAAGTCTACAATCTCGCGGCGCAAAGCCATGTCCGGGTCAGCTTCGACACCCCGGAGTACACCAGCGACGTGACGGGTACGGGCTGTATCCGACTCCTGGAGGCCATCCGCGACGTGGGAATCAAGCCCCGGTTCTACCAGGCATCGTCCTCGGAGATGTACGGCAAAGTCCACGCCGTGCCCCAGACCGAGGAAACCCCGTTTCATCCGCGCAGTCCGTATGCGGTGGCCAAGGTCTTCGGCTTCTGGGCCACGGTGAATTACCGGGAATCCTACGGAATGAACGCCAGCAACGGGATCCTCTTTAACCACGAATCGCCGCGTCGTGGTGAAACGTTTGTCACCCGCAAGATCACCCTGGCCGCCGCCCGCATCAAACTCGGGCTCCAGAAGCGCCTGGCCCTTGGCAACCTCGACGCCAAGCGCGACTGGGGCTACGCGAAGGAATACGTTGAGGCGATGTGGCTCATGCTTCAGCAGCCCGAGGGAGATGACTACGTGGTGGCGACCAACGAGACCCACACGATTTCCGAATGCCTGACCGTCGCGTTCAGTGCCTTGGGCCTCAACTGGCGGGACCACGTGGATATCGATTCCCGATTCTTCCGTCCCGCCGAAGTCGACCTCCTGATCGGCGACTACTCCAAGGCCAAGCGCAAGCTCGGCTGGGAGCCCAAGACCCGCTTCAAGGCCCTCATCGAACTGATGGTTGAATCCGACGTCCGGCTCCTGAAGGACCAGATGTCCGGCAAGCCCATCCTCTCGTATTGAGCGGAGACACAGGCTACTGGGAAGGGGCAAGCGGTAAGCGGCAAGGTAGGGTCGCGGTGCCCCGTGGCCCCATCTAAACCCAGCGGCTCCGCAGCCCGCCCTCTTCTCCCTTCCAGAGCGAAGCGGCGGAAGGGAGAAGATGCCCGGAGGGCAGATGAGGGCCCGCACGAGCGCAGCGACCGCGCTACCGGCACACCGCCCCACTTACCTCCAGCCCCTTTCCTCTTCCCGCTTCCCGCTTCCCGTCTCCCCCCTTCCATGCTCGCCCTCATCACCGGCATTACCGGACAGGACGGTTCCTATCTGGCGGAGT
>JBGAPN010000015.1:0-24257 GCA_044221235.1 Limisphaerales bacterium
CGGCGACGATGGTGATGGGATCAACGGGCTCGCCGCGCACCTTGGGGGGGCGGTTGGCGAAGATCGGCTGGAGCGTCGTCTGCATGCGGAGCGCGGTGGCCTTCTTGAGCGGGAAAACCCGGAAGTTGAGCCGCGCGAAGACGCTTTCGCCATCGAGTTGCGGTAGGAGGCGATCCACCACGTCAAAGGCCTCCTTGCCACCGGTCACGATCAGCGAGTTGATTCGGTCATCCGCCAGCACCGTGGCCGGAATGGACCGCTGATTGGCATTCACCGCAATGGTGTCCGCAGCGCGCTTCGCCTGGAAGAACTGGGTGAGGGTGGTAGCCAGCGAACTCGCCCGCGCGTTCTTGAGGAGGTACACCTTCACGTCCGCATTCCCAGCCACATCCTGGCTGTCGAGGCGCTTCACCACTTCACGCACCAGGGTGAGATTGTCCGGACTGGCACTCACGATCAGCGTGTTGCTGCGCGGATCCACACTGACCGACAGGACGTCCTGCCCACTGCCGCCGCCGCGTCCCGGCTGGCTCGAGAGCCGACCCGGCCGGTAGAGTCCCTGGTCCACCAAGGACTTGATGAGTGTGGCCACCCGGGCGGCGTCCGCATATTGCAGCGTAAAGGTTTCGAACACGCCTCCCGGAATGGTGGGCTCCTGGTCCAGCTTGGTGAGCAATTCCCGGATCAGGTCCAGATTCTCGCGACTGGCAGAGACGATCAGCGCATTGTTGAGTGGATCTGTCTCGATCTTGATCTGCTCGCTGGGCAAAGGCGTCGCTCCGGGAAGTGTCTGCGCCCGCTGGCGGGCGGCGAAGATGCCTTCCAACGCGGTGGCCACCCGAGCGGAGTCATTAAACTTGAGTGGGATCACCGTGAGGGAAAGCGCCGGATTGTCCTGCTTCGAATCCAATCGTTGCAGGAGTTCATCGAGCGTTCGGTTGTCCTCCTGGCTGGCGGCAACGAGGAGGGAATTGCTGCGGCTGTCCGCCAGGATGATTGGCTTGTTGCGCTGCACGTCGGCCGTGCGAATGGCGGCATAGCGCTGCTCGAAAAGCGTGGTCAGCGTTGAGGCGACCACCCGGGCGTCCGCGTATTGCAGGGGAACGAGGCGGACCCGTCCGCTGAGGGCCGGCGCCGCCTGGTCGAGCTGCCGTGCCAGCGACTGAACGAGCTCAAATCCTTCACGCGAGCCACCCACCAACAGTGCGTTGCTCCGCTGGTCGGCCAGGATGATCACCTTGAGGGTGTCGGCCTGGCCCTGGTTCAGGGAGGCGCGCTGGGTGAGGCGTGCGTCCATCAACTTCTGCAGCGTCGGGCCGACCACATTGGCGTCGGCGTGTTCCAGGGGAATCAGACCGAGATCCCGCAGTTCAAACGGCAGCTTCTGGTCGAGGCTTTTGAGCAACCCCTCGATGACCGCAAAGGCCTTGCCATTGCCCGCCACCACCAGGGTCCCGGTGCGGGAATCCACGGTGATGACCGGACGGTCTTCATTGCGCAGCGATGTGGCGCGCGGTCCGGTGAACAGGTCATTCAGGACCCGTTGGACGGCGGCCGGGTCCGCGTACTGGAGGGGATACACGCGGACGGCCTCGAGACCGGAGGCGGCGGGAATGTCCAACTGGTCGATGACATCGGAAATCAGCGGCAGATTCTCGCTGCGGGCGGCCACAATCAGGATGTTGGCCTGTTCATCGGCCTGAATGGTGAGAGCCGGACGGTTTTTTGGGGTCTGGCTGACGTTGGAAATCTGCCCGTCCCGAAACGTCTGCAGCCGGGTGATCTGGGTGGACAGCCCTTCAGTTCCAGGAACTGGGGAACCCTCGGTGAAGACCGACTGCAACAGGGGAACCATCCGGGTGGCGGATGCGTGCTTCAGGCGAAACAGCTTCACTTCAGTGAGCGAGTGGTTGAGCTCCCGATCCATGTCGCTGATGATTTTCTGGGCGAGATCGAGGCTGTCCGGTTGACCGCTCAGGATCAGGGTGTTTCCCCGGGCATCGACCGCCACGTTGAGGGGAGCAACCAGTGCCTTCCCTTGGTCCGCTGGCTGTCCGCCGGGACCGCCAGGACCCACGGCGAGATTGCGTCCCTGGGTAAAGATGCTGGTGAGGGTTTGGGACACGGTCGCGGCGTCGGCGTTTTCCAACTTCACCAGGCGCACATTCACTCCATCCAGAACCGGCGCGGCATCCAACTGCTCAATGACCGCCGTCAGGGCTTTGAGATTGTCCGGGGTGGAGGTCAGGATCAGCCGGTTTCCACCGCCTCCACCGGACGCGGGATCCGTCGCAATCTTGATGGGCTGGGCCAGGTCCAGCAGTACCGAGCCCCCGTTGGCGGATGGAAGCTTGAGCCGGCGGACATGTTCCTGGAGTTCGCGTGCCTCTGTCGTGGTCTCACCGGTGGCTCCCGGGCGCAGCATGCCCTGAAGAACGGCTGCCAATTGAGCCGCGGTGGACTTCTTAAGGGCCACAATCCGAACCTCGGCTTCTACATTGGCGGTGGGAGTGTCGAGGGACTGAATCAGCTTCTCCACCTGCGTCGCCATGGTGTCCCGGGCGATCACCACCAGGCCGCGTCCGCGGGAATCCACGGCCACGGTCACCGGATCCCCGGGACGCGTGGCGGTCAATTGCGTCACCATCTGCTGGACCAGCGGCAACAGCTTCTCCGGCGGGGCATTGGTGAGGCGCACAATCCGGAATTCCAACTGGGCGATCTGGCCCGCGGTGTCCAATTGCCGGATCAGCGACTCCATCAACTGGAAGTCCGTCGGTCGTGCCCGGACAATCACACTGCGGGTACGGGGCTCGGCCACGACCGTGATCCGCTGGCGCGGGGTGATCGTCTGGGGCGGCTGACCAGGCTGTTGGACCTGGACCGGATCCTGCCGGAGCAGGTCCGTGAGCGTGCGGGCCACGATAACCGGGTCGGCGTCCTTGATGGGGAAAAGCCGGAACTCCGATTCATTCCCATAGAAATTTAGCGTCAGCTCGGTCACGAGGCGTTCCACAGCGTCGAGCTCCTGCCCGGGACCCGACATCAACAGCGCATTGGAAGCCTTGTCGATGGCGATGACCACCTCGGCCGGTCGATTAGTGTTTCCGTCGGTTGATTCGGGCGTCGGGTTCACCTTTTCGGCGACCCGGAGTGGAGTGCCCGAGACCTGCGGGTAGATATTCTCCAGCATCTTCGCCATCTGATCCGCGGCAACGCGGTCCAGCGGACGCAGGCGTACCTGGATGGCGGTGTCCTTGCCCTGGTCATCCAACCGGGAAACCAGATCCTGGATCTGGGCGATATCCCCGCGCCGGGCGATAATGGTGAGCGAATTACCGGAAAGGTCGGGTTCGATCACCGGCCGCTCGGAGCGGGGCCGGTCTTCAAACAACGTCTCCAACTTCGACGCCACATCATACGCCTTGGCCTTGCGAAGCCAGACGAACTGGACATCCCGGTCCGAACGTTCGGGAGCCTTGTCGAGCGTGGGCAGGATTTTCTCCACGACCTGAAAATACTGAGGCGTCGCCGAGATGATCAGACTGTTGGACCGTTCATCGATGGAGACGCTCGGCACATTTCCGCGACGAAAGCCCTCGCCGTCTCCCGTCCCGCCGCGGCGAAGGTTGCGGGTTACCGACTGGAGAAGCTGCTGGATGATCATCGAGACCTCTCGGGCCGTGCCGTTCTCCAGCTTGTAGATCCGCACTTCAATGTCACCGCTACCGGAGCCCTCTTCGTCCAGTTCGCGGACAATCTTCAAAACCTCTTGAACGGCGTTGGTGGGACCGTTCAGCAGGAGGCTGTTCGCTCCCGCGACCGAGGTGACGCTGACCCGACGTACCATTCCTGGGAGGGCGCGATTGGTCATCACGCGGTTCACGGCTTCCGCCAGATCCTCGGCCCGACCCTTGTTCAGGCGCACGGTCTGGATGACATTCTGGCCATCGGGTCCGGGTTGATCGAGATTGTGAATCAGTTCCTCGATGCGGGCGAGGGTGGTGGCGGGAGCTTCCACCACCACGGTCCGGTCGTTTCCGGCCGTTCCCACAATGACCCGCTCCCCGGGATCGGGGCTGGCGACCTGCCGGGCATACACTTGGGAGATCATGCCTGACACCGCATTGGCAGTGGTGCGCTCGAGGGGAATCACCTTGACCTGACGCTCGCCGCTTCCGGGACTGGCCTGGAGCAGCACCGTGATTTCCTCAATGGCGGACAGCTGGCGATCGTTGCCGGCGAGAATCAGCTGGTTGCTGGCGGAGTCCTCGAGGATCAACGGCTCCACCGTCCCAAACTCCGGATTGTTGCGGGCCTGGTCTGTATAAAGCTGGCGGATCTTGGGGAGCAGTTCCGACGCCCGGCGTTCCTTGAGGGATACCACGCGCATCTGGCGTCCCGCGGACGTCCCCAGCGAGGAATCGAGCTGCTCGATGATCACCGAGGCGGACTGCAATTCCTTCGGGTCACCCGTGGCGATGATGGTACGGGTCTTGGGATCGGTCACGACACTGACCCGTTTTTGCGGACGGCCGTAGGCGTCGTATCGGACCAGGGCGGTGCCCAGAATCTCCACCACCTTGTCCGGGTCCGCCGACTTCACCTTGAAGACCCGGGTGGAGGCGCTCTGGGCTCCCACCTTGTCGAGCTTTTGGATTAAGTCCTCCACCAGCGGAATCTCATTGGTGGCGCCGGTGACGATCAGGCGGTTGCCGTTGACATCGGGCGTGATCAACAAGTCGCCCGCGAATGTGCCCGGCCGGTTCTTGACCTGTTCCTGATACAGCGTGCGCAGGGTC
Organism: Limisphaerales bacterium; assembly: GCA_044221235.1. Lineage (GTDB taxonomy): Bacteria > Verrucomicrobiota > Verrucomicrobiia > Limisphaerales > UBA9464 > UBA9464. The sequence continues at coordinate 4,803 of JBGAPN010000015.1, forward strand.
GGCGCGAGCTCGACAGCATTGGCCGAGGTCAGATCAATGATGCGAGTATCCCGCACCGTGGTGTTCCCTCCCGAACCGCGCAGTTGGCCGATAATCGACTCGATCTCGGCCAGGTGGTTGGTGCGACCGGTGACGATGAACTGCGCATTCTTGGGATCGCTGATGATGGTGGCGTCCGCCGGATCGCTGGCGTCGCGGCCTTTGAGTCGGTCGGAATACAGCTGCTGGACCAGCGGTTGAAGTCGGTTCAGCTCTTCAGTGGTTCCTACCGAAATCAGCCGGGTCTCCCGTGCCGCCCGGGTTACCTGGGCCGATTGCACCTCGTCGATGATCTGGGTGACGACCTTCAGCTGTGCCTCGTTGCCCGCCACGATGAGCTGGTTGCTCTCGGGTTCCTCCAGGATGAGGATGTCGGACGTGGCCAGCTCGGGCATGCCCTTGATGCGATCGTTGTAGAGCTGGCGGATCTTGGGCGAGAGCACCGCGGCCCGGCCCTGCTTGAGGGTGACAACCTGAGTCTTCCGCTCCGGTTGATCACCCAGCGATTGGTCGAGTTGCTCGATAATGACCGACACACCCTGAAGCTCCTTCGGATCGCCGGTGACGATGAGGGTGCGCGTCTTCGAATCGACCGATACCGTGGCCCGCTTCTGCGGGCGTCCGTAGGCGTCGTAACGCACCAGCGACGTCGTCAGGATCTCCGCCACCTTCTCCGGGTCCGCCGAGCGAATCTTGAACACCCGGGCCGATGCGCTCTGGCTGCTGACCTTGTCCAACTGCCGGACGAGATTCTCCACCGCGACCAGTTCATTCGTATCGCCGACCACAATGAGCCGGTTCCCACCGGCGTCGGGCGTGATAAGCGTGTCCGGCGTCTGGGCGCCCAGTCGGCCCTTGGCTTCCTCGAGGTACAGCGTCCGGACGGTTCCCGCGAGTTCCATGGCACTGGCGGTGGTCAGGTCCAGGATGCGGGTTTGTCGGTTGTCGGCGCCGACCTTGACCGGACCGAGCTGCTTCACGATGGCTTCGATCTGGACCAGGTGTTCGGGCCGCCCGGTGAGGATCAACCGCCCGTTGCGCGGGTCGGCCAGGATCTGGGCGTCGGCCGGATCCGTGTCGAGCCGGTCCTTCCAGCGGTCCTGGTAGAGTTGCTGCACCAGGGGGAGCAGGCGCTGAAGTTCCGACGCATTGCCGATCTCAATGGTTCGTGTTTCCCGGGCCGCATTGGTGCTGGACGCCGTGGATTGCAGCCGGCTGACGATTCCCTCGATGGCCGGCAACTGGTCGGCACGGACGCTGACCAGAAGGCGACCCGTCTTTCCGTCACTGACAATCTGGGCGTCGGGGGCTCCGAGCTGCGGCTGGCTGGAGAGCTGGTCGCGGTACAGCTGCTGGATCAGGGGAAGCAGCCGCTGGGCCTCCGCCAGCTTGCCGAGATCGAACACCTTCGACGTGCGTTCCGGCCGCGGCTGGCTCTCCAGGGTCGCGGCAATCTGCCGGATGGCCTCCGCCTGATCGGCGGTTCCCTGGACCAGCAACCGGTTGCCGGAGGTGTCGGAATAGAGGGTGGCCGGCTTGAGCGTCTTGCCCTGCGACTGCTCGGCATAGATCTGCTGAACCCGGGGCAGGATTTCAGCGGCCGTGGCGTTTTTCAGCTCCACCGGATGCAGTTCGCGGACGCCCTGGTCCGGACGTGCATCGAGCGTGCTGATCATGGTCTCGACCTGGGACAACATCGCCGGCGTGGCGAACACAATCAGGCGGTGGCCGGCAGGGTCCGCCGTCAGGCTGAACACCCCTCCCAGATTGCGGCCGGGATTCTGGGCGGCGAACGCCTTGTTCACCAGGGCTGCCAGACCATCGGCGTCTCCCTTCACCTCAAAGATGCGCAGCGATCGCGACGTTCCGGAGGACTCTCCGCCATCGAGTTTCTCGATCACCGACTCGGCATCCTGAAGGTCGGCACGGTTGCCGGACACGATCAACGAATTCGATTTCTCATCGGCCGTGACGGTGACCCGCTTGATCGCCTGTCCCCGGGCGTCATATCGGAGCATGGCGCTGGAGACGATCGGTGCGAGGACGGTTGCATCGGCCTGGTTGAGCTTGAAGACGCGCGCCCCGGGCGCCTGCTGCGGGCTGTTGTCCAGCCGGTTCACGATGCTGGCCACCTGCTCGAGCTCCACCGGGTCGCCGGTCACGATCAGCCGGTTGGCAACCGGGTCGGCCACCACCTTGGTGTTCGAAACATACTCCGCGCCCCGCTGATCCTTGATGAGTTCGGTGAACAAGGAATTCACGGTGCTCTCCAGCGCGCGGGCATCGGCGGATTTGAGCTCAATCACCCGCATTTCCCGCGGTCCGGAATCGGGCCGGGTATCCAGCTGCTGGATCATCCGCGCCGCCGCCTCCACGGCCGCCCCGGTTCCGGTCACCACCAGGCTGTTGCTGCGGGTGTCGAGGAGGACGGTCACCTGGCGTCCCTGGGCATTCAGGCTCTTGTCGACCAAACCGGCGAGTTCAGAAGCCGAGGCGGTCTTGAGCCGGATGACGCGGGTCTCCTCCCGGGAGTCGGCCTTTCCGACGGGATCGAGCTGACGGATGATGCTTTCCACCCGGGCAATCTCACGTTCACTGCCGCTGACCATGACCTGGTTGTTCTTCACCTCGGCGATCAGCGTGGCGGGGCCGCCAGCCGGCTCCGGCTGTCCGCGCAATTGCTCCTGGTAAAGCTGCTGCACCAGCGGGGTGAATTCAGCGGCACTCCGCTTGAACAGTTCGACGCCGCGGAACTGCCTGGGCGCTGCGGTGGCCGGGGTGACATCGAACTGCTTCACCAGCGTGCGGATCCGTTCCTGATCTTTGGGTGTTCCCAACACAATGATCTGTTTGCCGGTCGGATCGGCCATCAGTGTCGGTGCCGGTTGACCCTGTGGGGCCAATTGTCCGAGCAACTGGGTCACCAGCGGAAGAACCTCCGTTGCCGGTTTCGCCTGGAGCGGAATGACGCTGAGTTCCCGCTCCGTCTGGGCGGGAGCCGTGTCAACGATGGCCACCACCGCATTGATCTCACTCATCTGGTCCTCGGTGGCGGTCACCAGCAGCCGGTTGTTGCCCGGGTCGGCCACGATGGACGGCTTCGTCAGCGCGGAAAACCGGCGGTCGGACATCCGTTCGTTGACCAGGCTCTGGATCTGAGGCAGGGCCGTCTCGGTCCGGGTGTTCTTCAGAGGCACGACCTTCAATTGGCGGGCCTGCATCTGCGGTTTGTCCGCACGGAGCTGGCTGACCAGCTGCTCGATCCGTTTCAAATGGTCCTCGTTGGCTGTGACAATGAGGCGGCCGGATTCGGTGTCGGCCAGGATCTTCGCATGGGCCACCCCGACTCCAAGTCCGTCGGCAACCTGATTCCGGTACAACTGCTCAACCAGGGGCTGAAGACGACGGGCTTCCTCCGGGGTACCGACCTCGATGAAGCGGGTCTGCAACGGTGTGGGTTGGGACGAGCCGGTTTCCAATTGGCTGACGATGTCCGAAGCCGTCTGCAGGTCGGCTGGCGAACCGGTCACCACGACGCTTTGGCTGCCGGGGTCGAAGGTGACGCTGGCGCTGGTCACCACCTGCCCCGATTTTTCGCGCCGGGTGAGTGCCTGGCGAAGAATGGTCGTGACGTTGGTCGCCTCGGTGGCGCGGGGACGGAAGATCCGGGTGAGCTGCACCGTCGAGGTCCGGTTGGGAACCAGCGTTCCCGGGCCGCCCGCACCCGAACCCACCGCGCCCTTGTCGACCCGGGTGATCAGCTGCTCGATCTGGTCCAACTGCCCCGGCAGGGGAGCCGCAACGATCAGCCGGCTTTGAGCCGTGTCGGGAATCACCCGCGCCTTGGTGGCCGCGGCGCTGCCGGTCTCGTTGGCGGCCGCCACGCCGGGAATGGCCTGCCGGATCATGTTGGCCAGTTCTTCGGGGGTGACGGTCTGCGTCTGGTAAATGCGAACATCCCCGCCCGCACCGTCCTTCTGTTCGAAGCGGTTGATCAGCTCCTCGGCGAGTTCCAGCCGTTCGGTGGGCCCGAACAGCACCAGCGTCCGCGACGCCTCGTCATAGACCGCGGTGATGTAGTCGTTCGGGTCCGGCGGCAGAACCTCCATGGCCTTGGAGTTCGGATTGTAGGAGGTCCGTTTCGGGGCGGTCGATGCACCGAAGGTCCGGTTCAAGAGGTCCGACACAATGGCGCCGGAGGCATTGAGCAACGTATAGCTGCGCATCTGCCGGTCGGCGGACTGTTCCGTGCCAATGGTGTTGAGCAGGGTGCGGACGCGCTGAATATTGGCCAGGCGATCGGTGACCACCAATCCTCGACCGCGGCCCAGGGGAGCGACCGACCCGGCGTTGGACAGCATCGGAAGGATGGAATCCACGACCTCCTTCGAATCGAGATTCTTGGTGTCGAGCACCACCGTCACCACCTCGTTGGGCCGGACGTCCCCGGCATTCTCGGTGCCGCGCATGATGCGCAGGGGCATGGCGGGCAACTGCTGGAACGGAACCAGGCGGAGGTTGTTGCCGTCCTCCACCAGCATGACGCCCTTGGTGGCCAGCATCAGGTTCAGGGTGTCGAGTGCCTCGGTATAGGAATACGGGTTCGGATCGTCGTAGGTCAGCGTTCCCGCCACGTTGGTGGTGGACAGCAATGGCTTGCCGGCCATCTGGGAGAACCGCTCGACGACGTCGGCATAGGGAATGCCGTCGAACTGGAAGCGGATGTTGCGCGGACCGGGCGCATTCGTCGGGGCAGCCGATTCGAGCGACTGGCGGACCACCACCTCACGGGCGGCAGTGCTGGCCGGAGCGTTGGTGGATTCCTGGGCGCGCGCAACGAGGCTGGCGGCGAGCAGGACACCGAGAGGAATCAGGCGATGCATGGAAAATGGGGTGGATGGAGGAATGACGGTTCGGCGGGAACCGGGTTCAGCGAGGTCGGATCGATGTGGAGAGGACAACGTCGCTTGGGTTTTCACGGGGTGTCAGCGGTCAGTCTGCCGGAAATCACGGCTTCTTGGCGAGTGTCAGGGGAAGGTCGGTTTCGGCCAGGCGGCGCTTCTCCGCGAGGGTCCGGCCGCGTTCCACCGCCCAATATTCCTCACCGAATTTGAGGATCACCCGGCTGTGGGAGATCAGGAGTGAATTGCCCGGCTGGGGCATGGGACGGTAATCGACCAGGACAATCCGGCCACCGGCCAGCTCGTCCCCGATCCGGTACCGCAGGGTCTTCTGGGCGGCGAGGTCACGGACGTGGATCTCGGGTTCTCCGTTCCATTCCGACAGCGAGACGACCCGGAAGACTTCCGGTCCCGGTGGGACACCTGGCTTCGAGGGGACGGGAGCCGGCTCGCCCGGCTGGGGTGGGGCGGGCGGACGCTTGATATAGGGACGCAGCAAGTCGCGGGAGACGATGCTGTTGAGCAGGTGACGCTCCGGCGATTCGAGATTCAGCGTGGAAACGAGATTGGTCCGCTCGACGTCCGGGGACGGCTCCAGCACGAGGGTGAAGTAGCGGAAACGCACACGAATGACGCCGGGTGCGTCCCCTGCGGAAACCGTGAGGTTTTCGGTGCGGTGAAGCCACGGGGAATGATTCAGCAGGAAGAGCAGGTTCACCACATTGGTAAGCGGGCCATCGCCCTGGACGTTCCATCCAATCTCACTGGCACCGCGAAGTTTCCGGGGACCGAGCGGCAGGCGGGTGAAGGCCGATTCCTCCAGGCCGGCACCCAGAATCTGGCGGGTCAGCATTTCTCCGGAACGGGCGCTGGCCTGTTCGATGGTGTCGGCAAAGGTGGTGCGCGCGATCGCCTTGAGCCGATCCTCCGACGCGAAATAGTTGCGGCGTTCGTTCTGGACCTTGGCGATGCGTTCCCGGGCCAGGGCGATGCGCTTGTCGAGATCCCGCAGCGGACTCAGGAACACCGCGCGCAGGCCGTAGATCACCAGGATCAGCGCAACGATCCCCCCAATCGATGCCGCCAGAGTCTTCTCGCGCCGGTTCATCGGGCTCCCTTTCTCCAGGCCGACACATCGAGGGAAACATCATCGATGGGGCGGGGCGCGGGTTTGACGGCGTGCAGGTTGACCTTCAGGCGGGCTGGAATGCTGACCTCCACGGTGGAGCGGAAGTCATAACCAAACCGGTCCGATCCCGGCGTAATGGCCATCGGCTTCACCTCATAGCCCGCCGCCACCAGCTGCTTTTCCAGCCGGGCCAGCGTCTCGCCGCTCCGGGCCTGGACGGCCAGGCGGACGGCGTTGGTACCGCTGACCGTAATCGAGGACAGGTAGATCTCCTCGCTGGGCGGCAACACCGAGGTCAGGTAGGCGTAATGCTCCAGCCAATCCCGGTCGCCCCGAATCCAGTCCTCCACCACCCCGGCCTGCAGGATCAGCTTGCGGTAGACCGGCCGCTTCTTCTCCGCCTCGGCTGCCTCGGCATTGACCTGGGCCAGAACTGCCGCGCGCCGATTGACCAGCATGGTGCGGAGTCCCAACACCGACACGATCAGAAACGCCGCGGCGGCAATGCCGGAGAGGATCGCAATCCGACGCAGGTCGCGCGGCTCGGCCGGCTTCTTGGGATTGAGGAAATCAAAGGGAAGGCCGGACGGATCCCCCAGCCCCAGTGCCAGGCCCAGCGGCGCCATGGCCCCGCCCGCTCCGGCACGGGAGTCCTCGGGCAACTGCAGCGCCGTTCCCAGATCCAACACCGTGCACGGGGTGGCCAGGCGGGTCCCCAGGGCCGACACCACCTTGGCCTCGAGTCCCGTGCTTCCGGCCACGACCACCTTGGCCACCGGCGGGTCAGCGGCGAGCCCGCTGTAACTGTGCAGGGAGCGGACCACTTCAATGACCGAGGCGGTCACCGTGGCATCCCCCTGCGAGGACTCGGCGGTCGTTCGAAGCGCCATGCCACGGCTGAAGAGCAGCGACTGCGATGCGATGATGTCGATGCAAACCTCCTCCGGGCGGAGCGAAACGAGGGCGAAGGCCGCATCGCCGTCCGCCACGTGACACGCATCGACGCACCGGGCATTGGCGTAGGACAGAAGTCCGAGCGCGGAGAGCTTGAACCCGGCCGCTTCCGCGAGGCGCTGGTAAAAGTCGACCACGTCCCGCTTCACCACGGCCACCAGCACTTCGAGCTTCGGCTGGGGAACGGTTGAAACCGGCGCTGCAGCCGCGGCTGGGGCTGCGGTCGACGCGGCACCCGCCGGCACCTCACCGTCCTCCCGGGACGGCACGGATTCAGGCGCGGCAGGCAGTTTGCGGCGCACCTTGAAATCCACCACGGCCTCGTCCAGACGGAACGGCAGATCCCGACCGACCTGAAGGCAGACCAAGGAGGCCAGTTCCGCCTGCTTCTCGATCACCGGCACCGTCAGCGTTCTGAGGATCACCCGGGCCCGGGGGACGCCCATGACTACGGACGCCGGTCGTACTCCCAGCCGGTTCAATGCCCGTTGCAGCGCCGGACCCAGGACCGCCGGATCATTGCGGTCGGCGTCCGCCGGAAATTCGAGGGTACCGTTCAGCACCCGACTCACCACGCCCCGGCCGCTGGTCTGGACAATGCGCAACGTGGCTCCCTCGAGGTCGATGGCCGTGACCTGGGACGGGGCCTTGGGGCGAGTCTCCCGCCGGAGCCGCAGTCGCTGCAGCACCGGTCCGAACTTCTGGAAGCGTTCAGCCATTCCTGCCTTCTAAAATCGTGATGAAGTCGCTCCCGAAACGGGAGAGGTGGTCCCCGGAGTGCCCGATTCCGTCGTCTCCGTTGAAAGCAGAAACGGAAGTCCCAGTCGGGTCAGATCCCGGACTTGATGGATCACCGCAGGTTCTCCCGCCACGTCAATCTCCACTTCAAAGACCCGGAATTGTCCGGACGGAAGGGCATAGCCGATGACGTGAAATCGAAACTGGTAGCTTCGGGCGGTCAGGAAGGGGGCGACCCGCCGGAACTGCTCGGGATTCAGCAGCCCCTCGGTGAGCGGCCAGGCGGTGGTGGATCGCAACTCGGGTCGCAATCCAGGGCGCGCCGCCACGAGGGTCTCCGCCAGGGAAAGATCCATGCCGGGCAGGGTGGCCAGGACGATGGCACTGGCGGTATTGAGATTGATCAGCCCCTCGCGACGTCGTTCCGATCCGGTGGTGAAGAGATCCAGAACGAGAGGCAGCTCCTCCTTCGTGATTCCCGAAGCGATGGAGATCTCCTGGCCGTTGGCATCCTTGACCTTGGCGGTGGCCTCCAGGACGTCCACCGGGTGCCCCAGGTGGACACCGGAGGCGCGCACTGCGGCCACGTAGTTAGTGAATGTGGGTGGGAAATCGACAGGAGGGAGCGGCGCCGCGGGATCATTCAGGTCCACGCGCCGCGTACCGGCTCGACTAAGGTCGGGATCATAGGCTGAGGTGGTCAGATACTGGGCCATGCCGTGATCCAGGCGGCCGTCCCGATTGTCCGTCGGAAACGACTCGTCGCCATCGTTTTCATTGGGGTCCAGACGGCCGTTCTGATTGGCATCTTCACCGAAAAGCAGCTCCATTCCAAAACCCGGCAACCGAAGCAGGGATTCCAGCGTGGGCCATCGGGGTTCTCCGGAACTGTTCAGGCTGGTTTCCGAGGACTGGAAGGTGGGGGACAGGGGGTCCGGTTCTCCAGCCGGCTCGGGGACCGGAGGGGGTGGCGGAGGGGCCTCCCCAGGCGACGACGACGCCGTCACCCGGGCCAGTTGGGTTCCGCCCGGAGTCCGGATGGCCGCCGCCCATTCCGGGGTCATCCGTGGAATCTTGGTCAGATCGCAACCGCCGGGGTGGTTCACGTTGACCCGGGAGGCTTCATCGGTGAGTCCGAACCGGATTTCCGACAAGGATTCGCTGTCGCCCGCGGAAAAGACGGAGAAATACCAGCGGTCAGAGCCGTCTTCGAAGACCAGCCGTTCCCGAAAGGCAGCCGGATTGTCGCTCCATCCGGCACCGCCACCACTCCGGTCCGCCGCCAGCACCTGGAGGACCTGCTGGACACCGCTGAATGCGGCGGCCCACGCCTGTTCCCCGCCCCGGCTGGCATTGGCGGCGGTTTCCTCGGCCCGCGACCGGAACAACAGACTCACCGTCACCATCGAGATGAGCATGATGAACACCAGTACGGCGAGGAGGACGAACCCACGCCGGCGTTCTCGGGAAATGCAGGCAAGGTTCATGGCGGCGACGTGGAGGACGGAGCCATTTCGGGCGGTGGACGATGATGGAGGCCCGCCGGAACAAACACCACGCGACGGAACTGCTCCCCTGGAGACTCGGATTCCACGGTTTCCGCCGGTTGTGGGTCCGCCCCCAGCACGACTTCGACCCCGGGCGGCGGGGTGGAATTGGTCCAACCCTCCACCCAGGCGGATCCGTCCCAATAGCGAAAGTGAAGATGACGGACGAGTTCAGTGAGGGGGTCAGGCGCGGAGTTGGTGAATGCGCCGAGGGTGTTGGTGGTGAAACCAGTGGGGACGGCCAATTGGGCGGAACGCCCCCCGAAGGACCGGGGTGCCATCAAGGTTTCCTCCAGCCGATCCAGCCCACGAACCGCCTGATTGGTGCCATCGTTGGCCATGACCGCCACATAGGTGACCCGCACCCGGTCATCCCCACCCTGGGCGAAGCCCGGCTGACCTCCAGGTGAACTGACCCGGACGAAGCTCATGCTTCCGGTGTCCCCGCGGAATTCCTGCCCAAACCCGGTGCCACCTGCTGCCAACCGCAGGTCCCCGGCAATGCGATCCGAAAGGAGGCGGAGGGTGGCAAGACGCTCGGATTCCAGGAGGATCTGGTTTCGTAAGTCCGCCGTCTGCCGGTAAAAGAGGAGGGCCACAATCAGCATCGACACGGCGATGGAGATCGCGAGCAACATCTCAATCAGCGTGAAAGCCCTTGAAGACCGCCTGGGTGAAGGGAGGCGCATAGCTCAACGCAGGGATGAGTTTGGCGCGGTATCACGAAGTCCCGCCGGCGGAAACGCCTGGGCCAGTCGCTGCACCACCTTGGCAGTCTGGTGCCGGATCACCACTTCCACCCGAATCAGGCCAGGAGCGTCTCCCTCGGCTTCCAACGGTGTGACCACCACCTCTCGAACCCATTCCTGAAAGGGCGCCGGAAACGCCTGGGCGGATTCGGCGGCCACCGGACGAATGCCTAACTGCATCTCAGCCAGCGTACTGGAGGCCAGGTCCAATGCATGCAACCCCAGACGCTGACGCTCCAGGCTGTCCATGGAGGCGCTCAAGGCGGTGGTCACCACGGCCGCCGCGGCCGCAAACAGGGCCAATGCCAGCAAAACTTCCATCAGCGCCGCCCCACGACACCTGGTCGACGAATGGGAACAACGTCGACAGTTCATGGCGAACGAGATGTACCCTCGGGCCCGGCCGGGGAGGATGCCGACATCGCAGGAGTGGATTCCGGTCCCATCGTCGCTGCCGGATCACCCGGTTCCGTTCCTGGCGACAGCCATTGCCGTCGCACGGTTCCGACCAACCCGGAAAGGCGGATCCGAACCTGACGCGTGTCCTCGGAATCCAGCGAGGCCACCAGGAAGTCCGCGGTGTCACTGGATCCATCCGGATAGAAGCGGATGGCGGGGACGTTGGTGGAAGCCATCGCCTCCATGACCATTCCCGGGGGGGCATTCGTGGCCGAATCGGGGGACATCATTCCGAACCCGGTTTCCTGCCCGGGAACGGGATGAATCTGGATCAGACCATTCAGGCGTTCCACCAAGGGTACGGCTTCAGCCAGCGGCCGAAACGCGCCCGGTGCCTGGAGGGGATCCGGTTCACAGGTGACTTGGATTCCGTCCGCGGCCCCAGGGGCGTTGGTACCCGCGGGCTGGGATTCCCCACCGAAGGTGACTCGGACCAACCGGCCCGAACTGGACGCACTCGCCCGGGCGAGGCGGAACAGGTACTCCAGTTGCCCGACACCTTCGTCGAGCTGCGCACCGCGCTGGAACGAGCCGAAATTGAGGACGGCGGCTCCCGCCAGCAGGAGCATCAGGGTGACGACCAAGACCAGCTCAACCAAGGTGAAGCCGGCCTGGGTTGGCCGGGATCGCCTCGGGATGCCCATGAGGACGGGTCCAGTCCACGGCAACGGCCTCAGGGCTGATTGCCGCCGGACGTGGATTCCTTGTTGTCGGCCGCGAGCTTGATGTCGTCGTCGGTATCCGGCTGCCCGTCCGGTCCCACCGAATACAATTTATAGGGCAATGCGCCCGCCTGCTCCCCGCCGCCGGTGGTGCCATCCGCCAGTTCGTAGCGGATCTTGTTGTTCCACGGGTCATCCAGTGTGGTCCCGGGCTTGAGATAGGGACCCTGCCATTTCTCACCCACCCGCTCGTTTTCGAAGTTGGGCTTTTTCAGCAGGGCATCCAGACCGCCCTCCTGTTCCGAGGGATAATGGCCCAGATTCAGGCGATAGGTGTCCAAGGCATTGCCCACCTGTTGGAGCATCAGCCGGGTGGTGTTGCGCTCGGCGCCCTTCTGCTGCGGGAGCACGAACACAACCAGTGCCCCGGCCAGCAACAGGATGATGACGATGACGAGAAGGATTTCGATCAGGGTAAAGCCGGAAGCGCGCCGCCGGAGGACAGGAGATACGGTCATGGTCAAATGCAGACTGAAAGACTGCTTCATAGCCGGACGGGGAGGACCGCCACAAGATTCAACTGGATTCAACTGGATTGGGAAAAGGAAGGGTGCGCATCCGGACCCTGGCCGGAATCCTCGCTTCCCCCTGGGGATGCCGCGAGGTTTCAGGTCCTGACGAAGCCCTGCGCCGGTAACGAAACCTAACGCGGTTGAACGTTGAATGTTGAAGGCGCAGTTCATCCTTCAACGTTCAACGCCTCTAATCTCTCCGCTTCCACCCGCTCCCAATCCCCAGCGCCACCGCGCCCAACCCCAGCAACGCCCACGTGGAAGGCTCGGGAACGGACGTGAAGCCCAATACATCGATTCGGGCGGAATCGTTGCGGCGCACCAAGAACTCCAATGAAACATTCTGACCGGTATACGGTGAAACATCCAAAACAGTTCGAGTGCCGAGGTTTGGATTCACCTCACCCACCTTTACCCCATTGATGAATGCCTGGATGTATCCCGCAGAAGAGATCACCAAACCTGCCGCATCCGCGGGAATCGTTCCCATTTGTCCTAGGCGCAACTCACCGCCAGGGAACGCGGAGCGAAGCCAGACCTCGTTGGCACCAAACGCAGTGCTGACACGGTCCGGGGAATGTCCCACCACATTCAGGGGGCCACCATCGGTGCTCCGAAGATATGGCGCGTACCCGATTGTCAAAATCGGCACACCTCCATCAGTCGCATTCCAACCCCGAAGGAGCTGGCTGGCATTTTCAATGAATGGTCCTCCAGGAAAGGCCAGTTCTAACGGCCCGCTCAAATCCGGCTCATCAAACGTCAGGTTGATGAACGGATCGGCCGCCAAAGGCGAGGATCCCAACAAGCAGGCCACTCCCGCCACCACCGCCGTGGCCCATCGTCGCCTCCCTGAAACAAAGTCGTTCATCCTTCAACCTTCAACGCCCACGGCTCTCATCTCTCAGCGTCCCTCTGCGCCCAATCCCCAGCGCCACCGCGCCCAACCCCAGCAGCGCCCACGTCGACGGCTCGGGAACGGAGTTGAAGCCCAGTATGTCGAAAGTAAGGCTTTGTCCATGGTAGAAGGCGACCTCAAGATCGACCTCTTTCCCCGCAAATGGAGTGACATCGATAATTGGATTAGGGTGCAATTCACTATCAAATTCGCTGACTACAAAGCCATCGATTCGAACCCCACCTCTTCCACCATGAAAGATCTCGAGTGAAACAGCATTCGCCGGGATCTCTCCCCTCTGTCTCAGAATGAGATCGATTGTGAGATAGGGCGGCGGGTCCCCCATGCGAAGAGAGAGACCATTGCGCCCGCCGGTGACACTTATAAGTGAACCGGGTTGATACTCCCGTAGGGTAACCGGTGCCAGCGAGCCGCTATGCTCAGAAGTCGAGTATCCAACAGTCTCAATTTTCTGTCCCTGGTAAACAATCTCCCAGCCGGGTATCAAGTTTCCGGCACTGCCGGAATAGGGACTTCCAACTCCATGATCGACCAGGGCATTCGGGTCCAAGGGCCCGTCGTCGAACTTGAGATTCACAAAATCTCCACCGAACGCAGGGAGCAAGCATGTCAAACCACTCAATACAACGATTCGTTTCATGGTATTTCAATTCGATGGAACGGCAAACGATCCCAAGCTGGAATTGGTAAAATTACCAAACCCACCCGAGACCACAGCGAGCGATTTAATCAAATACGCCTGCGCTCCATTTGGTGAACTACCCATCGTGGTCACCACTCCGGGATCAACATCCTTCAAGAATGTCCAAGCACTGGGACTGCCGGAAGCAGCCCGATAAATTCGGGAACCGGCCGTCGCCTCAGTCTGGTTTGACCAATTCAAGGCAACTGGCACTCCAGAGGACTGCATGGAGAGATTCTGAACCTGAGGAAGATATACCTCACGAAGGCACGGATCACCCAGAAGAACAGTGGTTCGACATGAACGCGACGAGTCCGCCGCAAACGTATCCGTCACCATGGAGTATGTCGCCGGAGGTTCCACGGCGCGAGCCGCTTCGGCGGCGCTCAAACGCCCCGCCGACAGCACTGCCGGGATGAGAAGGACCAGGAATAGAAAACGGCCGGAACGACGGGGAAGGCGGGAATAACGGGAGAGCATCCTCTGAAAAGGGTTGGAGCTTACTGAGACTGATATTGATCTATATGAGTTCGGGCCGAGGGTCAACCGGATTGATGGGAGGAATGCGTGTATTCGTCGCCAAGGGTTTAGGGACCCGGCCCCCATCCCTACCCTCACCCCAACTCCCTCCCTCCCGCAGTCGGAAGGGGTAAGTCAGTCCCGTCGGTGGACCCTGGACCCAATCGTCTCCACTTCCTTGGAACCTCTCAGCTCTCAGCCCCGAACTCTCAGCCCGTTTCAAACGGGCTCCGAGTCATTCTCCCCGCGGACGCCGCAACACCACCGTTGGACGGGTGTTGTGCTTGGCGATCATGTTCGCCGGGAGATAACCGCGCCAGGAAAGGGTCGGATACACCATGGAATTGCGCCCGATGATGGTGCCCGGGTTGAGGACGGCATTGCAGCCGATGTCGGTGTTGTCTCCCAGAAGCGCCCCAAACTTGCGGAGCCCGGTATCGAGCGGCACCCCGTTGTCGCCTTCGACCCATACGTTCTTTCCATCGAGCTTGAGATTCGACAGGGCCGCGCCGGCGCCCAAGTGGGCGTGGAATCCCAGCACGCAGTCGCCGACATAATTGAAATGCGGCGCGGATGCCTTGTTGAAGAACAGGGAGTTCTTCACCTCACAGGAATTGCCGATCGTGCAGCCGTCCCCAATCACGCAGTTCTCCCGGAGGTAGGCGTTGTGCCGTAGAACACAGTTCCGTCCGATGATCGCGGGTCCCAGAATCGAAACCCCGGGCTCCAGGATCGTGCCTTCGCCAATCTGTACGTTCTCGCCGATGTAGGCGTTGCCCAGGGCCCGGTGATGATGGATGGGCTTGACCTGCGTCCGGCAGTAGTCCGCCAGTTTCTTGAGGACTTCCCAGGGGTATTGGCAGCCTTCAAACAGGACCGCATGTTCCGTCTGGCTCAAGTCGAAGAGATCGAGATGGCGTACATGGGGGACGTTGCAGAACTCGAAGGACCGGCGGCAATGGGAAACACGACGGATCCGGCAGGCGTCGGACGGGAGCCTTCTCTCACGGCGATGGACCATCAGGCGTTTGCGCCGGGCCCCGGCTGCTTCGTCGAAAGGAAATGCTCCACAAACAGCAGGCCGCCCTCTCCGGCGCGTTCGATGATCTGGAGCAGTTCATCAGCAGAAGAGACCTCCTCCAACTGCTCCTGGATGAACCATTGCAGGGAGTTTTGGGTAAACCGGTCTCCCTCCTTGTCGGCCAGTTCAAACAGGGCCTTGATCGAATCGGTCACCTTGAGTTCGTGGTCGAGCGCCACCTTGGCCGCCTCCGCCGCACTGGCGAAGCGGCATTGCGGGGCCGGAAGGGCTGGCAAATCGAGGCCCTGCCCGGCGTCCAACAAAAACTTGGTGAATCGGTGGGCATGGACGCGTTCTTCGCCGGCCTGGGCGGCAAAATGAGCCCGCAATCGGGGGAGTCCTTCCAGGCGAAACCACGCGGAAATCGCCTCGTACTGGAGCGATGCCAGGTACTCCAGGCCAATCTGGTTGTTGATGGCGGCTGCAACCTTCGACGAGATGAGAGGAGTCATGATGGCGTTGCCTAACGCACCCGCGCGACAGACTCAAGCCAGTCCTTGGCTCGATTTACATTTGTGGCGGGGGATGGGATCGACTGGATGGCACCCACCGGACGCCGTGATCTGCGGAAATCCGCGAGTTGCCGCTGAAGCTTGAGGTAGTGATCGAATTGTCGCACGCTCATGACCCGGAATCCCTAGCACCCGGACTGCTTGGCTGCATGCGGCGGATTGCTCAATGTTGATGTTGAATTGCGGTCCAGCGTTCCCACTCTGGCCGCGAATCGCCAATCGGTTCCGGCATTCACCGTCCGGAGACGTCCCGAGTGGTTGTCGGGACAGGGCTGAAGGCCATTCGACGATACCTCGCCATGCGCGTTCTTCTCCATCACGGCGCTGGCCTGGATCCGCAAACGGTGAAGGCTCCCGGCCACGCTGACTCCTTTGATGTCGCCATCAGTTTCACGGCCAGGGATCCCGCCGCCGCCGAACTGGCCGCTGAACTGTTCACCCAACTTTCCAGGCTTGGACTCCATGTCTTCTACTACGCAGACATGGAACGGGCTGCTGCTGCGCTCGGGGAACGCCTGGGTGAGCTTTTGCCGGCCATCTACCGGGACCGGTCCCGGTTCGTGGTGATGGTGGGATCCCAGCACTATGGGCAGACCCACTGGACCCGGCGTGAGTTCGCGTCTGCCCCGGAACGTCCCGAAGACGACGAGGGTCGGAAACGAATCGCCTTCATCTCCGCGGATGGCAGCACTCCGACGGGTCTTCCGGAAGACCTGCTTCACCTGGGATTCGCGCGGGACGGCCCAGAAACCGTCTCCCAAGCCGCCCAGTTAATCGCCCTGCGGTGTGGCGTCCGTCCGGGCATCTGGCGAAACGCCTGGCCGTGGCTGCTGGCGACGTTTGCAGGAATCCCCGTCCTGCTCCAATGGGCCCTGCCCGGCGTCGAGCCCGGCCTGAAAGGATGGATCACAGGGCTTGGGGGTGTGGCGTTGGTCCTGTGTCTGACGTTTGCCTGGATTCCCGTTGCCTGGATGTCGCGTCGCCGCGCAGCCGTCGGAAACCGTCTGGTGGTGGTGACTGAAGGGCCGGGTCTTGGACAGTTCCGGAGAGTGTCCACCCTAACCGGAGTCCTGCTGGCCTTGATGGTCCTCGCTGTGATGGCCCTCTGCCTGTGGACACTGGTGGAAGCAAGACTGCTTGTTCGCGATGTCCGGACTCTGGCTCAGGAAGGGGCGCCGGCGGAAGCGATGCGGCGACTCTCGGGCCTCCTGCCCCGACTGGAGCCATTCCGTTCCGACCTCATTCCCTACTTCCAGGCCTCGATCCAATCGCAATTGAGCGGCAGCGGCTGGATTCAGTTTCCAGGGCTCTATGCGCCGTTCCAGACCTTGGCCGGGCCCTCAAAACTTTTGGAAGACGAGTTTTACCGGGCCACCGGCTGCGCACAACTGCAGGAGGGCGACGATGTTCTCGATCACCTCCAGGTCGCAACACTCCTGAGGCCCCTTGCGCCGGAGACGGCCCAACGACTGTTCGAAACCTCGCTGGCGCGCATTCTGGAGTGGCAGATGAGCGGAAACGAATTTTACTACGGGTACTCCGGAACCCGGGCTTGGTTTGTCTATTCCCAACTGGCAAAGGCGGACGGGCGGGATGACTGGCTCAAGGCTCATCGAATCCCCCGGCTTGAAAACAATCCCGGCCTCGCGCCCCGTATTGAAGTTCACTGGGCCAGCCGCGGGGATGCCCAGGCCGTGAGCAACGTGTTGGCCTGGATTTCGTCTGCCCGGCCCGAGGGTGCACTGATCGACGAATTGGCGCGGGCACCGGTTGCAGACCCTCCCCGCGGAGACATTGCAGTGGCGCTCCGTGCCGCCTGGAAACCCCTCCATTCGGATGAACGCCCCCACCCCGAAGGATTCAACCTGGCGGCAGCCTATGCCACCCAGGCGCCCGCGGAGGCTGAGGAGTTTCTGGTCGACCGTTCGGTCCAGTCGCCCAGTGAACAGGAACGGGCCCACGCCTTGAGTGGCTTGCGCCTCCTGTTGGACCGGAATCAGGTGAGAAACCCGGCCCGCGTGGAAACGGTGTTGCGGGAGGCCCAGGACCGGACCAGCAATCTGGAGCAATGGGCCGCCAGAGGGAAACAGTCCAAGCCAACGTCGGTTCGCGGACCGTGCCGGGACCTGGAGACAGACCTGCGAATCTTCCTGGAAACCAATCCGGCCCAGAACCGGGTCCCTGCCGGCGTGGTCCCGCCTTCGGTCGTACCGTCTCCGGATCTGGATGCCGTTGCCCGAACTCTCGCCGCCTACCTCGCCGCGTGTGGCAGGAATGTGGACCGGAATCTGGTGGAGGCAGTCCGGGAGCGGATCGGGGACCGCCCTGTACCACAAGCCTTGCAGTCGTTTCCCGAACTGAAGGCCCGATATCAGGACGCGGCCCGGGATGTCCCCGGTGCAGCGTCAGATCCGGGCGTACTGGAACTCGTTCAACTGCTCCGGCAGATGGGTGAGACCGGGAGTCCGGAGGCGATTTCGTTTTTGGAATCTATTTTCCCCAACCTGCCCCACGGGAACATGACCCTCGCCGCCGCCGAAGGTCTGCTTCATTTGCGGGGACGATTTGGCAGCGAGCCGCTCGCACGCCTCCGTGAACTCATGGCGATGAACAGCAGCATCTATCGATCTGAAGCCCTGGAGATCATCCTGGGCAACGCGGACCGGATTCAGGATTCGGCCGAGCGCGCGGCAATTCTACAGACGGCTTCACTGGTGTCGGTGACCGGCAATTCGGAGGAGCGGGGCCGCATGTTGGATGTATTGGCCGTTCTGGATCCCCAGCTCACGCTGCGCAGGGCGTTCTTCCTCACCGTCTCCAGCAACACGGACGACCGGCTTGAGGGAATCGAGCGCCTTTGGAAGCTATGGAACCGTCCATTACCGACGGACTCGCCCCGATCTCGGCACTGACTTGCCCGCTTCCGCTTCCGCCCGTAGCGTCTGGCCATGCGTTCGCCGATTGCGCGAGGTTTGCTGGGCATTGCCCTCTGCCTGCCGGGGTTGGTCCGGGCTGATACCGTCCTGTTGAAGGATCAGGCGTCGGTCAGCGGCAAAATTCTCACGGAGAAGAAGGACACGATCTATCTCGATGTCGGGTACACGGTGCTCAGCATTCCGCGGAACCAGATCGTCAAGGTTTCCCGCGAGTCTGAGGTGACCCCGAAGACGGCCTCCAAGGAACCTGCCACCCCGGTGGCCTCGCCCACGGTCCCGGCTCCTTCCACGGAGATGGGGGGACTGTATCAAGTGGCGAGCGGCGCCGAACCGGAGCAAAGCGTCCGCGAATTGGTCGCCCGCCTGGGCGAAGCCGTGGTCCAAGTGCGCACGCCGAGCGGACTGGGCAGCGGGTTTTTCATCAACGAGGACGGTTACCTCATCACCAACTTCCACGTGATCGAGGGGGAGACCAAGATCAGCGTGGAAGTGTATCACCAGAAGGAAGGACAGCTCGATCGCCGGAGCTACAAGGATGTCCGGGTGGTGGCGATGAACAAGTTCGGCGACCTGGCGCTGCTCAAGGTCGAGGATAAGGACGCCCCCAAGTTCAAAACTGTTTCCCTCGGAGGCAGCGATGCCCTGGCTCAGGGCGACCGCGTTTTTGCCATCGGCAGTCCCCAGGGATTGGAGCGGACGGTGACCGAGGGCATCGTCAGCACCACAGCCCGGCAGATCAATGGCGACCTGTATCTCCAGACCACCGCCCAGATCAATCCCGGCAACTCCGGTGGACCGCTCTTCAACCTGGCGGGTTCGGTGGTGGGTGTGACCAACATGAAGCTCACCTTCGGCGAGGGGTTGGGCTTCGCGATTCCGGTGGAAATGGTCAAATTCTTCCTGCAGCACCGCGACGCGTTCGCCTACGACAACGACAATCCGTCCAATCCCTTCCGGTACCTCGAGCCTCCCAGCCGGCTGAAGATGCAGGTTCCGGAGGCCAGCCGGCCCCAATAGCCCCGCCGCCGTCTTCCCAACTTGAAGCATTGTGCTGAC
>JBGAPN010000510.1:0-3596 GCA_044221235.1 Limisphaerales bacterium
CCCAAAGAGGGACTCCAAAAGCCAGAACGGCTGCAACCCTGCAACACCCATCAGGACCACGACGGAGCACCAGAATCCTCCCGCAGGGGTGATCGTGTCAGATTCCAGGAAACCGATCAGCGTCCCAACTACCACGGCCGGCCCACTTCCCAGAATCAGTCGAATCCGAGAGGTCTTGAGCGCCCAGCCCGCCACCTCGCGGAACCCGATGGGAAACAGCCCCGCCGCAATGACCGTGCCCTGCCCCACCCACCAGGAGGCACCCAGCCTTCCAAGGACCGGAGGAACCGGTGTCAGACCGAGCAGGACAATCCCGATGCCGATCACCCATAGAACCCGAAAGCCGCCTCCCAGCATCGAACTGCCCATGATCGGTATCAAAAAGGCCAGGCACATCAGGTAGCTTCGGGTCCAAGACGGGAACACCGGATACGCAATCTCGGCCAGGCTCCGATCGCGAGACGTCCAGAGCGTCCATACCAATCGCTCAATCCGTCCTCGTCCCGCCGGAGAGAGGGACATCCCGAGGAATCGCCGGCTCAAGATCTCCTCGCTCAATTCGGGGTCGGAACGTGACGGCGGAATCGACAACGCGGACTGGATGTCCCGGCGCGCCTCCTCCGTGGCATCATCGGGAAGCTGCGAGGCATGCATCAGGAGGACCCGGTCCCTCAAGCGGCACACTTCCATCAAGCGACGGCGCGCCGCCGGGATTGACGCCACCAACACGGCGGCCGGCAGCAGGCCCAGCCATTCTCGGTGGGTCCCTGTGACGAGACTGCCATGGAACGGTCTGATCACCCAACCGGTGGGAAGGATCAACACGATCCAATCACCATTCCGGTTCAGCAAATCCGCGGCCCATTCCACCAGTCCGGGAAAAATCTTTCCTCCCATCCATCCTGCGATGGCCATGCACCAAAGCGCGCCCGACAGCCACCCACCCCGACCGGTTCCGGCAAGCCACAGAGCTGCTGCCACCACGACTGCCGTCATCACCCCCGAGTAGATTACCGCTCCGACGAACGCCACCCACGACGGATCGGAGAACACCACCACCAGTCCGGAGGCGGTCAGTGATGCAACGAAGAGCAGCGGGATTCGCCGTGACGCGAGGGCCAATTGCCGTCGGGCCATCCAGTCATTGGACGTCGGCAGTCGAAGGGCAGCCATCAAGTCCGGCCAATGTCCCATTAGAGCGACAATCCGCCGCTCCATGTCCGCCACCAGAAAAAGGTTCACCAAGGCGGCGGCCGCTTCCACTCCAGCGCGGCTCAGGTTTCCCGTGCCACCCGGCCGCATGAGTCCCAACACGGGGACAATGGCAACAAACAAGACCCACCACGCTCCATTGCCGCCCACCACCCGGCGTTCCCATGAGGGTCGCTTTAGTTTCCATTTCCGGCTAGCAGCGCGCACGCGAACTTCCCGTCCCAGCCGACCCAGGAAGGCCGGATCGTGATCCCGGAAACGTGGCATCAGTCGGAACTGTGAAGTTTTGCAAAGAGGGCGGCCAGAATCCCGCCTTCATGCCCACCCGCCGTCTCCCGAAGTTCAGAAAGTGTCCCAAAGGCGCGCACTTTCCCGTCGGCAATCACCAGCACCCGGTCGGCAAAACCCTCAACCATCTCAATCAGCTGGGTCGAATAGAAGACCGTCCGGCCCGAACCGGCGGCCGCTCTCACTTCCCGGCGCAGCACCGCGAGTCCCAAGGGATCCATACCCGACGCCAGGGGCTCATCCAGGAGCCACAACTCCGGGGACACCAGCGCGAGGCCGGCAAGGGCAGTCTTGTAGGCCTGCCCACGAGACAACGTCTCGGCGGGCATTTCCGATCGCGTAAGCATCTCCAGCTCCTGAAGCAATTCCAGGACGCGGTGTTCCACCCCCGGAGTATCGGCTTCATAGAGGCGCAACAAAATTGCGAGGTTGCGCAGGACCGTTTCCTCCGCAAACAGCGGTGGAAAATCCGGCAGGAACATCAGGCGGCGGCGAACGGCCGCATCATTCCGGTCAAACAGCACGCCATCGAACAGGACCTCACCGCGATCCGGGCCCGAAATCCCGGCCAAGACCCGGAGAAGCGTCGATTTTCCGGCGCCGTTGGGACCGAGAACAGCTACGATCTGGCCGGGCTCAAACGTCAGCGACACCCGGTTCAACGCCACGGTGTTCCCGTACCGTTTCGTGACGTCCCGGAGTTCAACCTTCACCCCGGTACCCTGCGGACCGAAGCCACGCCGGTCGAGCCTGTCTTCGGGGGGGCAACCAGAAAGGGGCACCTCACCGTGAAATGGCTACGACTCCAACCGCCATTCCGCCTCCCACCTATTCCCACTCGATCGTTCCCGGCGGCTTGCTGGTCAGGTCCAGCACCACCCGGTTGATCCCCCGCACTTCGTTGGTAATCCGCGTGGAGATTCGTTCCAGGAGGTCATAGGGCAGTCGCACCCAGTCGGCGGTCATGCCGTCCTGTGATTCCACCGCACGAATGGCAATGGTATAGTCGTAGGTCCGTTCATCACCCTGCACTCCCACACTGCGGACGGGAAGCAGGACCGCGAACGTCTGCCAGGTCTGATAGTACAGCCCGGCCTCCTTCATCTCCGCCACCACCACGGCATCCGCCTGGCGCAGGATCTCCAGCTTGGAAGCAGTGATGTCCCCGAGGCACCGGACGGCGAGCCCAGGTCCCGGGAAGGGTTGGCGGTAGACAATCTCCTTGGGAAGTCCCAGTTCGACTCCGAGTTGGCGAACCTCATCCTTGAACAGGCAACGCAAGGGTTCCACCAGCGCGAACTTCATCCGCTTCGGCAACCCTCCCACGTTATGGTGGGACTTGATCATGTGCGCCGGATTGCCCGCGATGGGCACCGACTCAATGACGTCGGGATACAGCGTTCCCTGCGCCAGGAATTTGGCCTTGCCCGCCCGGCGGGTTGCCGCCTCAAACACGTCGATAAACGTCTTGCCGATGATCTTCCGCTTCCGTTCGGGATCGGTGACTCCCTTGAGCAGGCGCAGGAACAGTTTGGTGGCGTCCTCGTACTGGAGCCGGATTTTGAAATGCTTTCCAAATACATCCTGAACGACGTCCGCCTCGCGCGCCCGCAGAAGGCCGTTGTTGACGAAGATGCAGGTCAACTGGTCGCCGACGGCCTTGTGCAGGAGTGCCGCAGCCACACTGGAATCCACACCTCCGCTCAGGCCCAGAATCACCCGTTCCGAACCCACCTGGGCCCGGATTTCCTCCACGGCCTGCTCGATGTAGCTGCGCATCGTCCAGTTGCTGCCGCAACCGCAGATACGGTGGACGAAGTTGGCCAGAATCTCCCGCCCGCGCGGCGTGTGCACGACCTCGGGATGGAACTGGATCCCGAAACATTTCCGCGTCGGGTGCTCGATGGCGGCGTAGTCGGAGTTCTCCGTGGTTCCGACCACCACAAAGTCCTTGGGCAGACGGGTCAGCTTGTCGCCGTGGCTGTTCCAGACCTGAAGGGAACCCGGCAGGCCCTCGAACAGGGCGCATGCGGTATCCACGACGGTCAGCGTGCCCTTGCCGAATTCACGCTTCTGCCCACGCTCCACCTTTCCTC
>JBGAPN010000511.1:0-3592 GCA_044221235.1 Limisphaerales bacterium
GGAACACCCGGACAGGGGCAGTATTGTTTCAGGGATTTCGAGTTCCGGACCTTGTCCGCGCGCCGATCGGTGATGTCTCAACGGCCTCGGACCTCGGACCCATTTATCGACTCTGGTCCATGGCCGGCCCGAAACTTCCGTCATCGGAGCAGCCGAGGTCCGAATCAGGACCAAAATTGGCCTCCCTGGGGCAAATCCGGGTCAATTGAAGGGTTGGCATACCCGGTGCATTTGATGGCTCACCGGCGGCGATCTCATCCCGCTGATCGTTACTCAAAGCAAATATCCAAAATCGTCTCTAACATGAAAAACACCACGATCCCTCATCGCCCCTTCAGCACACTTCTGGCTTTGGCCCTCGCTCTGGCAGCGATCACGCCTGGACTCGTGCAAGCCGCCGGGAAGAATAGCGGTGGCATCAAGGCCGCCCCCCAGGCCAAGTCGATCGAAGCCCGCGTCACTGGCTATGTCACCGCCATCGATTACAGCAACGCGACGATTCAGATCGGCGCGTCGTACTACGGTTCCGGCCTGTTGAAGGTCACGCCGGATACCAAGATTTCCCTGAACAACGTCAACTGCACCTTCTACGACCTCGCCGTGGGAACCTGGGTCGAAGCGCGGTATGACTTCGCCACCAAGGTCGCCACCAAACTGTCCGCCACTCGCTGACCTTCTTCGTCTGCTAACCTCCGGAAGCCGATCTGTTCTCGAGCGGAGCAGGTCGGCTTTTTCCATTCCCGGTTTGCCGATCGCCCAACCTCACTCCCGCACGATCCGCGACAGCTTGTCCTGCGGCGATCCCGTGAACCAGCCACCGTATTCCACAAAATAGAGGGCTCCATCCGGCCCCTGCTCGATGGCCAAGGGACCGGCGGTAAATCCACGCGCGAACGGCTCGGACTGTCCGCCGTTGCCAGTGCTGTCAATGGGCGCATAACGAATCCACTTCCGCACGTAGTCCCCATAAAACAGCCCACTTTGGTAATGCTCGGGGTAATCACCGGGCTTTCCGGTCGGGCGATATCGCGGTCCCGAAGTCGCATTTCCGCCAGCGTTGCCGCCGGAGCCGTTGTCGTGATTGTAGGCGATGAACGGAGGAACGGCATCGGGCAACGGGCAGGGTCCGCCGCCAAACGTGGCCGCATTCGTACCCATGCACCGGGGCCAGCCGTAGTTGCCGCCCGCGACCAGTCGATTGATTTCCTCCCAATCCACCGGACGGTCATATCCAACCTCTCCCACAAACAATTCCCCCGTCACGGGATCCACGTTGATGGAATAGGGATTGCGGTGTCCGTAGGTGTAGACGGCCGCGTTGGCATCGGACCGTCCCACAAACGGATTATCGGCGGGAATGGTGCCGTCGAGATTGAGTCGGAGCGTCTTTCCCTGGAGCACGGACAACACTTGCGGTGGGTTGTTGGGATCGTTCCAGAATTTCTCGGTGTCCGACGACACGTTGTTATCCCCCGCGGTTACATACAGCTTGCCATCGCGCGGATTAATGGCGAGGGCGCCACCCTGGTGGAACCCTCGAAGAGAGGGAACGGTGAGGAGAATCTTCTCGGAACCCAGGTCAATGGATCGGGCCCGTCCGACCGGTTGGACGGTGAACCGGGACACCCGGTTGCTCCACGCGGTCGCATTGGTCGGAGCCCAGGGAGCGTAATGAAGATAAATCCAGCCGTTGGTCAGGAACCCCGGATGGAACTCAATGCCATGGAGGCCACGTTCATTGGCTTCCCGCCCCGGGGTTGGCTCCCAGCATACCTTGAGCTCGCCGATCAATTCATGGGTCCGGGTGGTCAGGTCATAGGCCCAAATGTGGCCCCTGCGCCCTGTGAACCAAAGGCGCCCGTCGGGAGCAAACTTCAGGAACACTGGCTCGGGAATGTCGCCCATGACCAACGGCTCGTAGCGGAAGCCTTTTGGAACCTTGACCGCTGAAATCGCTTTTTGTCGCGTCGCGTCGTCGACCTCACCGCGGACCGATCCAATCCCGGATACGAAACAGACGGCAAGGACGCAAAGAACGCGTTGGAGTAGACTCATGGAAAACACGCCTCCCGATGGGGCGGAGGGCCCGAAATCGCGCACGCCTGCCAACCGACCCAGTGCGTCACTTGGGCTGTACTTCCTGCAACAGCTTCTTGAGCTCTTCAGGAGGCAACTTCTGGAGATGATCCTTCAGGCTGGCCACATCCATGGAGCCCACGGCGCCACCGGTGGTGGGAGCGGCGCCGCCCCCTTTCACCGGAATCGGGAGCAGTTCCGCTTCGGTCCAGGGATCCGTCCGGCTCTTGGTGGCTTCCGAGATCGCCTTGACCTCGTCAACGGTGACAACGCTGGCCTTGTTACCCCATGTATTACGGACATAGCTCAGCACCGCCGCAATTTCCTCATCGGAAAGTCCCGCAGGATTGTCTGCGGTCTTGCGCCACGGATTCATTGCATTGCCCTGCCAGACGGTGCCATTGACCTTGACGGGTCCGCTCATCCCATTGAGTACGATGCGAATAATCCGGTTTGGGCCCTCGGCCTGCACCCAGTCGGATCCGGCAAGCGGCGGAATGTTGAGGGCCGGGTTCCCGGTTCCCTCGGCCAGGTGGCACGCAGCGCAGTTATTGTAGATCTGTGCGCCCTTCCGGAGAATCTTCTGTTCCGGGCTCTCCGCAACAGCCGCGACGGTCACCTGTCCGCGGGGTCGTTCACTGTATTCGTCCGCCTCAAAACGTCCGCTGAAGTTGGCGAGGTAATAGCCGCCCCAGAACAACAGGCCGCCGGTCAGCGCCACCAGCCACAGATTGATGGGCTCAATGCCCTCCTTGGGCTCCGGCTTTTCACGGAGCAGAGCGGCGTGGATCTCGGCGACATCATGCTGTTCGCCCAAGTCCGGATTCAGACTTGGCGTCGACGGATTCGAAGGCGTTGGTTTCTTGGCGTCAGGCATGGGTACCGGACCAAATCATTGTTCCACCTTGGGCAACGGGGCCTCAGGCAGAGCCACGGAGCTTCTCAGACTCCTGAGATACTCGACGAGCTGACGGCCCTCGGCCTTGGGAACAACCTCCCATCCAGAAGGCGGCGCGAACTCCCCTCCCAGCTTGACGGCGTTGGTCGAAGGTCCGTCGGCCCCGATGGGCTGAAGCTGGAAGAGAAAGGCATAAGGTGGCATCACACTGCCCTTCGAGGTCGTCTGCGGATTATACAGATGGCTGTAATGCCATTCGTAACTGGGTTGACGTTCCCCGATGTTGGTAAGGTCAGGACCCGTCCGGGACGAGCCGAGGAACACCGGGCGGTCGTAAATGTAATCGCGGGCCACCGAACCCCGTTTGCCCCAGCCCCGCTGAATGTCGGAGCCAAAACCCTCATGGCGGACCTGTTGGGTATGGCAGTAGTTGCAGCCCAGCGACCGGTATAGCTCACGTCCCTGGGCTGCCTCACCCGGGATGGGTTGAGGGAAGACCACGCTGGTGTTGGTGTCCCGGTTTGGCTGGAGCCCGCCCAATTGCTGGTTGGGCATGAGCACCAAGCCGAACCAGGAGCTGGCGAGCGTGAACAGGATGCCAAGAAAAAGGAGAGGGCC
>JBGAPN010000512.1:0-3592 GCA_044221235.1 Limisphaerales bacterium
CGTACCAGGCGGTGAGAATGTCATCAGTCGAAAATCGATGACCCACTTTGAGCTGGAACAGGCGAAAGTGACCGCTGATGGAGTCCAGGGTTTCTCCCTCCGCGGGCAATTCCTCCGAAAACGCTCCCGGCGGCACCGGACCCGGCTTGGTCCAACCCCTGAACCGCGGTTCAGGTCCCGGCCGGCTCGCACCAACCCGCCGCTCCTCGGTATCCGATCCCACGTCGTTCTCCATGAAGCACTCTCTTCCACCAACGGTTTCTGAATCTCGAGAAGGTGCCCGCCCCGTCATTCGAGGACCGCCCTGCCCCAGTCTTCCGGACGTCCCTGAACCCCGGGTCGCGGTGACCACGCGAGGCGGGAGCGATTGATGTTTTCACCCGGCGCGGCATTGGTCTTGTCGCCATCGTACACCAGGACATTCAACCCCACCCGCCCCCGCGCGGCACCTGGATTCAAGCCGATTTCCCGCAGTGGAATGGCCGCGCGCAGGGCATACCCGTCCGCCGTTCGCCAGGAGATCAGCCGGGTTCCAGGCGCGGTTTCCTCCATCAATCCCGGCCTGGCATCGGCATCCCGCGCTGCACGAACCACACCGGTGGCATCGAAGGGGAAAATTCCCAGCTTGTATGCACCGAGGGTATGTTCTGATCCCGGGTTCGGATCGAAGCACAGTTCAACGGAGTCACTCCGCCAATGGCCCTTGATGTCGTTGGGCTGAATGTTGCTGACCACCTGGTCATCCTGCACACGCACCTCCACAAAAAGGGTCGTTCGGTCATGGGCCATCCGGAACTCCGCGCTGCAATCGGCGGCATGGGCCACCTTTCCCTCCCAGGTACGCTCCGGTGGGATGGATTGAACCGGAAGCGCAGACCAGCGCGGCACGGAATCCCCCGGCGCCATCGGCAGCGGCTGGGACACCCGGGGAATCTGCAGTCTTGGCACGGGATGTAGGCGTGCGGTGGACGTGACGCGGACGAGTCCCAGGTCCGCCTCCACCTCGATCATCGCGTCCGCGGGATAGCCGGCGGGTGGCAGGATTCGGACCCCGAGCGGAACCGATTTCCCGGCCCGAACCTTCACCTTGATGTCCGTTCCTTCCTGCTGCCAGCCCGCCGGCAGGCGCAACCGCACGACTCCCGCAAGGTCGTCATGGGTTGGATTGACCAGTTCCATGGACAGCTCATTCCGCTCCCCGGCCACCACGGGAACATCCGCCACAAAGGTCTGCGCAACATGTCCGATTCTCTGAGATCGAACCCAGTCCTGGTAAAACCGCACGGCGGGCCGCGGCTGAACTGCGATCCGAACCCCTGGCTCGTCGGCAACGTCGCCCGCCGCGAGGATTCGTGACGGCAGGTCACCCGGGACCGGCAGTCCACGCATCAGGTCCACCTCGGCCGTTTCAAATGGCACCACACTTTTCACGAGGGTCCAGTTCTGCGGCCGCCGTAACCACGGTGAATTGGCAAAGCCACCGAAGCCTTGGGAACGGTGTTCGGAGAGTGCCTTTCCCGCCACGTCGCCTGGCGTCCTTCCGTCGGGAAGCGGCTGGTTCACGGCGAGAGTTGCTCCGGTACCGGCAGGTCCGCCGTAATACAGTTTTCGGGGCTGCCACGGGGAAAGGCCTTCGTCCTTCAACTGCTCCGGGAATCGTCGCGGATCAGCCGCCGCGTCGAAGGCCTCCACCGCCAGCAGGCCCGCCGCCTGATGGTTGCCGTGCTGCCCCGGATTGGGCGTGGGATTCATGGTGACCATGACTTCAGGACGCAACGCGCGAACCAACCGGACGAGCCGTCGCAACGTTTCCTCGTGCCCCCATTTTTCAAGGGTTACCGCGAGACTCTCGGTGTAGGCGAAATCGGCTTGGTCCAGAAAGTAGCAGTGGCGGACTCCGAGTTCCTGCAGGCAGCGTTTCAGTTCGGCCTCACGCAAGATGCCCAGCGCGCGGCCTGCCTGGGTCCCCACCATGTTTCCGCCACCCTCTCCCCGGGTGCAGTAAACGTTGGCGACCACCGCACCTCGTCCCAAGGCATACGCCGCCAGGGGGGTTGCCGCCCCCGTTTCGTCATCCGGATGAGCAAAGACGCCCAGGATGTCCGTCTTGAGCATCGCGGCGCCCTGGGGTGCAGGCTCTCCTCCTGGCGACGTCAGGGGACAAAGCAGGGCCAGAAACAGGATCCACAGCGTCCGGTGCATGGGTCTAGAGAACCGGGATTGCCCTCTCCCCGACAACCGGAAACCGGCCTTGGGTCGAATTTCCTACTCGGAGAATT
Organism: Limisphaerales bacterium; assembly: GCA_044221235.1. Taxonomy (GTDB): domain Bacteria; phylum Verrucomicrobiota; class Verrucomicrobiia; order Limisphaerales; family UBA9464; genus UBA9464. Next base: position 2,280 of record JBGAPN010000512.1, read on the forward strand.
GCGCCAGTTCGCGGGTCCGGAGCCTCAAAGCCTCAAGGGTCCGTGCGTTGCTGAGGTCGCCGGCCCGGTTGTGACGCTGAGCCGGGTCCGATCGCAGATCATACAATTCCTCCACCTCCGGATTCGGGGCCAGCCATCGCACATAGGTCCAGCGGGCGGTTCGGATTCCCTCACTCGGTGGAATGAGAGCCGGGGCGTAATGGTGCTCAAAGAAGAACTCGGTTCGCCAGTCCCCTGGCGTCCGCCCACAGAGCAGCGGCACCAGACTCCGGCCCTGCATTTCCACCGGCACCGGCTGACCGGCCAGCGACAGCAGCGTCGGCGCCAGATCGATGTTGAGCACCATTTCCTCGCGGGTCTTTCCCCGACACGAGCGTGGAAGCCGCGGATCCAGAATGATCAGGGGCACGCGGATGGATTCCTCGTAAATGTACCACTTGTCCGCCAGCCCATGTTCGCCGGCAAACCACCCATTGTCCGAAGTGAAAATGATCACCGTGTCGTCGGCATGCCCCAACTCCTCCAATCTCTTCCGAATCCGTCCCACTTCACGGTCGATTCCCGTCACCAACCGGTAGTAATCCCTCAGGGTCGATTGAAACTGTGCGTCCGAGGCGAATCGTTTCTCCCAACGGCGTCTCGACTCCGAGGTTCGGACGAACTCCGGCATCTGCAGGAACGCCTCCTCGGTTGCAGTCGACGACCGGGCAATCTGGATCTCCGCATACAGGCGTTCATCCCGTCGGTCCGGCTCGAATTCACGGCGTTTGCCGTCCCGGGCATGCGGTGCGTTGAAGCTCAAGGACAGGCAGAACGGCTGGTTGGATGAACTGCGATCGAGGAAGGACAGCGCCTCGTCCCCCATTCGGGCAGTGGCATGCGTTTGGGACGGGTCGCCCGGTTCGATGAACCACTCCCCCGCCTGACCAGGCTGTCCGCGCCAGAAGTCAAAATCCGCGGCCCGGGCCGCCACCGCCGGTGCGTTTCCCACTCCGAACTTCCCGATGAATCCGGTCCGGTATCCGGCCTGACGCAGCAGCGCCGGATAGGTCCGACCCCACGCCGCCGCACTGAACGGCGTCTCAAAGTCGCCGATCCGATGCCGCCGTGCCTGCTGTCCCGTAAAGATCGAGGCGCGGCTGACACAGCAGATCGGAGTGGTCACAAAGCTGTTCCGGAAGGTAACCCCTTCCGCCATCAGACGATCGAGGTTGGGAGTCCGGATCGTCCGGTTTCCCGCCGCATGGAGGGTATCGAATCGTTGATCGTCGGTCAGGATGAGCACCAGGTTGGGGCGCCCGGACATCGCAAGC
>JBGAPN010000513.1:0-3587 GCA_044221235.1 Limisphaerales bacterium
CCGGAGGCTGTGCGGCGCATGGACGCCTTGGAGCGCGCGGGCTACCACCGGGAGGGTGCCTTCGAATTCTCTAACCTGCCCCACTACGCCACGGTCAGCTTCCGCCATCCGGATCGCAACACCGCCGCGTTCGTCTCCAAGACCTCCAAGGGGATCACCTTCGAACTCGAAACGCGGTACCAGGACGGACGCATCTTTGAGCTCTGCGATTCCACGCCGGCCATCGGACTCACCCCGCCGCCGTGGATGACCCGCCGATTCCATCCGGAACGGACCCCGGAGGAACTCATCGCGGCCCAGGATGCAGAGCGCCCGACCGGCGCCACCGTTCCGCTGGGACCCGGGCAGGCCATCCATTGGGTGGAAGAAGGATTCGGACGCATCCAGGCGTGGCGCGCCGAACGCGCCGGCTGGAATCGCGAGGAAATCTGCGCCCAACGTGGCTGGAACCCCGCCGAACTGACTTCGGAACAATCCGAAGCCCTGGACCTGGCGCGGCATGAAAACATCGAGCGCTGGCTCTTCAACTGGCTACGCATCCAATCCGGGCTGCCCTTCCAGCCGGCGGATGTTCGGGAGTCCTTGGTGGTGATTTCGGACGACATGACGCCGGACATGGTGACGGCCGCATGGATGGGGGGGACCGGTGATCTCGACATAGGGCGAAACCGATTTGAAGACGGCGATCCGCGCGCCGCGGTTGCCCAATTGAACGCGGACCGGGGAATGCCCCTAAAACTGCTGTGGCAGAAAACAACCGCTCCCGCCGCGGACTTCTACGTCCCACAGGAACAACCGCGGCGGATCGCATGCCGGTCCGCCGTGGGGGAAGCATTAAACGAAGGATTGGTCCGGGGCGACCTACGCCGGTCCCTGCTGTCCGTCGCGGGCGAACCCATTTCAACCCGGGAGGACGCGGAAGCCATCGTCGAGACCTTGGTCCAGCTTCAATCCGGGGAAAGTTTGGACCTACCCCGCCAGGTCCAGGCCGTAACCCGACTCTTCTCGGCCATCCAGGACCGTGATTCCGAAGCCTTTGGTGTCTTGCGGAACCAAGGCATTCCCCACTTGGTCCGGTTGTACGACCGGTTCCTTGCCACGGCTCCAGACGAAACCGGTGACATCCTCCTCATCCTGCTGAGGGTACTGGTCTCCTACGAATCGGAAGCCGCTGCGGAGCGACTGTTGGCGGCAGTACGGCTGCCGCTCAATCCGGACGGCATGGCCTGGGGTTCCGTCTTCAGGGCCCTGTCGCCCGGCCATCCGGACCGAGCTCGAATCTTCACCGAGCTGTCCCAATCCCTGCCTTGCGACCCCATTGCCCGTGTCCTGCTGGATTCGATTACCGCGACCGAACAATCCGTCGAGACGGACGTGCATCCGTTTAGTTCTGCGGAGGGGAGGCGCCGGCTCGAACAGTGGCTCACCGATCCCAGCCCGGAACACTTCGACCGGGCCCAAAGCGCCTTGGCAGCGCTGCCACGATTGCCGCAGTCCCTGGACCTTGCGTCCAAAGCCCTGACCCACCCGGATGTCGACGTTCGTTTCGCAGCAGCCCGGCTCCGGGCGGCCGCAGGCTGGGAAGATGGATTGGATGTCCTGATCGCGGGATGCAGGCATTGGGGAACGGCAGCACTGGCCAAGGAAATCCTCCAGGAAATCGGACAGGAGGACCTGATTCCTCGCGCCGCGAAGGATCCTCAGTTCAGCGCCCTCGCGGATATGGCCGCCTGGTTGAGCCATCCCAATGAACTCGCACGCCTTCCGGACACCGTCGAGGTGGTGGACCACCGGGTCCTCCGATGGCCGCCGACCGGCGAGCAGAAGCCGTTCTGGCTGATCCGATACCACGCAAAGGCGACGGATCCGGAGGAGGCAGACGACGTCGGCTGGGGATTGGTCGGGAGCGTGACCTTTGCCTTGTTTGGGTATGACCTGCATCAGGGCTCCGTGGAGGATGCCTATGCCGTCCACTGCTACTGGGAGATGTCCCAATCCGACCTGATCGAAGAGGAGGATTCCGACGAGGAATCCGATGAGCATCAACCGTTGTTGGCTCAGTGGAACGGGGATCCCCTCGAGTCCGCCCGGGTGGTGACGATCGCCCGTCTGTCACCCGATCTTGGCCATGGAGAGTCCGTGGTAGCGGTGGCCCAGGCGACACGGGACGGCGAAGAAGGCTGGGCCATCCTCGACGGCCCTCGCAGTCATTGGGTGCCCGGCAATCACGAGGACGACGGAGGCCGCATGGCCCTCAAGCGTCACCTCGGGAAACGTCTGCTGGGCCATTGACGGCTGGGGCGCTCGTGAACTGACCTCACGCCCCGCTTCCAAATCGGGACGCAAACTTCGGGCATTGGTTCAGGAACCGGATCGGGTTCTGATAAATCACCCGGTCGATGGACTCGGGAGTCCAGCCGCGTCGGCGCATTTCCAGCGCTGTCTTGGGAATCGCCAACGGCACGCTCTCACCCCAGTCACAGGCGGAATTCATCCAGAGCCGCTCGTGCCCGTGGACGTCGAGGATATCCACCGCCCGGGCCGGGGTGCATTTGCTGATCGGGTACAGCGTCATGCCCGCCCAGTGCCCGCGGTCGAGCACCGCTTTGACGGTGTGTTCCTCGACATGGTCGATCAGCACCCGTCCGGGCTCGATGCGGGAATCATTTTTCAGCACGTCGAGGATGAGACGGGTTCCCTTGAGCTTGTCTTCCAGATGCGGCGTGTGGACGAGAATCAGCTGTTTATGCTGCGCCGCGAGGTCCACGTGCCGTTCCAACACCTGGATTTCGTTCTTCGAGTTCTTGTTCAGCCCGATCTCGCCAATACCCAGCACCGTGGGACGGCCCAGGTATTCCGGGATGATGGAAAGGACATCATCCGCCAACTGGAGGTCCTCAGATTCCTTGGGATTGATGCACAGCCAGCAGAAATGCGGGAGGCCGTACCGGGCCGCGCGTGCCGGCTCGTATTCGGTCAACTGGCGGAAGTAGTCCCGAAATCCTTCAACCGACCCGCGGTCGAAACCGGCCCAGAATGCAGGCTCGCAGACCGCCGCGCATCCGGCGGTGACCATGTCGACATAGTCGTCGGTCGTCCGGCTGACCATGTGTCCGTGAGGTTCGATATAGCGCATGAAACGATACCCGACAGGTAATTCCTGAACGGATTATGGGACAGGAAAATTCAGCCCGATTTGGTTCGGCGCCCGCCAGAAGTTCCGGCCACTTCCTCGAGGTGCCATCCGTCTCCCAGCAGGGGCACCGAGGCGCACGCGGGTCCGCCATCCCTGGCCACGGCGTGAATGCGGCCCACAACCCGTCGACCGGAAGCCACGGCCTGTCGGGCGAGGTCCTGCGGAAGATGGTTTAAATGCACCTTGATCCGGCGGAACATCTGGCGTTGTCCCTCCCGGCTCCCCGACCAGCTCAGATAAAAGAAGCGTTCTCCAGCGCGTCAGTGAACCGCATAGCAAAAAAAGTCAACACCACCGTCCTTCCCAGGTAGAACCTCCACCTCCTGTTCCCAGGACATCGTGGTCTTACCCTGTTTCAGCCCAGGCCCAAACACCGTCTTCGTCTGCACGT